>NZ_KI966370.1:19390-86542 GCF_000332075.2 Synechocystis sp. PCC 7509 | reverse complement strand
TACGTGTAAAAAGGTGCCACTTCGTTTAAAAGCTTTACTAGATATAGCTTTCGGATATTTCAATAGGGAGAAGAATTGCTCCTTCTAAGGGCTGTGGAATGTTATGCAAATCCACTACATAATCTCCGTATCGTTTGATATGTCTGGTAATGTAAGGGCTTAAAGTGGCAACTTCTTTTTGGTTAATCGAGTAGCCCTCTAAGCTCAAACCTTGAATTGCCTTTGACATATCAAAAGCATTTTGGAGAATAACCGCACTTGCTACCAAATCAAGATACTTAACTCGCTTTTCCTGTTCGATTGGGTCATTTTCCGTAACGATTCCATCTTTGCCGATGAACAACCAATCTAAGAAACGATGATAACCCTCAACAATATTGGTGCAAGCAGTAACTTGTTGCCGCAGTCCTCGGTCTGAGATATATTCTAGGAGAAAAATCGTTCGTACTACCTGCCCCAGTTCTCGAAAAGCCTGATAAAGGCGGTTCTTACGGCTGTAGCTTCCTAGTTTACGAAGTATGGTCGAAGGCATGAGTTTACCCGCCTTAATTGACAACACTACTCTCATTAAGTCTTGCCAGTGGGTTTGAATCAGCTTCCAATCCACTACGTCTTTAAATAAGGGATCAATGTATTTGTATACCGCTTCCTTGGTAGGACGAAAAAAGGTCAAGTCTTGCCAGTTACGAATGCGTGGCATTAATTTGATTCCCAATAGGTACGACAGCGCAAACACAGGTGCGGACTGTCCTTGAGTATCTGCGTGTAGAATATCGGGCTGAATATCTGAAGTGTTCTTTAGTAACCCATCCAAAATATACACTGCTTCCCAAACACCACAGGTAATGAAATGTGTAAATAAAGCAATGTATTTGTCCGAAACATGATGATAAGCAATACCACCGTAACCGCCATAACGGATGTGATACTCCGACAGGAGGTTATTTTCATAAATCTCAAATTTGCTGCCGTCGGCTGCGGCTCTCTTCCCACTACCCCAGCACTTGGGCAAATGGAGACGATTGTAGGCATTAATCATATCTCGACTAGCAGCTTGTAGGTTCTCGGCTGTAATATGACGACGGTTAATATAGGAAAGCATATGGCTCGTCACTACTCCTCTAGTATGACGAGCCGTTTGGTTCGGTCCTAAGTTACAGCCGTAGCCAAAAGTCGTGAAAATGTAGCGCTCCATTGGCTTTTCTATTTTTGGTTCGGAACCAGATAACGGACCAAAATGCCGTGTCCAATTCAACCAATGCTCGACATTACAAAGGATATCGAGGACACTACGTTCTGGTAAGCGCTGCAAGATTGAGGCTTCTAGCGCTGCGGCTCCGTCAGGCTTTTCTTGAGCGGGGATGCGTTTAAGCACAGGTTCCCCATCGGGGCTAATAGTAACTTGTTTGCCATCAGAACAAATTTGATCTACTTTCTCTGCCGTTTGGGTGAGCAAGCGTTGCAAATGCTCAATAAATTCAAGGGAGTTTGAAGGAATACCAAGTTCTTTGCAATAGCCTGCCATCATCGGTTTACACTCGTCCCAAGAGAGTAACTCCTGACGGAAATCTGCATAGGTTTCCGACCCTTCTACACAGGCATCCCCCGTTTTTAACTCCATTGCCAAGTAGGTAAATATACAAATCTCTAATTGCTGGCGAACCAATACTTCAGTTTTACCAGTGGTAAAAACAACTAATCGTCGCCATTTGTCACTAATAAAGCTCAAATCAACTCCAGCAGATAACCACTTACCGCGTCGATGCTCTTGTTCAAGCACAAAAGTTAAAGCTGCTATCAACGACTGGTCTTGAGTTGTAGAGCGAATATCCAGTGACCGCACCAAACCAAACAGCAGCTTGCGGTAGCGAGAATAAAACTGCCATAACAAGGGAAAGTAATTGTCGCTGTTATAAGCAGCGATCTCCTCGCACTGCAATAGCAGTAGTTCTGAACCACCATGACAAGTAAGAACAGATTGCACTTGCTGTCCTAAAGCAGTGTCGTTAAGGCTATCGTTAGAAACCACCAGTATTTGCGCCAGAACTCCTAGCAGAGCCTCAGTTTGAGTTAAGTGCTTCTCTCTCAACTTGACCAGTTTAGCTTTAGCTTTGGTGTGAATAGTTTGGAGACGCTTGAGAAACATTTCTACTAGATGATCTCGTGTTTTAATCTGAGCCTGGTATAGCAAGCACAAAAGTAAAGTCCGGCGTTTACTCTGCTTGATATCTTGAAACTCAGATATGTCCAATGATTTTGCTTGTGCAGCAAAGGACTTCACCTTACTCTTAGCAATGCCTGAAAGTAATCGCTCCGCATCTCCAAAAGACATCAATTGGTCAAATTTAGCTAAGAGTTCCTGCATATGTGACAGTGTGGCGCTCTTGGGTGGAGATTTCAATAACTTCAAGGTAGCTACTGACTGCTGCGACTCTCTCAATAGCAGCCCGTCTAAGTAGCCTTGTTCAGTTTGGGATAATCCTGCCCCTACTCGTTGAAATAGACGAGTATTGGCAATAGAGCGGATATTGGCAGCCAATCGGTTAATAGTGCTGAAAGCTGGCAACTCATAACGTTCTTTTACCAATTCTTCAATCGCCACATTAATTAAATCTGCTGGATGATCCTTTACTTGAGCCGCTACAGCAATAGCTTGTGCTACTAATTGTTGTGCTGCATTGTCATAGGGCTTAACATTTAAGTATGTGCGAATAACTGACATATAGCGACGACGGGAACGTAGAGAAGAAATTGCTGAGACCTTACTACTCAACTTCAAGCCGGAGCGGAGGTGGTTGATAATTAGAAGTGGCACAAACTCTAGATGAGGAAAATAACCGAGCCGTTGGAAGGTTTTTAGCATCACTAATAAACTCAGCCGTCCGTTCGAGCCGCGAGACTTGGCATTGATAAACTCAAGTTCCTCTTGAGTTGGAGTATAAAGTTCGGCTAATTCTTTCTCGCTAGGTTGCTGCTTGAATTGAGGGTAAGCGGTACGTTCAATAACAGTAATTGGCTTGTCCTTTTAGGCTTTTGGTCAGGATGCCAAAATGTCTGCTAAGTAATATTAGCAGATATTACTATCCGGTTTTAAGGGGATAAATGTCTGCTAATGTTCTTAATATCTCGGAAATATCATGTCTGCTAATGTCTTTACACGTGCCGTTAGGCTATCTTAACTAAAAATTGAGGGTGTAATGTGCCATGAAACGTAACAGTATCCCAGCAATCTCAAAATCGGGAGAGCAAACTTTAGCACAGTATGAATCCTATTTAGGCTCAGTGGCGGATGTCAGCCTGGTAACTATTCGTAACTACAAGAGCGATCTTCGCCAGTTTATATTCTGGTGGGAGGAATCCTCCTCTGAAGGCCAAGAAATTCCCAAATCTTTTTTACTAAATACGATTGCTACCCCGACAATAACAAGTTATCGTTCTTACTTACAAAATTCACTGCAACTCAAACCAGCTTCTGTAAACCGATATTTAGTGACACTTAAGTGCTATTTTGCTTGGGCTATGGAAACTGGGTTAGTTAACAATAACCCTGCACAGATTGTTAAGTTAATCCCTTTTGTTGGTTCAGCGCCACGTCATCTCTCTGATGCGGAGGAATCTGCTTTGGTTGCGGCAGTTACGCATTCTGGTAGCCTCAGAGACCGAACAATAATTGTCTTGATGCTTCATACTGGACTACGTTCCCAAGAAGTTTGTACACTTCAACAACAACAGGTTCACTTAGGGAAACGTAGCGGCATTTTACAAGTACATGGCAAACGCAATAAATACCGCGACGTACCATTGAATGCAACAGCTAGATCGGTGTTAGTGGAGTATTTCAAGACTCGGACACAAGAAATAAGTTATCTATTTCTTTCCGAAAAAACGGGCGAGGCTCTGACGGAGAGAGCCTTGGGGTACTTGGTCAAAAAATATACTCATTTAGCTTCGCTCATTGATGTCAGTCCACATGATTTGCGTCATCGGTTTGGATATCGAATGGCTCAAGTGGTTCCACTGCATCGACTCGCTCAAATTATGGGTCATGATTCTCTTGACACCACAATGATCTACGTTCGTGGAACACAGAGTGACCTTCAAACAGAGATAGAGAAAATAGCTTGGGAGTGAACTAAATGACCATCTAGCAAGGATTTCCGATGAAGTGGCACCTTTTTACACGTATCTCGGCTCAATCCCAAATATTGCGCTACAGGTGTAACTGGCGCTGCCTGTACACTATTAAACAAAGCGGAGTGTCAAATGTCAACTATCCTGGGTTCTTCCGAGCTTTTGGTGATCTAGTCATAATGTGAGGAACTGATGATGCTTGGATATGGCTTACTGAGACAGAATAAAGCGTTTGCTGAGTAATGCTAATCCAGCGCGTCCATACATCTGTCGTTTCAACATCTTTAATCGATTATTCAATCCTTCCACTGGACCATTACTCACGCTTAACATCATGCTTGCCTTAACAGCTGCAAAGTCATCAAAAAGACCTGATGCAAGTGATTGAAAGGGCTGCAATGAACTTTTGAGAGCCTTAGTCAACCAAGCTGCAAACGCCTCACCTTGTCGCTGGCGTAGCAGTCGTAAAAACTCCTCTGCTAACTCTACTGCCATTGCTAAGTCTGGGTGCTGTGCTACTAGCTGCCCCAACAGTTCGATGTCTTCGCACGCTCGATTCTCCTGGCGCTTCACAACTAAATAGCTGGCTCGACGAGCCGTCAAAGGCGGAGACTGCTCGTCAATCACTTTGGTTAGGCTTTGAGCAGAATGCCCAGGTTTTGCAAGCAGCCCCTGAGCCTGACGCAGTTGACTAATGTAGCGAGTCACAGTCCGCTCGCTGCCACTGTATCCCTGCTGTTGCAGCAAGCTCACCAGCAGTTTAGGCTGCCGGATGCCCCCATTCCACCACTCTAAAAGAAGCTGCTTGTGAGAGTCAAGTACACTTCTGCCAAAGGATTTGCGCCGAGGCAGTGTTGCTGGTAAGTTTGGCCGCGTCAGGTAACGATGTATCGTCCGAACACTAACCCCAAGGGCTTGGGCAATAGCGATTTGAGACCATTGTTGCTGGTGGAGTTTCTTTACCTGCTGCTGTTGCTCCACCCTTCGCTCATAAGCAGTCTGGGTCTGGGCTTGAGCCGTTACGGTTGCCGTTGGTTTAGCCTTGACAATCGCTGGCTTCGGTGCAGTGACATTGGGGCGCTGCCGTTGCTCAATGGCTTTGAGTTCAGCACTATAGCTGCTAAATACTTTTTCCAAGGTTTCAACTAAGTTTTGCACTAGATGAAATCGGTCAGCCACTTGCAAAGCATCCGGTGCGCCTTGGTTTATCCCACTTCGATAGACCTTAGAACGGTCGCGCGACACAACTTCCACCCCAGGATGGTGCAATAACCACTGTGCCAACGTTTCGGCTTTGCGATCTGCCAGTAGAGCTATCGGTTGATGCTGCTCTAGATCCACCAAGATAGTGCCATATTGCCGTCCCTTACGAAAAGCAAAATCATCCACCCCCAGCAGTTTTGTCACCTCCAATTGTGGTAAGGGTAACTGTTTGAGGTGGTTCAACAGGGTACTTCCACAAGCTTGAATGCCCAGTTGGTGCGCCAGACGTGTCCCGGCGGCACCTCCTAAAGCTAAACCAATGCTCTGCAACCAATGCACCAAGCGAACGGTCTTTCTTGCCCAAGGAGCAGCGACTCCCCCAATCCGCTCGGTGAAAATACGACGGACACAAGCGCAATTATCGCAAAAGAACTTACAGACTTGGAGTGCTAAGGTCAAACTGAAGCTCACACAAGGAATGTCTGCTAGTGTTCGTTTATAACGGCTATGGATGCGCTGCGTTGACGTAGCGCAGAGTGGGCATTGGGCTGATATCTGGGTTGAGGATACGTTCAAAGTAATCAGATAGTTATCCGTGTCGATTTCACAGTCTTCTAAACGGAGCAGGTTGCAATCAGGAAGTAGGTATTGGAAGAATTGCACAGTCATAAGCTTTAAAGGTGTCTTATCCTCCTAGAATTATCCAGCTTTATGACTAGATCACCAAAAGCTCGGAAGAACCTCCCAGGTTTGATTCAAGGCATCTAAATAGTCTGGGTGGGAGGATTTGCCTAATCCTGGTAATCGTTGAATTTCAATGAGCAGCTTATTCATAGCCTTCTGTCTTTTCGGGTTTTTAAGTGGGTGCTGACACACCTCTTCAATGAGTTGGCGCAGATGTTGCTCCATAGATGTAGGAAAGAAATGGGGGCGTTCTTATTGTTCCCTGGAAAGCACCTTATAGCACTGTTTAGTCTGGATTTGCTTAACTAATCGAGTTGAACACATCTAGTGAAGGCGGCAATAGGTACATTACTCTGCCGAAGCAGGTATCTGCCCATATACTTACCAGGCATGATTGAAAAAATTATGCATTAGTTCATAAACTCAATTCTCCCTGCGGACGTTGCGCCTTTTGCTGTCGCTCTTTAGCAGCTAAATCCTGTTGCCTTGCCGCAATGGTCTTCTCTGATAACGGTAGACCACGCTGGTAGTCTGCCGTCACCTCACGAATTCGCTCCACATAGGATGCAGGTCTGCCCAAAGCGATCGCTGTTTCCTGCCACTGCAAGAGCAGTTTCAAATTATGTTGTCGTTCTTGCTGCTGCTGTTGCTGACGCTCGCTGGCGATACGCCGCTCTTCCTGCTGCTGGCGCTCTAGCTCCACAGCCCTACGGTACTGGTCAAGATCAGGCTGCCAGGTTGTCTGATTGTCACAAGCTTGAGACTGGCAGAATTGGGAATAGCTTTGAGCGTAGGTGAAGTCGCGCTTGAGTAACTCCTGCACGGCGGGGCTTTGTGCTAAGACCTGAGTAATCTGCTTGGAGGTCTGCTGCTGCGACTGCATCAAAAACGCAATTCGCGGGTCGATGTCTTTTGGGTCTTCAACTTGATAAATCGCCCTAGTAAGGCTATCCCATTGTTGATAAATAGCTTGGGCTTTTTCTCGTTGTCTGCGATCTCTTTCGGGGGTTTCAGCTTGTGTCTCTCTTAGGTTTTCTGGAATAGCTTTTACCAAGTCCTCTATAGCGGGAATTCCATATTGTGACGACCAAATCTGCTGAATTTTCGGCTCCGGTATGCTTTGTTCTTCTATAGCTTCCAAGGAGGAGTGAGGAGTCTGTACTTCTAGTTCCTCTCGCGCAGGTTCTCTCTCTTGTTGTAATTCCTGATTTTGTTGTTGTGTGCTTTGGACAAATTCAGCTAGTTTCTGGTTGTCTCTAGTCGGGTCATAGGTTACTTTCAGATACTTCTGCAATCCTGGGAAGCTATAGGCTTTACCCAAGGCATTCCCAGCTACTTTCTCACCATCTGCTACTTTGTAGGTGATGCCCTTGGGCTTGCCATTACGGGTAAATCCCACTTCAGATCGAATCTGCCGCTCTACCAAGCGGTGGAAAAATTCTGGCATCGTTGGATTATCAATAGCAGCTATTTCTATTTCATGAGTCAATCCTTTGCGACTAGCTCGTTGTAAATTAGGCTCTATCTCATGCTCAGAATTCTTAAAGGTCTGCCAACTAGGAGCAACTTGTTCTAAATCATAATTCTGCTCTAACTGACGAATAATTTCCTGGCTTCGGTAACGCTCAAAGCTATCAATTACTACCTTGGTAGTAAGCATATCTATTCGGTTGATAGCAAGGTGGGCGTGTTCGTGTTCTGTGTCTTTATGACGGACAATTAGATATTGATTTTTAGTTAAGTCAAAGCCCATCTTCTCCATCCATGTTTCGCATACTTCTCTAAATTGTTCGTCGCTTAGGGATTCTCCAGGTAATAGCGATAAGGAGGCGTGTAATACAGGTTGTTTGATACTGGGGTTTAGGTCGCGGATAGTCATAAATTCAGCAGTTAGTTCTCTAATGCTCTGACCATACATATTTGTTCCCAGGATAACGGAATCTTCTTTATCTAGGTACTCGACTAGCTGCTTGAAGCTACCGCTTTTAGATATCTTCCCAATCATTCTCGCTCCTATTTCTAGCGTTTAATAGAACAATTGCCCGACCGAGTTGTTTTAATTCTCGCTCTAGTTGTTGCAGTTGTTCGAGACACTGCTGGAGATATTCGCTTGATATTCCCGAAAAGCTATTAAGGCATTTTGCAGTATTCAAAGCCCTAGCTTGTTGATTGAGCAGTGCGCCAATCCGGTTTAACCTAACTAAGGTTTCGCGGTTGATAGCAGGAACGGTGGCGCGAGGAATGGGTAGTTGCTGCTTGAAGATGGCAGAGCGGAGGTATTCACTTAACTTCATTCCCCCTCGTGCAGCATTGAGGAGTTCTAATTCTTCGTCGCTGACGACAAAACTAAGTTTGTTTTTTCGTTCTATTTTTCCAGGTAGCTCTATCTGAGAGTTATTAAATACTCCTTGCAATATCTCATCTAGAGGGGGGCGGTTAGTCACGGCAGGTTTTTGGGTTTAGCTAGTAGGGTGTCCGGGGGTTGGGGGTTCAGGGGTACTCCCCTGGCAAGCTTGAACGGTCGCGCAGCGATGAGGTAAATGAGCGGAGCTTATTTACCGAAAGTTCACAGCTTGTCCAAGGGCGGGGTCAGGAATTGGATTGTACCAGGGGTGAGGGTTTGCCCGTAGGCGTATTCACGGGGGTGTCGCTTGGCTTCATCTGTTGGCTGGCACTTACTGGGGGTAATGTTATTAATAGTAATTTATCTTTTTCAGATTCAGATATTGCTGTAATATTAGATAATTATCACTTTTTGGATGCAATAATATCTTCTGGGCTGCTAGTTATGCCAACTGATTCTAAGTCGAAAAAGTCTGCTGCTTCTGTTGATGAAGTTCAGGTGTCAGATGTTCAACCAGATCCTGATGGGTTTTTAACGGAGCTTAATTCTTGGGGGTCTAAGCCTAATCCTGCTTCTTTTGAGAAGCTGCTGGAGACTAATCAAGAGAAGTTTGCTCTTGCTTTGTCTCAGGGTTATGGTGCGGAAGATATTTGTCGGCTGGCGGCTACTTACGGAATTAAAGTTCAGCCGAGTACGTTTCGGAAGTATTGGCAAAGATTGAATGCTAAGGTGTCGTCGGAGCCAACCCAAGCTGTAAGTTCTAAGCCATCAGCTACTAAGTCGTCGGTTAAATCTGATTCTCCTGCTAGTACAAGTGCTAATTCTGCTGTTAATTTCTAGGATTAGGAGTATATCAGTTGTGAGTAATGCGATTAATCTCTGGGGTGGAGAAAAGGGGGGTACTGGTAAGTCTTTTGTCGCGCGGTTGGATTGCCAACGGCATTTGGATCGCCAGCAGGAATTTTTTTTGATTGACACTGATAAGAGTAATGCGACGACGAGCAATTATTACGGCAACCATAAGTTCGATAGGCAGGCGTTTTTTAGTGAGGATGCTTCCAGAGCGAGTACGGCAAATTCTTTGTTAGATGCGGCTTTACTTCGTCCTGTTGTGGCTAATTGTCGGGCGGGGACTAATGAAAGTTTGCTTACTTGGCTGGTGACGAAAAAGGTAATGCCAACTGCTGTTCGTTTGGGGATTAGGATGCGTTATCTGTTTGTGAGCGATTTGGATAATGATTCTTTAAATTTGTTTAGACCGACAGCAGAAACTATTGGTCAATATATGCCGATGATCTTTGTGGCTAATCTGGGGCGCAATACAACGGATTTGGAGTTTTTTGAGTCCTCTAGTTTTCAGGGGTTGCTGGAGAGTTATCGAGTGCCTGTGGTGCGGCTGGGTTTGTTCGACCTGGAAATGAAGAAGGTAGTTGATGGGCGTAATCCCCAAAAGCAATTGTTGACTTGGGGGGAGGCGCGGGATTATCCCGATTTTGGGATTTTGGGACAGCAGGAAATTCAAACTTATTTGGAAGATTTCTATGCTCAACTCGATGGAGCCGAACGACTCGCCGATAGTGCGTTTTTTGAACCAGAGGCATCCAGAGATGCCAACGGACAGGAAACAGAAACTTTGCCAAATTCTCCAAGCAAGCGGAATTCCCGCAACGGATAAGATTTTCCCTTGGGTGGTGGAAACGGCTCTGACTAGAGTTGAAATTGCTGAACTGAGGGCGCAACTGAGACAAACTGATAGCAGTCTAGAGATTCATCCCGAACAGTTGAAGAATTCTATGGGGTTGGTGCTGAGGCCATACTTGGAGGAAGTTGGTCGCGCGCGGATTGCAACGGATGAGTTGATTAAGGAATTGCGGGCGGTGGCAATAATTGACGCTAGTATTGCCCAGTCGGGTTGGCGGGGGATTGGGGCGGCGCTGGCGGCTATTTTTAAGCATCAAAATTTGCTGGTGGTGGTGGGAGGGCTGATGGCGACTCTTGGGGTGTTGGGCTTTGTCTTTGCCTGGAATTTGGGGGCATCAAAGCGATTGCTGCTGGAGCGTAATCGGCAGGTGATTGAGGAGTGCAATACGAATAGAGCTTCTGACCCGGATAAGAATGGTTGGTACACTTGTCCTTCGTGGCAGTTGCCGATGCCGGAGGAATAGCAAACTGGGTTGATGATTTGGAAGCAGTGCGATATTGAAGAATTTATTACCTCTCTGGTCAAGTCATACTTGTAGACTCTAAAGCGAGGTGTAACTTCTGCACAGCACGATTTACTTATGCTTTCGTTTTGCTTGTTTATGGCTGATAATCTAGCTATACCTCTGCTCGTCAATTAGCTAATTGTTTCTTTTCAGTTTTTGAGGTCAATCCAGAGGGAGACAATTTATGGATCTTTTGAGTTTGAAAATAGAACAAATTAGACTAATTGCTAGGATTTTTTGGCAAGCTTTGGAGGGCAATGTTTATCGCCGTTTCGTAGCAATTGGATACAGCCTTGCCATTTTTACCTCAAATTCAGCCTCATAACAACGCTTCGCAGAAAAGTACGCTAACTATGTCAGAAATTATTACTGCTGTCTACTCTAACGGGATGCTGCGCCCCCAAAATCCTTTGTCCCTAACTGATGGGCAAACTGTGCGGCTGCAAGTTTTGACGGAAGAAACTTCTAGTTCAACCGAACAGGTAATTCAGTCTCTAGTGGACGCGGGACTGGTCACGCCTCCTCCCCGTCGCGGCGATGTTGAAGCAGTCTCCGAAGAAGCATGGCGCGAACTAACCCAAAGACTAGAGGCATCTCCAGGTAAGCCGCTCTCAGAAATCATTATTGAAGAACGGGGTCCAATGTGACCGCCTATTTTCTGGATAGTAGCGCCCTGGTAAAACGGTACGTGCCGGAAACTGGTAGTGCCTGGATAAGAGCGCTCTCGGCTCCCAATCCCGGCAACTCATTGTTTATTGCCCGAATCACTTGGGTAGAAGTCAGAAGTGCGATCGCCCGTCGGGAACGAGAAGGTAGTTTGACTCCCACGGATAGAAAGCTGATTATCCAAAGGTTTCGCTCTGATCTGAATAATCAGTACCAAGTCATTGAACTCGATGCCACACTAGCGGAAACGGCAGGACAACTGGTCGGGCAATACCCTCTACGCGCTTATGATGCGGTACAACTAGCATCAGTGCTACTCCTTCAACCCGCTTTCGCTACTACTACGCAATCTGCTCAATTGATTTTTCTCACAGCTGACGACCGCCTGAGCGCTATTGCGAAGTCTCTTGGATTGCTGACCGATAATCCCAATCATCATCCCTGATCCGGGTGCAGGCAGTCGTACTCTACTGCTCAAGCATTTGCCACGCCGCTTTCCAATAGAATCAGGGTTTGAGCTAGTTTTGATGATATTTGCTTATACAGGCTGCCGAATGACCGCTTCTAGCTATAGTTAGCTACCCAAGAGGCATCTTGGGTAGCAGAGCGAGCGGGGATAGTTTCATCGCGCATGGGCGATGGTGTCCTTCTTCGTTGCTCCAAAACTGCTATGCGCGTAGTTGGGGTTGAGCCGGGATACGTGTGGTTTAGTGCCACTTCGCTCTTAAGACTTGCTATTTGTAGATTTCCGTCATAGTCCGTTTTGCTCGGATAATGCCTGCTAACTAAGATTAGCAGATGTAAATTGACTCAAAAAAGGGTTTTATGTCTGAAGATCGCTGCTCAAAAACCCCGCGCATTCATGGCGGCGAAGGTTCGTGGCACTTTTTTACAGCTATCTCGGCTCGACCCCATTAATGCACGACCTCACATTTTCAAGCCATCCCCTTTTAGCTTGAATTGTACTCTCAGTCAGTAACGGCTTTATTTAACCGTATTGGTAGAGGCAGTGATAACTATGAGCTAGTTGTTGGGAATACTAATTGAGTAAAGCCGAGTGGATCACTCCTCTATTGGGCAAAACCACAAAAGTCATAGTTTAGTAAGAGTAAACATAAGACAATGAAAGCTCCATTGCCTGATAACGAAGCTTGCAGGCTTGATACACTGCATCAATATGAAATTCTTGACACTCCCGCCGAAGCAGCCTTCGACGATCTTACCCGCCTAGTTGCACAAATTTGTGGAACTCCAATTGCGCTAGTTAGTTTAATTGACAGTAAGCGACAATGGTTTAAGTCAAAGGTGGGCTTAGAAGCTTCACAAACTCCCAGAGATGTTGCCTTTTGCGCCCATGCTATTTTACAGCCTGACTTGTTTGTGGTTCAGGATGCTGCCCAGGATGTGCGGTTTACGAATAATCCCTTGGTGACTGAAAACCCTAACATTAGATTTTATGCTGGTGCGCCTTTAACTACTACAGCAGGGCTTGCTTTAGGAACCTTATGTGCGATTGATTATGTGCCGCGAAATTTGAGTTGCGAACAGAAAGAAGCCTTACAAATTTTGGCTCGTCAGGTAATGACGCAAATGGAGTTACGACGTAATTTAGCCGTTTTGGAGAGAGCTATTACTCAAAGTAAACAGTCAGAGGAAGCATTAAAAGAAAGCGAAGAACGCTATCGCCGTTTAGTAGAGTTTTCTCCTGAAGCGATCGCTGTTTGTAGCGAAGGAAAACTTATTTATATAAATACGACTGGTGTAAAACTTCTCGGTGCAACTATTGCAGAGGAAATTATCGACAAACCTGTATTAAATTTCGTTCATCCAGACTCGCAGGAAATCATTGAGACAAAAGTTTGGTCAACTCAACAAGAAGGTCAGCAGACAGAACTTATTGAAGGCAAGTTCGTTCAGCTTGACAGTCAAGTTATAGATGTTGAGCTAAAAGGAATACCAATTGTCTATCAAAGTAGATCGGCGATACAGATTGTGTTTAGAGATATCACCAAACGCAAGCAAGCCGAAGAGGTACTGTTGCGAGTGAAAGTGGCAGAATCCGCCAAACAAGTATTAGAAAGAGAAATTGTTGAGCGTAAGCAGGTAGAAGAAGCTTTGCGTGTAAGCCAAAAACGTCTGCAAAAACAGAATCAAGTACTTGTAGAACTGGCAAGACGCGAAACCCTAAATTTTGGAGATTTTAATGCTGCTTTGGAAGAAATTACGAAAGCAGCAGCTTTTACCCTTGACATTGAACGGGTCAGCGTGTGGTTATATAACGACGATCGCTCGAAGATTCACTGCCTCAATCTGTATCAACAGAGTATAGATAGTTATACCAAAGGGACTGAGTTGTCGGCGGTAGATTATCCAGCCTATTTTCAGGCATTACAAGTTGAGCGGACTATTGCAGCGCACGATGCCCAAATTGATTCTAGAACCAAAGAATTTTCCGAGTTTTATCTATCTACCCTCGGCATTACATCCATGCTGGATGCACCAATTTGGCTAGGTGGTCAGATGGTAGGAGTTGTATGCCACGAGCATATAGGAGCTACGCGCCAATGGGCGTTAGAAGAACAGAATTTTGCTGGCTCTATCGCAGACTTAGTTTCTCTAGCAATGGAAGTGTGCGATCGCAAGCGGACGGAGGAGGCGCTACGGGAAAGTCAACGAAGATTAGCTACCTTAATTGATTCCCTGCCAGGTATTGTCTTCTCTTGTAACAAAAACTCTCCGTGGTCAATGAAATACCTAAGTGAAGGCTGCCTCGCTCTCACTGGGTATACAAGCGAAGAACTTGTTGGTAATGGTAGAAGTTCGTACAACACCATTATTCATGCTGAAGATTTAGCCGAAGTTAATCGGGTAATTGAACGTGCGATCGCCAAACAACAACCTTATGTAGTGGAATATAGGATTTACACTAAATCCGCTCAGGAGAAATGGCTGTGGGAAAAAGGCAGTGGAGTATTTGATAGCAAAGGAGAGGTACTTGGTCTTGAAGGTTTTATCACTGACATCACTAAACGCAAGCAGGCAGAAGAAGAAATTCGTAGTGCTTTGGCAAAGGAACAAGAACTAGGAGAACTCAAATCCCGCTTTGTGACTATAACTTCTCACGAATTTCGCACTCCCTTAAGCACCATCTTATCTTCCGCCGATATCTTGCAACGTTACCACCATAAGTTGAGTGAGGAGAAAAAACTCTATCACCTGGGCTGCATTCAGGCAACGGTCAAAAATATGACTCAGCTATTAAATGATGTGCTGTTAATTGGTAAAGCTGAAGCGGGAAAACTAGAGTGCAAGCCCACACCACTTGAGCTTGTACAGTTTTGCCGCAACCTAGTCGAAGAGATGCAAATTACTACTAACACCCACACAATATCTTTTCATCAGCAAGGAGAATGCCCAACGGTTGGCATGGATGAAAAACTGCTACGTCATATTCTCGGCAATCTATTGTCGAATGCTATTAAATATTCACCCTCTGGCGGTATTGTCAATTTTGACCTGATTTGCGAACAACAAGAAGCAATTTTTCGCGTTCAAGATCGGGGCATTGGTATTCCAACTGCTGACCAAGCTAATTTATTTGGCTCCTTTCATCGAGCTACCAACGTTGGCACTATTTCAGGGACAGGACTAGGACTAGCGATAGTCAAAAAATCTGTGGACTTGCATGGCGGCAATATCGCGGTCAACAGTGAAGTCGGAGTTGGTACTACTTTTATTGTCACTATTCCCTCAAATAACTAGAAAACAACAAATGAAAAAGATTCTTGTGATTGAAGACGAAAAACTACTGCGAGCTAACACTGTACAAATTCTTGAACTTGAGGATTTTATCACTATTGAAGCTAACAATGGTTCTTTGGGAATTAAGTTAGCTCAAGAACATCTGCCCGATTTAATACTTTGCGACGTAATGATGCCGGAAGTCGATGGATATGGTGTATTAAGTGCATTACGTCAAAACCCAAATACTGCAAATATTCCCTTCATTTTTACTACAGCTAAAGCCAGCAAAGCTGACCTCCGTCAAGGGATGAATTTGGGAGCAGATGATTATCTCACTAAGCCTATTACCGCAGACGAACTCCTAAGTGCGATTGCTACTCGCCTAGAAAGACAAGCAACCTTCTCCCAAAGTTGTGTTGCCGAACTCAAGCACGCTGAAGAACAACTGCACCATCTAATTCACTACGATAGTTTAACAAACCTACCTAACCAATTTCTATTACAAGAGCGACTCAATCAACTAATAATTCAAGCTGATTGTGAAGATACCCTAGTCCCAATTTTTCTACTTAAACTAGAGCGGTTTAACCAGATTAGTAGTGTTTTAGGACATTTAGTTGGCGATTTGTTACTTAAAGCTGTAGCTCAGAGATTAATAAGCTGTCTTGACGAAAATCAAACTGTAGCTCGGTTACAAGTAGAGCAATTCGCTATCCTTTTGGAGAATGTTAAGCAAAAACAAGAAATAGTTAATGTAGCTCAAACTATACTTCACAGTTTATCTCAGCCTTTCATTCTAGAAGATCAAGAAGTTTTTGTTACTGTTAATATTGGGATTGCTCTCTATCCAAAGGATAGTAAAGATACAATTACCTTAATGAAGTACGCTAACATAGCTATGAATTTTGCTAGAGAGCAAACATCAAATAGTTATCAATTTTACAAAGAGGTAATTAATAGAGCTTGTACCAATAACCTCTCGTTGGATACTAAACTACACTACGCATTAGAACGAAAAGAACTCCAACTCTACTACCAACCCCAGGTCGAGCTACAAACAGGAAAGATTGTTGGTGCAGAAGCATTATTGCGCTGGCATCATCCAGAAATAGGAGTAGTTTCGCCAGCAGATTTTATTCCTATAGCTGAAGAAAATGGTTTGATAATTCCTATTACTAAATGGGTATTGATGACTGCCTGTAAGCAAAATAAACTTTGGCAAATAGCCAAGTTTCCGCCTTTACGAATAGCAGTGAATTTGTCAGGTCGTTACTTTAATCAACCAAATTTTAGTAAAAGCCTAGTTAATATCTTAGAAAAAGCTGGTTTGGAGCCTAAATATTTAGAATTGGAGCTTACTGAGAGCATCTTTATTAAAGATGCCGAGCCTGTAAACATAATATTGAAGGAATTACAAGCTCTAGGAATTCAAATAGCAATTGACGATTTTGGTACTGGTTACTCATCTTTAAACTATTTAAATAAATTTTCCGTGAACACGCTAAAAATAGATCGTTGCTTTGTTAATGGTATTGTAGACGATGCAAAAATCGCAGCACTCGCCACAGCAATTATTCAAATGGCACACGGTATGAATCTAAAAACGATTGCTGAAGGTGTAGAAACCGAGGCTGAACTTTTTTTGCTTCGGCAACAACAATGTGATCAGATCCAAGGCTATCTATTTAGCCGTCCAATACCAGTTGCAGAATTTACGAAATTGCTCGCTGTAAATAAAACTCTACAGTTTTCTTCCATCACACCAGATGAAGAAAGCTTATCGCTCATCAACCAAATACATCAAAATTCTGTTGATTAAATCTTTACATAGTTTTTTCCTAAATAAAGTAGTTTTCTACTCAAAAATGGGAACAATCTGATTAAGACCTTAAATATTTATATGAAAAATGCGATAAAAAGTGAACAACAAATTCAACATCTCCTAGTGGTTGAAGATAAACAGGGAAAACGTGTAATTAAGTTAGAAGATAGTACCTGTTCAATTGGTCGCGATTCAACCAACTCTATTGTGCTGCACTCTAAATTAGTTTCTCGCCAGCACGCTATTTTACTACGGATTGCTATTCCCGAAACTGCTAGTTACTTATTTCGGATAATTGATGGCAACTTACAGGGAGACAGAAGTACCAATGGCATCATTATTAATGAGCAACGCTGTTTCTCCCATGATCTTAAACATGGTGATGTGATTGTATTTGCCGGGGATGTAGAAGCAAAGTACTATGCTAGTTCTAGTCTTTCCGATGTAGACCTAGTGACATCTAGTAAAGCTGATGAGGTTTCAGACTTATTGTCCAACTTAAGCAACCCTTTTCAAACTTTAATTGGAGTAGACATTGAATTTGAAAACTCAATCGAATCAGCACTTGTTCGATTAGCTTCTTTTCCTGAATTATTATCTAATCCAATTATTGAAATTACTTTAGATGGCACAATAACTTACCTCAATCCAGCCGCTACCGTGCAATTTCCAGGTCTGAGGGAAGCACAATTACAGCACCCAATGTTAGCCGGGTTAGTAGCACAAGTTCAAAATAATAAAGCAAAGTTTTTTATTCGTGAGGTTAAATATAGCGAACGAGTTTTTGAACAATCCATACACTACATTGCTGAGAGCGATTTAATCCGAAGTTATGTTGTAGACGTTACTGAGCGCAAGCAAATAGAAACAGCACTAAAACAAGCTCATGACGAACTAGAAAGTAGAGTGGCACAACGTACTGCTCAATTAAACGAGGTTAATAAGGAGTTGAGAAATGAAATCGTCGAGCGCCAGCGAGTAGAGCAGGCGTTAAGAGCAAGTGAGCAGCAACTGCAAGCGATATTAGATAACTCTACAGCACTAATTTCCGTTAAAAATACTCAAGGTCAATACATTTTAGTTAATCAATGGTATAAAACAGTTTTTCAAATTAGTAAAGAGGATGTGAAAGGTAAGACAGACTATGATTTATTTCCAAAAGCGATGGCAGAAATATATCAAGTCAACGACCAAAGAGTCTTGGAAGCTCAAGCTGCTTTAGAGTCGGAAGAAGTATTTCATCAAGATGATGGTTTTCATACATACTTATCAATTAAGTTTCCACTTTATGACGCTGATGAAAGTATTTATGCAATTTGCGGAATTTCTACTGATATTACTAAGCGCAAGCGAGCAGAGGAAAGTATTTTAAAAGCTTTAGAGAAGGAAAGAGAACTAGGGGAACTCAAATCACGTTTTGTTACTATGGCATCCCATGAGTTTCGTACTCCTTTAGCTACAATTTTATCCTCTACAGAAATTCTTGAACGTTACAATCATAAATTAAGTCAGGAGAAAAAAGTTGAACATTTCCAACGTATTCAATCATCTGTCAAACACACAACGGATTTATTAAATGACGTATTGTTAATTGGCAAAGCAGAAGCAGGCAAGTTGGAGTTTCAACCAATACCACTTGAACTTGTAAAATTCTGTCACGACTTGGTAGAGGAGATCCAACTTACCACCAGTTCTCACAAGATTACCTTTTGTACTCAAGAGCAATTCGTCAATGCTTGCTTAGATAAAAAGTTGCTACGGCAAATATTGAGTAATCTACTTTCAAATGCTATTAAGTATTCGCCTCAAGGCGGTATTGTACATTTTGACTTAATTGGCAAACAAGATTTAGCTATCTTTCGTATTCAAGATGAAGGCATTGGTATTCCTGTAGGAGACCAAACCAAATTATTTGATGCTTTTCATAGAGCTAGCAATGTTGGCAATATTTCTGGTACAGGATTGGGACTTGCCATTGTTAAAAAATCTGTAGGATTGCATAATGGCTCAATCTTTGTTGAGAGCGAAGTTGAGGTTGGCACGATTTTCGTAGTTACACTTCCATTAAATAATTAGGTACAAACAAATGAAAAAGATTCTTGTAATTGAAGACGAAGCAACAGTTAGAAGTAATATTTTAGAAATACTTGAGTTTGAACAGTTCGATGCTGTTAGCGCTGAGAATGGCTTGATTGGCGCTCTGTGGGCGCAGGAATACTTACCAGACTTAGTTATTTGTGATGTAATGATGCCAGAAATCAATGGTTACGAAGTCCTGAGCGCTTTACGTCAAAATCAGATGACGGCAACAATCCCGTTTATTTTTCTCACTGCTATGGCCGATTACTCTGATAGAAGACGTGCTATGGAATTAGGCGCAGACGATTATCTTACCAAACCATTCACTACAGACGAGTTACTGGCAGCAATCTCTACTCGGTTTGCTAAACATGAAGTTGTGATGCAACAGTATAACGACGAGCGGCAAAAAAATGAAGCATTGAAACAAGAAGTACAACAGTTACAGCACCATGTTGATACTAACAATAAACTCTTAAAACAGTTCCCGCGAGAGGTGCTTAATGTAATACCTAAGCTAAATATGGCAATTTATCTCCTAAAAGACCTCCAACCAGGAACACAACGCGATCGCTGCTTAGAAGTTTTGCAACAGTTGTGTAAGGAAGAAATTATGCTGCTCAATCAAATGCCCGACTTACAAGATGTTTTGACTCCTGAAAACTTCAACATCCTAAGTCAATTTCATCTAGTTAGCAGTACAACTGAATAACAAGATTTCGTAGTATTCAGTTGTACTCCAGTGACTGCTTACTCACCCTCCGCTTGGAAAAAATGGGAGCGCGTACAGCTTCCAGAGATTGGAACCGGGTCCGTGCAAAGATATGCAACAACTTCCTGAAAGCTTTGATTTAAAATCCTTTCAGAATTTTGCATTTTAGTTTGTTTTACTGTTGAAGCCGAGGAGCGCATGAACTTTTGAGTACCATTAAGCAGGTTTTTATATATATCCGGTCGCTATCCCAATATAGCTAGTGCGAGAATAGCTAATCGATTTAATCTTTTGCGTTCTGACGATGTTCAAACTTGGTAGTAGATGGGAATACTAAATATAGTCAAACTGCTCAGTAGTCAAAACTTAAATATCAGTCTTCAACACCGCAGTTTGCAGCGATCGCTATAGTTGCTCGTAGTAGCTATTTATTCAAATTCAAATTTTATTAAATCAAACTGATGAGTACTGAAAAGTTGGCAAAATTGCAGAGTTTTTCTCAAGGCGAGGTAACGTTTGAGCGGTTGAAGCAGATTCTGGCTACAGAACTTAGCTATTCAGAGTATGAGGAGTTGATTGTCCTGTCTCAATACCAGCTAGAGCAGCAGAAAGCTCTGGCTAGGGCGATCAATCAGATTCGGGGACTCCTAGACATTGATGCTATTTTCCAGACAACTACCAAGGAAGTTTGCCAATTATTAGAGGCTGACCGGGTCGCTGTCTATCGCTTCACTCCCAACTGGGATGGTCACTTTGTAGCTGAATTTGTCACCCCTGGCTGGGTAAAACTGGTGAAACCAGAGGTTACGAAGCTTTGGGTAGATACTAATTTACAAGAAACTCAAGGGGGTCGCTACCGCAACAATGAAACGTTTGCGGTTGATGATATTTACAAAATGGGTTTCCATTCTTGTCACGTTGAACTTTTAGAGCAATTTCAGGCTAAGGCTTATGCCATCGCCCCAATTATGATCAAGGATCGGCTCTGGGGGTTACTGGTAGCCTATCAAAACTCTGCACCTCGTTGCTGGCAAGCAGCAGATGTAAAGGTATTAACTCAAATTGGTGAGCAATTTGGTATAGCAGTCCAACAAGCAGAAATCCTGGCTGAGTTACAGGCTGAAGTCACCGAGCGGCAACGGATAGAGCTATCCTTACGGCAGGCAGAACATAAATATCGGGACATTTTTCAAAATGCTACGGAGGGCATTTTCCAAACTACCCCTGATGGGCGTTATCTCAGTGCTAATCCTGCCTTAGCAAAAATCTATGGCTATGTATGCCCCCAAGAACTGCTCACGAACATTACAGACATAGAACATCAACTTTATGTCGATCCTAACCGTCGTTCAGAGTTTATTTGCTTAATGCAGAAATACAAACTTGTGTCGGAGTTTAAGTCTCAGGTTTATCGTCAAGATGGCAGGAGGATTTGGATTTCTGAGAACGCCAGGGCTGTTTATGACTCTAAAGATATCCTGCTGTACTACGAAGGGTTTGTTGAAGATATTACAGAGCGCATGCAGGCAGAAGAAGACATTCGCAACGCTTTAGAGAAAGAAAAAGAACTAAATGAACTTAAATCCCATTTTGTGACGATGACCTCCCACGAGTTCCGCACCCCCTTAGCCACTATCTTATCTTCTGCTGATTTACTGCAAAAGTACAGCCACAGACTGCGTGAGGAGCAAAAATTCACCCATCTCCAGCAAATTCAAACAACTGTCAAGCATATGACTCAGTTGTTAAATGATGTGCTGTTAATTGGCAAAGCCGAAGCGGGAAAACTAGAGTGCAACCCAGCATCACTAGATTTAGTAGGATTCTGTCAAGTTCTGGTTAAAGATTTACGCCTGAGCAATGACCGCCACACAATTGCATTGGTGAATCAGGGTGAGTCCACCAATGCTTGCATTGATGAAAAACTACTGCGACATATCCTGAGCAATTTACTCTCCAATGCCATTAAGTACTCACCTCAAGGTGGCACTGTCTATTTTGAGGTTATTTGCCAGCCGGAAGAAGTAATTTTCCATATTCAAGACGAAGGCATCGGCATTTCCGCAGCAGATCAAGCCCAATTGTTTGATTCGTTTTATAGAGCCAGCAATGTCGGCACAATCTCCGGCACAGGGCTAGGACTAGCCATTGTCAAAAAATCCGTAGACTTACATGGTGGCAAGATTGCCATGCATAGTGAAGTTGGAGTTGGCACAACATTTACAGTCACGCTACCATTGGGCAGCAAACAGGTAGAAATAGATGATGAAAATTCTAGTGATTGAAGACGAGGTACTACTGCGAGCTAACACTGTTCAAATCCTCTCATTTGAGGATTTCCATACCATTGAAGCAGAAAACGGTCTGCTTGGCGTGCAGTTGGCACAGGAACAGCTCCCTGATTTGATCCTTTGTGATGTGATGATGCCCGAACTAGATGGCTACGGTGTGCTAGTCGCGTTGCGTCAAAATCCACTTACCTCAGCAATTCCCTTTATTTTTACCACCGCCAAAGCAAGTTATGCCGATCTCCACCAAGGGATGGAACTGGGAGCCGATGATTTTCTCTCTAAGCCCTTTTCCGCAGACGAGCTGCTGGCGGCAATCTCAACACAGTTGAAAAAAGTCGTAGATTTGCCTGATAGGGGTAAATAAGCGCGAAGACACTGTTAGCGAATTCAAATGAGACATCTCAAAAAGGAGTAGGATTAACAATAAACTCCTACCGTTGGGCATGATTCAATATGGGGTAAAGTTACGGAAGCTGTTATTAGGGGCGTGCGACGTGAAAGTTGTGTATCAGGCGCATCCGCGCTATGTGACTGAGATTTTCTTCTCTCCGGAGATTTTCTTCTCTCCGTTCCTACGTAAAAGGGTCATTGACCCCGTCTACGCTGAAAGTAAGTAATGAAATTAGCGGAATGCAAGGCCCGAAAGCTTACCTACTAATAGCCTAAATCGGTAGGGCAAGCAAGGGAAAAACCGTCAAGGGTTAACCTTAAGATTCCATTTCCTAATTCTGCGGACTTTAAAGCGTTTGAGAGCTTTCTAATGGAACACGCTCATGTTTAAGCTTTAGACTCCACGCTTACGTTCGGTTTAAGATAATTAATAGTACTTTTTAGAGTTAATACAGCATCGGTCTTCTTTACGCCTTGAGTAATCATATTAAAATTTAATGGTATAATACCTTTAAGCATTAACGGTATTATTATTTAAGACAATAATAAGTATAATCTGCCCGGAGAGCGGAATCCGAAATTGAATTAATTGTATAAAGGTCTAATACCTTAATGCACTTAAACAATAAAACAATCTAAGTATTATGTATGTTGAAGGTAGCTGTATTCAATCTCAAAGGCGGGACTGGAAAAAGTACGACAGCTTTGAACTTAGGTGCAGCATTGGCTTGTCCCAAGCGTCGAGTGTTGGTAATTGACCTTGATGGACAGAGGACGCTTTCATTCGGATTAGGTATGGATGGACAGACTCCTACAGCACTCGATTGGTTGACTTCAGAAGGGCTATTTACTCCCCTATCTACAGCCACAAAAAACCTGTCCCTGATTCCTGGGGATATTGGGATGTTTCGCCTGGCGACCGAATCCGACTTGTTTACTCCTGCACTGTCGAGGCTGACTGGCTTTTTCGATTTGGTATTGATGGACTGTCCGCCTAGCCTGAGTGTTGCATCCGTGCAGGCACTTCTGAGCAGCGATCGCGTTTTGGTACCAACTTTGTGCGAACCTGCTGCCTTGCGGGGTTTTTCTGAAGCGATAACGCTAATTCGAGATGAAAGACCAGATATGCCCATTGAAGCTTTACGGGTACGCTATAAACCGCGATTAGTTTTGACCCGCGAGGCGGACGATTTACTGATTGAATCCTCTGTGGAGATGGACTATCGGCTTCTACACGCTGTAATTCCTGAAAATATCAGCGTGGCGGAGTCTATCGCGGTGCAAAAATCGATTCTTGACTACGCCTCTAATTCTAGTGGCGCAAAAGCTTATCAATCTCTTGCTAAAGAATGCAGCAAACTGTGGAAGGTGTCATGACGGATAGAAAAGGCTCTCGAATGGGCGGTTTAGGTAAGCTAAGTGACTTTGGTAAAACAAGCAAGCCAAAGCAAGAGCCAGAGGCGATCTCATCACCAGAAAAAGTTTCTTCCTCAGAACTAGAAGTTTCGCCTTCAGTTAGACAAAAACAACCAGAGCCGGAGAAACTTGTAAACATCAATGTCAAAATTACTCGCACCTCACAAACCTGGTTATCCCAAACAGCACGTACCGTGCGCGATAACAACGACACTCCTGTTGCTCCAAGCGATCGCGTGTTCCCTCAGCACCTCATTGGTGTAGCCATTGATTTACTACATTCCACCGATATTGATTGGAACACTATTAGAAATATAGATGATTTACGGCAACAGCTAAAGCTATAAAAAGCTAATATATTAATTGTCTAATACTATTAGATAAGTTTTTATGCTTCGGGTTCCTTACCCTTTTGGCTGCTGCTAGAGGGTATCTGGGTCGATTCCCCTTTCTCTCAACTTGGCAATTAGCTCCTCTCGTGCCGGAACCTGGTAGTAGGGGTAGATATAGCGTAGCTGATACTAGGGGCAAGATAGGCTGAGAGTATTGCTGCATAAGCTTTTTGCCCATCGCTTTTAGATAAATCATCTAAGCCTTGTTAGACAAGGCTGTAATGAAAGAATAAGGGTTTCAGTCCTGTAATTAGCATACGACAAACCTCGTTTTAGGTAAATTTGTACTATCTTGCCCCTCATGACACGCTCGCTAGCTTTACCCCTATTAGGGATTGCTACAGGATACGTGTAAAAACCTGCAAGATAGCCCTCTAAGCTTTGCCTAGACTAGCTTTGAAAATTAGCTTCAGCCTTGGAAGCAGTCCCACAAAAAGGACAGAACCGATGCTTGAGAGAAGTAATCCTCTCTTGGCAATAGCTACAGCGCTCTCGGAGCGCAGAACCACACAAAAAGCAGTATTTAGCCCTCACCTCCATCCAGAGAGGATCTGGCGGCGTTCCAGGAGTCCAGCACGGCGCACAGAATTTGAGTTGAGAGACAGCCACAATCGGAGTGCCACGACAGACCGCCTCTAAATATTCCACCGGAACTTGCAGCGCATTTGCCAAACCACTTTTACTGTGAGAACTCAGTTTAGTTGTCAACCCGCGTTCGATTTTTCCCACGCTCTGCAAGTGAATCCCTGCGATAGCTGCCAGTTCCTTCTGGTTCAAACCGAGCATTAATCGCATTCGTTTGACATAATCACCTACCGTCTCATTAGCGTTGGGCGATTTACTACTTTGAAGAATATTCACAAAACGGTGTTTTAAAATATGTTAACTCAGAACTATACTATGGAAAGTATTATTCAACTTTACTAGGTAAACTAACTGATAAATTGTCTATCCCACTAGCTACAGTCGCTACTGAATTCTTGGAGCGTCCAGGACTCGCTCGAAGCACCGTTCAATCCTACGAACTAAGTCTCATGCCGCTACTGGGAGAATACGGCAGTTATCCAATTGAAATCTTGAGCCGTAGGGCATTAGCCGATTACCTCGACAGCTTACCCCATCTAGCTTACACGACTCATCAACGACATCAAGCAATCTTACAAGCTCTATTCAACTTCGCCGTAGAGCAAGGTTACTTGAAAGTTAACCCTATCACCCGACTTCAACGACGCAAACCCAACCCTGAAAGGGGAGAGCATTTTTCAGATCGAGTGATTCGGTATCTATCCCTATCCCAAATCACCACACTTTACCAAGTAATCGACCGTCACAGTCGGATGAAAGCTCTGGTGTACTTGCTGCATCGCACTGGTGCCAGAATTGCCGAGGTCTTAGCACTAAACTTATCAGACCTCAATCTAAAGATGCGCAAATTTCAGGTGATTGGGAAAGGTAATAAAATCCGGTGGTGTTTCTACAGTGAAGATGCAGCAACAGCATTAGAGAAATATCTAAAATACTACCGTCACCCAGAATCGGATGCCCTATTTACTGCCCAAAAACCCGTAACCAAATTAGTTACCCGCCTGAGTTATCGAACAGCACATCGAGACTGGACAAACTTGATTGAGAGCGCACCAGAACTCGATGGGATTAGGATGCACGATCTCAGGCACACCTTTGCCACCGAACGAGTTGGCTTAATGGGCATCGAGGAGCTACGTGCTTTGATGGGACATACTAACATTGCGACCACATTACGCTACCAAAAAGTTACTTCCGAACGAGCCGAGATTGTCGCTCAAGCAGCTTTAGATCGATTGCTACAAGGAGCAGAAAATAGTCAAATTTAGTTGTTAATAAATTTACTTAAAATACTGTTTGATTGGTATCTGTCATAAATTGACAGAGTATGGCTTATACTCTGCCTTGGACAACTGAGCAAAAGCCAGATCGATCTGGAATTCCCAACGGCTTTATGACCGCTATCGAACGCACGGCTTATCCTCGATTCAAATCTCAGGCAACCGTCAAGGAACTGACTGAACTTTATACTCCATCAGCATCGGAGCTAGCATTTGCCCAAACACAGGTTAAAAGTAAACGCGGGCTGCTGCGCTTGTTAGTGATGCTCAAATCATTCCAGAGGTTGGGTTATTTCCCACCGTCGGAAGCAGTCCCACCAACGGTTGCCCTTCCTATTCGGTCTTGTTTGAATCTCAGTGCCAATGTCTGTGCCATCCCGCCCGAACGTTCGCGCTACTACTATGCTGAGGCAATTCGGGCTTACTTGGGCGTTAATCCATACGACCGTAAGGCTCAAACTGCCATTGCTACGGTTATCTCGCAAGCGGCTGAGGTGATGGAGTATCCTGCTGATTTAATCAATGTCGCAGTCGAAGAATTGGTCAAAGAAAGGTATGAATTACCAGCTTTTAGTACCTTAGATCGTTTAGTCGGTCATATTCGTACCGTTGTTAATAACCGCCTGTTTGGTCGGGTCGCTACCGCTATGACTTCTGCCCAGCAAGCATTTGTAGATGATTTGGTAGCTACTTTACCCGAATCAGGATTAACCTTCAGTTTATTGAGATCGCCACCAAAAAGTGCGCGCCTGTCTCACGTTCAAGCATTACAAACTAAATTCGAGCAGATGCTCACCTGTGGGGATGTTCGCCAGTTGCTCGTTACCATCGCACCCGCTAAAGTTAAATCTTTTGCAGCTCAAGCCAAAGCCTTGTCTCTGACGGACTTGCGGGAGTTGAAACTAACCAAACGTCGCGCTCTATTAGTTTGTCTGCTTTATCGCGTCCAAGTTAAAACTCGTGACCATTTGGTGGAAATGTTTCTCAAGCGAGTGCAGAAAATGCACTCCTGCGCCAAAGACAAGCTAGTAGAGTTACGCGAGCAACATTTAGCTCAGACGGAATCGATGCTGGGAGTCCTAGCTGAAATTTTACAGACATCAGCAGGAGAAAGCGATACAGCGCTCTTGGGCGAGCGAGTCCAGTCTGGTTTTTTTTGTAAGAACCCTCGGAAAGGGGGATTAGTAAAAAAAGAGGTTTGGTGTTACCTCCTTGTAATTCTTCCTAGCAAAGCTTTTCACTTGCAAAATACATCTCAAAAACTCTACTTTTTGAGACTCACCTATATTGTGTCTTTTTTCATGTCTCAAAAGGCAATTCTTAAATGCTTTAAGGAGTAATGAGACTCTCCCAAACCTATAGCTCTCATTGGTTATGCGCTAACTCCAGAGTAAAGTCCCATTCTAGGTTAAAATCCCTAATCACCCTTTTCGAGGGTTTATACAAATAACCCCAAACTATTAATCCTCAGAGTCAGTAAGATTTTTAAAATTCGACCAGCAACAACACTGCTGCTCAACAGAGAAAATTGGCTCGCTGACAGGTCTATTTAGCTGTTGCGCTTTGCGCTCCTTGGTCAGTTCCAAGTCATCTAAGCGCTTAATAAATAGTAAGTAGGAAATTTGCTCAATTACTCAAAGGGGGTTACTAAGTCCGTTATTCCTAAAGGTAGTCTAAAGCCGATTGACCTTGGACTTCATTTCACCTGTAATCATTCACCTCCTGGGTGAAACTCTCTGTATACGCGATCGCTTATCAGCCAAGCGCATAACTTTCTGTACGGTTGCTCATTTCGCCCATGCAGCTACTAGGAAAAAATATCAAAGATTTTTTAGAGATAGTGCATCCAATTTGGAGTTAGTCACGTACTAGAGTCATTCAAGCCAATTGAACGCGCTGATTAATCAGTAGCAGTAACTCACTTATCACTAAAAAAACAAGTCCATTGGAGGGCGAATGAAACTTAATCAGTTGACTAAAATCGCGGTAGCAATATCTTTGTCGGCTTGTCTACAGACTTTTATTGGTACTCCAGCTAAGAGTGCAGAAATGTACAAAATAATTGGGTTAACTAGCAATAATACCCTAGTAAAGTATGGTTCTAATTCTAATTCTCGTTCGCGTCGTCCTAACCAGACTATCAATATTACCAAATTAGATGGAAATGTTTTAGGCATAGATTACCGCCCTGCTAACGGGATGCTTTATGCCCTTACAGATACAGACAAGATATATACAATTAATTGTGACAACGGCGTTGCTACTTTTGTTAGTAATTTATCAGTCAGCTTTAGTGGTGGATTTCAATCGGGTGTAGATTTCAACCCAGTTGTCGATCGTCTACGAGTAGTAGCAAGTAACGGTCAGAACTATAGAATTAATGTTGATACAGGAATGGTTACTGTCGATACACTTCTCAACTACGACCCGGCTCAAGACTTAGGTGTTACCGCTTCTGCATATATTAATTCTAGAAAAGGAGCTACTGCCACTATGCTTTTTAATCTAGACTATGATTCTGATGCCTTAGTAAGCCAAGCTCCTCCTAACGAGGGTAAATTGACTGCTGTAGGGTTGTTAGGA
This sequence comes from Synechocystis sp. PCC 7509, assembly GCF_000332075.2. Taxonomy (NCBI): domain Bacteria; kingdom Bacillati; phylum Cyanobacteriota; class Cyanophyceae; order Synechococcales; family Merismopediaceae; genus Synechocystis; species Synechocystis sp. PCC 7509. Next base: position 58,013 of record NZ_KI966370.1, on the reverse strand, counting down.
TTCAACCTACCTCCAGTAGCAGGATTTGATGTTGTTACTAATAATAAAGGAGAGAATGTTGGATTTATTGCGGCTGGCAAATCTTTGTATACAGTAGATTTATCAACCGGAGCAGCTAAAATGATGGGCAACTTGCGGGAAGGTAATTTAATTGGAGTTGCTGTTTCTCTTACTTCTGATAAGAAATAGCCATATTTAAAACTAAACAAAAACCCTGTTAAACATAGCAGTGGGGTAGTACCTAGCATTCGCTTTAGTATTTGAGAGTGCATAAAATACTTTAGAAAATTGAGTCGAGGGTCTTATCTAAATTGAGTCGAGGGTCTTATCTAAAGAGATGACATTATCTCTTACGACTCCTGGCTCAGTAGGGAATTGAGCCAGGAACGGGAATCGAATCATAAGTTTTACAAAATAAATTGTTTGCTTAAAATCAGCATCCTTTAAAAAATAGTAAAGAATTTTCATTTGTTTATCTTGAGTTATAGGAGATTAATCATACAATCAACTCCTAAAGCACTTTTCTTTACTAGGTAAAATGCCTTCTGAGCAACCCACCAATAGCGATCGCTTATCTGGACAGACAGATATTGAACTATACCTAGCACTGAAATCTGGTCGGGATGATGCTTTCGGCATTATTTACGACCGTCATGCTGGATTAGTTTATGGGATAGCCCTCAAAATTCTTGGCAATTCTCAAGAGGCAGAAGACTTAACCCAGGATGTTTTTCTCAGTATTGCTAGCTCGTCCTCCTACGAACCAACTAGAGGGTCGCTAAGAACGTTTCTAGCAATTTTGACCCGCTCGCGAGCTATTGACCGAGTGCGTTCGCGCAACAACACCCGTAAGGTTCTCGGACAATGGCAAGATAACCAGCAACAAACTGCTACGGATGCTCCTTTTGAACAAGTATCCCGCAGCGAACAGTCTCAAGAGGTAAGAGATGCGCTCGCCCAATTATCCGACCCTCAGCAGCAAATTCTTCAGATGGCTTATTATGATGGTCTGAGCCAATCAGAAATTGCCAAGCAACTGCAAATTCCTCTCGGTACAGTGAAAGCTAGAGCTAGGCGAGGTCTGCTCAAATTGCGTCAAACCCTCAGAGATTACGTTGGATAATACTACCTATGGTTTAGTCGATGCTTTCAGAACAGTTACAGTTATTAGTTGCTGGGTACGTCCTCGGCGATCTTAGTTCCGAAGAAGCAGAGGAGTTTGAGCAACTTCTAGCAACTAATTCGGCAATTGCCCAAGAAGTAGCACAAATGCAACAAGTATTGGAGACATCTTACGCCCCCCCAGAAGTGAGTCCGCCAAGTCATTTGCGCTTGGCAATTATGGAAGCACATCAAGCTATTCCAAGAAATAGCCCCCGCCCGGTCACGAAGTTAGCCCGTCCGTTTTTATCTGTTTGGACAATAGGGGCAGCCGCCGCCGTGCTGATAGTTGCTTTGGGCATTAGCAACTATCATTTGTGGCGAAGTTTACAGGTTATCCAAGCCCAAAGCCGACAGGATGAATTTTTGACTTACTCGCTGCGAGCAAAAAATGCAAGTCTCTCGTCAGCTACCGTAGCAGTGAACCCCAATAAGTTAGAAGCTACATTGAACGTTGAGAATTTACCCCCGTTGCCATCAGGTAAAGTTTACGTGCTATGGACAGTGTTAAAGCCAGGTGCGCCCTTCACAACGGACAACAAAAACGCAATTTTGACAGAAGTATTCAAGGTTGATGCTCAGGGGAATGTTTCTAAGCAGATTACCGTTCCTAAAGCCTATCGTACCGAAGACGTAGTTACAGCCATTGCTGTAACTATGGAAGATGCTGCGGCTCCTGCTAAACACGCAGGAGCGCCAATCTTGATCGTAAGATTGTGAGACTTAACGTAAGTTTCTGTTCTATTCCTGATACTGTTAGCGAACTTCACAATTCACCGGAGAGAAGAAGCGTAGTGAAATGAAACCAGCAAACACTTCAAACAAGAAAAAATATTAATACCTCTCTTACAGTGTTTCAGGCATTTTTAATAGCAAGACAAATAAATAAACCACCCCGCCCTGGTGGGCGAGGAGGGGATAGTTCAGGACTACCTAAATTTTGAGCATTACCACAATGCTCTAACTGGACGAGTCATATTACTCCTATTAGTAGAGGGCTGGCTTGTTGTCAGAATAGGAGCTACCAGTGCTAGTACCTCATCTCTTGTAGCATAACCATCGAAGGCATCCAAGTTGAATGGAATAGGCGAATTACTGCGGTTCTCTTGATAAATTACTTCATTTGCATCTCTAATCCAGGGTCGCACATTAGCGCCAAGGAGGCTTTGACGTAGACTGCGGATGCCCGCAGCATGACGAGCTTCTACGCTATGAATTGCTAAAGCAGCAGCCAATACAGGTTTACCCGCTTCCCCCGCCGCTAACAAGTTCTGCACTTGCCCTTTATAAGCAGCTACTCCTAAATCCTCAACATACTGCCCTGCTAGGAGAAAATCTTGGGGATTAGCAAAAGGATCTCGTTTCAAGATAGCGCTGTAATTGGGGTTAGCGGGAATAGCAATTGCTTCTGGGTCGCCTCCTAGAGAGGATAGTACGGCAGAAAGATCAGTTACGTGCTGGGCTTCATCTGCGCCATAGGCTGTGATTGCATCTTTAGCTATTTGTGGGGCATTTGCTAAACCACCGCTTTGAGCCGCAGCGATCGCTTTCGTATAAAAATCACTTTCTAGCTTTTCTAAAGTTAGGGCATATTCCACAACTTGCCTAGGTGTCAGTACCGCGCTTTGAGCATAAGCGGATGGAATTGAAGTAGCAAATACTAATAGTAGTAATAATGGCAAAATTAGTAATTTGCTCCAGGGGTGGATAACTCGCTGCAAATAGCCGCCAAAAGTGAGTGTGATAAAGTTGGAGAGAGGTTTTTGCATAGTTTTAATCGTTTGCTTCGCCGCTAAGTTTAAAAGAAATTTTCAAGTTTACTTGCTTGTTGAATTAAGCAACAAGCGCCCCGTTGATGGGATTGTTTAATATTTTCAAAGAGCCGACAATCTCCACAATTTGTTTAGGCGTGTACAACTCATCGTAAGCACGTCCTTTAACGGGATTAAGTGAGGCGAACAAGTCAGCATCATTGACCGAGCGCTCGCTATCAAGTTCCGTAGTTGAACGCCCCAATAACGCTCGCACGCCTGCGGTGTGACGAGCTTCCACAGATACAATTGAACCAGCAGCTAGAAGATAAGTTGGATTTGTTAGGCTTGTACCCGCGCCATTGTAAGCGTGTACACCCGCATCCTCCAAGGCGACAGCCATATTGAGTATAGTGTTGCGGTCGGTCATTACGGCAGCTAACCCAGGACTATTAAAGCTCAAGTCTGAGGTTTTAAATAGGACATCTTTGCCTAAAACTTGCCGCAAGAACTTGACATGAGCAGTTTCCTGAGCGCCTAAAGCTCTCATGTATTCGAGTTCTTTGCTATTACTAATCTTTCTAGACTTCACAACGCCTGCATAAAATGCGGCTTCTAGTTCTTCTAGTAGTAAAGCAAAGTTGAGGATACCAATGTCATCAGCATTAAACGTCAAAGTTCTAATCCTGCTTCTGGGCTGTGCCGTTACTACTGTTGGTACGGTAGTTAATGCTAATGTGCCAAGACTAACAAGACCCCATTTGAGCAGATTACGCCGAGAGGTGGAAGATAACTTCCCTTCGTTCATTTTGATGTCTCCTAAAAAATTACTTATTCGTTGGGTTACCTGTTGGTACTTCACAATGGTTTGTCTAGTGCAAGGGATTTGTTCACCCCAATCGCACTTTGTTTTAGTTGCTTTGTTGTTGAGCTAAAAGGGTGGTATTTATCCTCAAATGCTTGCTGTGCAGAATTTATAAACTACAAAACTCGAAAAAGGTACACGGTTCGTCTCATCCTAAGCTAGGTTAACTAGGTCAGAAATCCGTAATTTTACTTGCTTACGTTCAGTCAACTAATTTCAAGCCGTAATTTTACAGTGGAGCTATTCTTTACACGTAAGTAGCACTTTTTACAGCTATCTCGGCTCAATCCCTTTTTGCAACACAACAAAAAAATATACAACATCAAAAAACGGCTATGTTCTTCAGTAAAGGCATAGCCGTCACCAGAAAGTTGATAGCTGATACTTATTACCTATTGACCGTACTAGCTTTAACTAAGCCTTAACATGATGCTGCTTGCGCTTCAATAGAGAAAATGTGCCTAACGCACCCAGAGCCAGCGAACCCAAGATAGAAGAAGGTTCAGGTACAGGTTTAGCTGCAAGACCAATCAAATTGGAGCCAGCACCTCCACCAATTTGACCTAGTGAGGTAGCAGCACCAGTATTCAAATCAATTGAGTATAAAGAAGCGGCTCTAGTGTCGTCACTAGGCGAACCGAAGGCAGCGTAGGCAGTATTTACACCATCAAGGGGAGAAAAAATATCAAATCCTCCAACGGAGCCGAAATCAACGCCAAGGGAGCCTACGGTTGCTAACCCACCTTCGTTGGGTGGGTTTTGTAAAGCCAATACATCAAGATTAGAGTCAATCCCAAACAATTGAGTTGTCCGGGGAGCTACACTTGCAGGTGGTCCCGCAAAGCTGTTGAGGTAGGCAGCAGCAGTAATAGTCGGGCTAGTACCAGCGTTAGGATCTGAGGCAGTATAGGCTAAGGTTCCGTCAACAGTAGTTGCACCATTATCTACATTAATCCGAAAATTTTGCTCGTTAGTGCCATTGACTCGCAGACGGTCGGCGGCGGGATTGAAATCCACTCCTGAGAAGCCGCCAGCTGTAAATGGAGTATCGAGGGTACTTACACGAGTAGCAACACCAGTTTGGGGATTAATGGTGAAAAGATTATTATCATTGGCAACACCGTATAGCTGACCATTGGCTGGACGATAGTCGATGCCGATTAAAGTACCCACTAGATCGGAGCCAGTTACTCTTACACTACTGGTAAAGCTAGGCGAATCCGAGTCAAAACTAACTAGAGTATTATCTTCAGTTAAGCCAAGTAGACTAACAGCTTGAGCCTGGGTGTTAACGAATACACTAAGAGCGGATACACCTATTGCAGTAACGATTAAACTAAGTTTAGTTGAGTTCATTGCAGGAATTACCGAGTGTTGATTAAGTAGAATTATTGCTGCTATTCATTAGTCAGCAAGTCCAACGGGTTTGGACTAAATCTATTACGTCACCGAGCGCTAAATGGATGCCTTATTCTAAAAAGTTTTTTATATGGGCGATCTCCGAGATTATCTACAACTATTGATTACTTACTGCATTACTGCAATAATGCAGTAAGTAAAGCATTACCCAATTAATCAAATGGGGACTGTAATAGGATTTGTCAATGAAAAAGGGGGTTCGGGGAAGTCCACTTCTGCCGTCCATTTTGCTTGCTGGCTAAGAGCGCAAGGCGCGACCGTTCTACTGGTGGACGCTGATACGCAAGTTAGTAGCTCCGAGTGGTTAAAGTCAATGGATAACTCTCTCCCCTATCAAGTGTTAATCCAACCAGACGATTTACTAGAATCCCTGCCGGATTTAGCAACGGGCTGTGAATACCTGGTAGTCGATGGTCCTGCGGGTTTATCGGAAGCAACTCGTGCAATTTTGTTTCGCACCGATCTAGCTATAGTGCCGTGTCAGCCTACGGGTCTAGACTTGCGTTCGGCTTCTAACGCCGTGCGACTGATCCGCCAAGCGCAATCAGTACGCTCTGGTCCGCCCAAGGCTGCCTTGTTTTTGAACCGAGCTATAAAAGGGACGAAGCTCAAGGAAGAAGCCTTGCAACTATTGAGCAACTTTCCCGAACTGCGCCTGCTGCATACCGTAATTCACCAAAAGCAGGCGATCGCGGATGCCAGTGGTCAAGGGACAACAGTTTGGGATTTACCTGGGCGACCTGCGGCGGAGTCTGCCAGGGAATACCAACGTTTGTTTAAAGAGATTTTGGGGCTGCTGCCATGAGTACCAAAAAGCCAAGAAAGTCATTGCAGGATACCCTAGCAAGTCAATTTGTTTATGGTAGTCAGGAGCAACCAGAAGAAAATGCGGCTTTGGCGGCTGAAGAAGTGCCAGTACCGCCGGAACCTGTAAAACCAAAACCATCAAAGGAAACCGATTTAATGTCTAAGCTCCAGACCCCAGCCAAAGAACCAACAGTGCGCTTCACCGTAGACCTAGCGGAATCGATGCACCGGAAGCTGACCATGCTGGCGGCAAAAACTGGCAGGAAGAAAGCTGATATAGTGCGCTTATTACTGGATGAGGCACTGACAGATGTTGATGAATAATCATCGGTCAGTCGTAATGATACCGAGCTTGTAGAAAATTTATCCGGTCGTGCGTGACTGTATATACAACTCGATGCTCTAAGTCAATGCGGCGCGACCAGGTATCAGCATCTAGGTACTTAAGTGGTTCCGGCTTCCCAATTCCAGTAAAGGGGTCAAGTAATATAGCCTGAACTAGGTCTAGTACCTTATACGCTTTTTGAAGGTCATGTTTATACCACCAGCCCAGGTCTTCCCTAAATTCTTCCTCAAATACTGGGACACGATGAGTAGTTTTCTCAAGCTCTGTTTGAGAGGTCAAGGGATGCTTATTGCTCTGCTTTTTCTTGCTTGCCAATCCCTAACTCCTCGCACAATTGGTCAACGGACATTGGCTCTGTTGTACGGGCTTTGGAGCGCTCTAATGCACTTAATAGCCGAGCAGCATTCTTAGGCGAACGTAGCAGATAAGCTGTCTCAAGAAGGCTGGAAAGTTCCGATTCTGCTATCAGTGCAACATTCCCGCGATCTCGACGCTTTATTACGATTACTTCTTTATCATCAACAACCTGGTCAAGAAGGCTTGCAAGGTTGTTGCGAGCTTCTGTGTATGTAGTCTCCGAAGTCAGCATAAGAATTATGTACAGCTTTTCTGTACATAATTATAGCAACAGATGGGGGTTGGTGTGAATTTCACCCCAAATCAACACGCAGAAGGAGCGCTAACATTCGATCTGTTAGGCAAGGCTACTTGCCTAACCTAGATCCTGGGCGATCGCAAATCACCCGCCTACCTGTAACGACCCGATATTATAATCGCTTCGACCCGAAATCATCGCGTTTTTGAGACCACATTAAATGAGAACAAAAGGGTGATTGAGACCACATTAAGTAAGAATAGAACCACATTAATTGAAACCAGACCGAAATCATAAATTTCAGACCAGATTAAATGAGCAATGTTGCATTTAAGTAGAAATAATTGAGTGATTCAAATTGATGAACCTGCGGTTAGCTCTTGTCATCTGTTGGTACGCAGGCATAACCAACTATCATCGCTTAGAGTAAATAAACTCGTTTTCATCAATCATATTTTGCAATTGATATAATTACTAAGTTTCTTGCCCTAGAGAATGACAGATTGTCATTTTGCTGCGACTTTCCCCACAGCAGTAAAGAAAACGAACATTTTCTTTACTGCTTTTCCTCCCACTTTTTATTCTCAGTTAATGTGGTCTGAGATTTATGATTTCGGTCTGTTATCGTTTAATGTGGTTCTATTCTCTGTTAATGCGGTCTCAACCACCTGCTTATTCTCGTTTAATGTGGTCTCAAAAACCCGATGATTTCGGGTCGGAGCGATTATGATTTCGGGTCGCTACAGATAGGTATATTCCTGGATAAATGTGCGGCGACAACATAACGGATTAAGACACTGGGGTGATGCATCAAATTAATGTGGGATAGGTAGCAATATCATGCCAACTCCACGCTCTCGTTGCTAATCCGGCTCGTTGTGCAGCAGTTGTTTTGAATCGGCTATGCTGCCAAATCCAGTTGAAGTAACTCACCACTAATCGAGTTGTCACTTTTGTCTGTTCCCACACCTTACCAAACTTGTTCTGTCGTCGATGCCATCTTCCGGTTTGTTGTCGCACAGTACCATTAGTACGTTCTAATCGCTGCGTTTTGTCTTTGCCAATGTAGTGGTGAATTTCAGGAGGTAGAACTCGCTCATACCCGCCCCAAGCATCACTGTTAAATTGCTTGCAATTTGTTTTTCCCTCGGTGTTGAGGACTAACTGACCAATCAGTTCATCAGTGTGTTTGCCAACTCGCGCCGCCAGAATTAAGCCACTTGAATCGGCAAGACTCAGACCGATCCAACAATCCCCGACTTCTAGTTCTTGAGCGCAACACTGTTTCTGTTTTTTGAGACAAATGACCACATCTCATCGGCACTTACCTCCTCTGTTTGTACAGCTTGGACTTCGGCATTGTGAACCAATTGGGCTTTTTGACTGGCAGCGCGAACAATACTCACAACTGTGTTGTAGGCAAGCCCAGTTGTTCTACTAATCCCTCGTAAACTACTGCCCTCACTATGTGCTTGCAACACTTGGCGAATTTGTTCAGGACTAATATGTCGACGATAGTACAAACTGTCGAAGGATTCCGAGAACGTTTGATGGCAAGCGGGACACAGGTAACGTTGATGTCCGTTCGGCATCTTGCCATGTTTATGGGCTTTAATGTGACCACACAGAGGACAATCCATAGAGATGCTTCGAGTTTAAAACCACCCTGTCACTATATCATCCCACATTGAATTGACGCACTACCGACACTGGTAACGCTGCTTTTTTTGTGCTGTTTTCCCATGTCTGACTACGTTGATACTGCTACAATTCGGGCAGGGAACTGGCTCTAAAACCATTACTGAACTCTCATATTAGATACTTTATCTGATTGCAGCATAATTTCGCAGCTATATCAACACGTCTGAACCATTACCCCTTCTTAAGATCTCAAATGCGTTCTATAAAATCAGTTTGTTAAGATTTTTTGCGAAAGCTGACCTTTTTCTGAAAGCAAGGTATTATTTCAGTGTGCCTACGTAATTAGAAGCTCAAGATCGTTAAGTTTGCAGGCTCCCTTGAATCTGCTTCATATTCCAGTGTGCCTACGTAATTAGAAGCTCAAGATCGTTAAGTTTGCAGGCTCCCTTGAATCTGCTTCATATTCCAGTGTGCTTACGTAATTAGAAGCTCAAGATCGTTAAGTTTGCAGTTTGCAGACACGCCCTAGGTTAGCTTCTTCGCTTGTCATGTTTTTTTGATGTAAGTGATACAGAGGAGTTATGGTAGTTAGCATTGCACAATATCCACAAACATTTCCGACGATCGATATTAGTTCGTCACCAAAGGTCGACAGGATCACGCGGCTAAAGTATTGGTCACATTTTCTATACCGTTACTACTTTGTAGGTCGCGCCCAACATGGTCCTTATGGACCGCCTTGGTGTGCGGAAAAAACGCAGAGAATTGAAGATACCATCAAGTCCCAATCTATCTCTTACGGGGACGCACCGACGCTGCCAGTTCCTGAGCTGACGATTGATGATATTTCTGCTGAAGAATTTCACGAAGTGTATCTCAAACCTAATACTCCAGTTGTTTTTCGGAAGATGGCAAAACACTGGGAAGCTTTACAGACATGGACACCGGAGTTTTTTGAAGCCAATTATGGTCACGAACTAGTCTCCACACGTGTTCGCGCTAACCAACTCAACGAAGAGGCGTACCGTTATGTAGATATACCATTGTCCGAGGTAGTGGAGAATATCCAAAACGGTGGAACGTATTATCCTGGTCACACGGAGGATCTGTTTAATAAAAATCCTACGCTACGCAATGCGCTTGATCTCGAAACCCTAGGGAAATATCTGAGTACCAGAGATAAGCGAATCATGTCAACTCAGATGTTTCTGTCTGGAGGAGGGGTGCGCTCAGGGTGGCATGCCACAGGAGGACCAAACCTGTTTACGATGGTATATGGGCGTAAGGAATGGACATTGGTGCATCCCCAACATTCCATGTGGATGCATCCAATCACACGCAAGGATATGTTTTATACCGCCACTATGCTTGATTGGAAGAAGAGCAATGATGAGATTGAGACAGATGGTTATCCCTTGTATCGTTACATCCCTAAATTCACTGTAACCTTAGAACCCGGAGATGTCCTGTTTTCTCCTCACTGGTGGTGGCACTGCGTGAATACTCCTGAACCATCGATTGGAATTGCCTCCCGAGCTATCAACAAGCTAGTCATGGGTCATGATTTATTCTCACTCATGTGGATCACCTCAAGTCGATTTCGCAAAACTGTTCTAACATGCCTTAAAGATGGATGGGGTTCGGACGCAGCTTCTGGGGCAAAACTTGCCTTCGAGTTCGATCAGGCAGAATTTATTAGAAGGATATCTGTCTAGAACTGCGCTTAAGGTAGTGTAGGGACTACTAGATAACAGTAATCTCCATTCACGGAACTATGAAAACCGCTATTGACTGGTATTCGTTGTGCGTCATAGCACTGTTTTTGAAAATGTTTGCGATTTCAGCTTATCAAGGTTTTTATCGCCTTAGCAGACGTACATTTATGAACCCTGAGGACGCTCAAGTATTCAATAAGCCGCCTGCCGAGGCGGAAGTGCCACAAGTCCAACGTGCGGCCAAAGCTTGGCTGAATGACTTGGAGAACATTCCCATATTTCTTGGTCTCGGAATAGCCTATGTGCTGGTTGGAGCATCGCCTAAGGCAGCAACCTGGCTGTTTTCTACTTTTACAGTCGCGCGGATTCTTCATACGTTAACTTACCTGCTCGGCTTGCAGCCTTGGCGAACTATTGCGTATGCGGTGGGAATCCTTTGTTTACTGGGGATGAGTTGGAACATAGGTGCAGTTTTATATGGGTTAGGCTAGACCAGCCAGATCCATAGTCAATATGATGTTAGGTGCAAGTGTATGAATATCAAAGAATACGGCTTTGTTAGCATGGAATTGCTCGACAAGAAGAAGCAGGTGAATAGACTCGCATACAACAATGCCTATGAGTTTTGGCAACAGGAATGGATTACAGCCATCAACGACCTCAGCTTGGAGGGTCTGTCTGTCAATATTTCGGATAAATTCATTAGTGCTGATGAGATTCTGGTGTTGCGAGAGGGTCAAAATATTGCTGCTCTTGCACTGATTAATCACATAGATCTTAACTTTGCTGCTTACAGGGACATCTCGTATTTGAAGACGCTGCCCGATGAAGCGATGGCGTTTATCTTCAACAATGGGTTCAAGACGATCATGACATCTTCTTACAACATAGTAGGCAGGCATTATCGGCGAGCCATGGTAGGGGGGCTGTTTCTTTCTGTGGCTTTACCGGGCGCGGCAATTGCCCTATACGAGAAGCGACCAGAATTCGATCTGCTTATGGGGATGCCTTTGATAGCCTCTGGAAACCACCGTACATTGGCTCGACTAGGAATGAAGGATATGCCCGGGGGACTGATCACAATCCACAACGTCAAAGCTCAATTTGTGTATATGACCCGCGATGATGTCTGTTTTGGCAAAGACTTCGGTAAGTACGATAAAGGTATTAGGTCTTTATTTCCCGATAGTGCATTACCAGTTGCATTATTAATGAATTAATTAGTTAAGTTCAGAGCGGTTTTCATACCTTATGGCACAAATTACTTTCAAAAGTAGATGAAAATATGGGTCATAGAATGAGTAGAAGAATATGCAATTGTGTTGGTGCAGAGCAGCAGAAGTTTTCAACTACTTTCTAAAAACAAAAGGAAAGAGATAGAGGAATCTGATCTGGTCAATTATTTGCTGTCATCTTTTACTAAAAGCACAAATGTGCGAATTTAGCACCTGTAATGAATAGAATCATATACTTGGCATACGGCAATGACTCTCTCAATTAGTTCACAAGACCATTTTCTGAATCGAAGTATACCTCTGCTCACTAGCGCAGGCGTTGAGTATTTAGCCTCCCGAAAACTTGTTGTTGCTGGATGTGGTGGTGTTGGAGGCGCGATGGCATTAACTATGTGTCGCATGGGAATCGGCTCTTTCCATTTGGCAGATCCGGCTATTTTCGATCCACCAGATATGAATCGGCAGTGGGGCGCGCTCGGTTCGACTATGGACAGAAATAAGGCAGAGGTTTATCGAGACTTAATTTTGGACATAAACCCTGATGCTCAAGTTCAAGTATTTACCGAAGGTCTTACCAATGATAATCAGGATGAATTTCTGCAAGGTACCGATATTCTTGTGGACTGCTTGGATGCCGGGGTACCTTATGAATTAAGAGAAACTATGCATCAGAAGGCACGCGATCTAGGAGTATTTAGCGTAGTCGCCCCAATTTTGGGATTTGGCTGCTTTGCTTTGTGTTCTTCACCACTAGGCATGAGTATGGAATTTTGGACACGTACTTTTCGTAACGCCAAGCAATCCACCGCACTACCTAGCATTTTCAAAGAATGGTTTATGCCTGAGCAGATTGATATTATAGGGCAGAGTCTAAAAATTGGGAAGATTCCCACCCTCGCAGTAGGTCCAGCTATTGCTAGTTCCCTACTGGCTACTGAGTGTATCGCGCACCTTCTAGACGGTATAATACCTGGTTCTAGAAAACCGATTGTGTTGCCCAAAGGAATGTTCTTCGATTTATTTCGGATGAGCTATCAAATTATTGATGTTAGCGAGATTCGGACACAGTTTGAAGGAGAACAGCAATGAATCTGACTGAGGCTCGTTCTCATAGGATGCAAGTTTTGGAACTGGCTGGGCATAATCTCGATATTATTCCAAGTGAGAAGATTACGCTGGATCTTCAGAGCGATAGCCTCATGCACAAGTCCCTTCCCCCAGTAGGTTACGGGTCTGAATTCCACCAAGAGCGATGTCACAGCAACATCAGTGTTGAGGATATCTTCAGCCGATACTTTGGTTTTCCTTATGTTATGGCTGTTTCTCAAGGTAGGCTGGCCGAAGCAATTTTAAGTCATGCTACGATCCGAAATGGTCATTATATTCCTGGTAGCTCCCTCTTTCCTACTACTAAAGTTCATCAAGAACGAAACGGTGCAACACCTGTAGAAGTCATGAGCGCTGAGTCTTTGGACGTAGCTAGCCCATATCCATTTAAGGGAAATATTGATATTGCGGCTCTTGAGCAAGTAATTCAAACTTACCATCCCCGCTGGATTCCCTACATTTGTGTTGAACCCTGTAACAACGCTGTCGGCGGACATCCTATATCGCTAGAGAATATGCGAGCCGTTGCCGATTTAGCCCATCATTACCACATCCCCGTATATTTAGATGCCTGCCGGATTATTGATAATGCATATCTGATTCAGGAGCGAGAAGATCAATATCGAAACACTCCGGTAGGTGAGATTATTCGTGAATTCTGCTCTTATGCAGATGGTTGTACAATGAGCGCAACCAAAGATTTTCCGACTTCAATAGGTGGATTTTTTGCTACCCGAGATCCAGAACTATTTTATCGCTGCGTAGATCAAGTTGCGCTTTTAGGTAGTGGCTTGAGTCATGTTGCTAAGGAGAATCTCGCCTATGCAATGAACAATATGGATGATGTTTTTGAGCGAGTACGCAAACGAATGAATATTGTAAAGAAACTACATGATGCTCTCCAAGCTCATCCTGTAGTGGCTCGACCCGCCGGGGGGCATGCTATATTTCTCAATGCCAGTACACAGAATCTAGGAATTCCGCATCAACTACACCCGGAACAGGCTTTCCTTCATCGACTATTTAGCGACTATGGTATTCGCGGCTCTGTAAATCATAGCTCCCCAGCGCAGATAGCCAATAATATCAGCTTTGTTCGTTTTGCTCTACCCATTATGGGATTAAGTGTAGAAGAAATCGCAAAAGCCGCTGATGATATTTCAGCCGTTCTCGCGGACAAAGATAGTATCCAAGGGCTTGAGATCGTCAAAAAATACCCAGGCTTGACGGGATTCATGAGGTCGCATTATCGACCTGTGACATAAAGTCGGTTGGCAGTGCTTAGAAAGAAAATATTGGAGGATGCTCTCAAATGATCGATCTCTATTTCTGGCCGACCCCTAATGGTTATAAACCCCTTATTTTTCTCGAAGAAAGTACACTTGCATACCAAATCCAACCTATAAATATTATGCGAGGGGAGCAATTTAAACCAAATTTTTTGGTGATCGCGCTCAATAATCGCATACCTGCTATCGTTGATAGCGCTCCTGCTGATGGAGATGAACCCCTAGCCTTATTTGAATCTGGTAGCATACTTATCTATTTAGCAGAGAAAACCGATCAGTTTTTATCGTCAGATTTACGCAATCGCCACCAAACAATTCAATGGCTAATGTGGCAAATGGGCGGGGTTGGCCCCATGATGGGGCAAGCAAATCATTTTATTCAGTACGCTCCAGAAGATATTCCCTATGGCAAAAAACGCTACGCGAATGAAGTGAAACGTTTGTTCGGAGTAATGGAAAAACAATTGAGCGAGCGAGACTATCTTACAGGTGATTACTCAATTGCTGATATGGCTTGCTATCCCTGGATCCAATTTTCAGATTTGATCGGCATTCCGCTTGCCGATTTTCCAAGAGTTGCAGAGTGGGTAGCCCGGATCGGCGAACGTCCAGCCGTAAAACGAGCCTATGAAGTAGGAGAACCTATTAAAGGCGAAGAACAGATGGATGACGAAGCACGTCACTTACTATTTGGTGTGAATCCGCAGAAGACTTAAGAAAGTTGAGCGAGAGTTAATGGAAGCGATCGCATTTGGCGAACCATCAACACGAAACGCAGTGGGTGCTAGCTAATACATACACAATTCGATAATAAAGATAGGAGAAAGATACTATGACGACATTAGAAAATACACAGGTCTATCAAAACGAATACCAAAGAAGATGCGAGCCAGCACGCAAGGAGTTTTCAGTGAGAAAGGTTGTAAGAGAGATATTTACAGAAAATATCGATCCTAAGCTTCTCAAACTCTTCATGATTCATTGGAGTGCCTTAAGCGCAGGTCTTACCGAACCAATCCCCAACTATTTGCAGCGCGCAGGTCAGCGCTGTGAAGAAAAAGGCTTGAAGGAGATGGCAGAGTTTTTCTACGAACACGAAGAGGAAGAAGAAGGCCATGATAACTGGGCAACAGAAGATGTCAAAAAGCTCGTTGAAGCTTGGAATCGAGAAGAGCCTAACTTTCAGCTCGATTCAAAAGAGTTACTTAATGAGAAAATGAGTCCTGCCGTCAAACGCTATCATCAGTTACATGAACACGTTATCGAAGGGAATTCTCCATGGGATGAATTAGCAATTGATGTGGAGATCGAATTGATATCGACGACCTATGGACCTCTCCTTTTGAAAAACTGGATTGATTGCATGGGGCAAGACTCGTTACCAAGTATTAGCTTTCTTCATGAACACGTGCGTGCTGATGTTGGTCATACTGAAACGAACTTTGAAGTTGTCCACAAGCTTCTTGCTCAACATCCTGAGTATACAGATACCCTTGTGAAAACGGCGGGTGATGCTCTTAATTCATACGCAGACTTTCTTGACGATGCGCTTAACTATGCTAAGAAAGTTTACACTCGCGTTTCTGAGGTGAGGGCGTAGCAATCATTTCCCGTATTTGCTCTCGAACTAAGGCTCAGTTTGTGTTACTCCCTTCCTGCCAGCAGAATACCTATTGTATTTCCTTACAAAAGCCATAGGTTCAGCCATCTGGTAGCAGGTAATTTTAAGCCAGGAAGGGAGAATAAAAGTACAAGGAATTGACATATGACTAAGACATGTAAAAGATGCTTGTTAACCACACAAGTTGCAGGAGTCAGCTTCGATAACGATGGAGTATGTAACCTGTGCAGAGAGTGGGAGATGCAAACAGAAGATAGACAGAAGCAAGAAAGCGATCGTGCTGCACTACGAGGCGATTTAGAAGAAACACTACGAAATCCATCGTTACAGGGCGAATACGACTGCATCTTGTCGTTTAGCGGGGGCAAAGATAGCTGCTACTTGCTATACAAACTTGTCAAGGAATACAAACTGCGGGTTCTAGCCTACACAAGTGATTTTGATATTCCTCCGAATACCTGGGACAATATCCACCGTACAGTGCGGCATCTAAATGTCGACCATCACGTGGAGACTCCGTCTAAAGATATCTATAAGCGATTCATTCGCTATCTTTTGTGCAACCAAAATAAGCGTGGAGCCGTGCATACAGTTTGCTATTTTTGGTTAGATATCCGAGAGGGAGACATTCTTCGCTTGGCTATGGAGAAGAACATCCCGCTGATTTTGACAGGATATTCTCCAGGTCAACCTGACCCTGAGCGGATGCTTTACGAGATGCCTCAAGAACGAATATCAAAAGCAGATTGGACTCCTCACGAATTATTTGACAACGGTTTATTCAATGATTCTGAGCGGTCTTTATTCTGGAATCCCTATCGCTACGCTCACGGTGCAAAATTCCCGCGAATTATCGCACCTTTTCATGTTTGGGACTATAACCAAGAAGAGGTTATGGAACGTGTTGTGGAACTGGGTTTGGCAAAGAATCGCTGGTATGTGAATCCCGTTTTGAGCAACTTTACTTTGAATTGGCTCTTAATTTATTCCGATCTCAAAAACTTGGGCTATAACCCCTATAAGCCGGAGTTTTCCCAGTTGATTCGCGAAGGAAAAGCTCAACGCTCAGTCTGGCGAGTCCTCTTTTTTCTCATGGATTTTATGGCGCAAAAAAAAGTCTTCTTGGGTCGGCATATTGAGCGATCGCTACAGTGGCTGGACTTGCAGCCTGATGAGCTTCGCATACAAGACAACAAAACTGTTCGGGTTGAAAAATCGATGGCTGGTAGTAAAGAGAGAACCTGATGACAACGAAACTTCTTCATTCAATGGCAACGATTCCACTCATTGTAGCGGGTGTAGTAACAAGCACTAGCTTTGTCAATGCAGCAACAATTGGTAGCAGTATTAACTTTTCTGGCTATGTTTTTGGTAGTTCTACTCAGTTTGATTATGTTGACTCCTCTACTTTTCCTGTAATATCTAATCCTAATGTAGATGGCAGTTTCCAAGTTCTTGATGCTAGCGGCTCTTTTAGCCCTGCGCTTACATTCCCTTCACAACTTGGAACAATTCGCGATGTCCACCAAGGAAGCTCCTCTGGATTAATTATGCAATCAGGTCCGTTGTTTAACGGCTCGGATAACCCGAATTTTTATGTGCCAAACTTTCTGAGCCTTACTACTTCTAACTCCGTTAACTTCACATTTCAGTTAGAAACCATTAATCGAGTTGCTGAAATCGATCCTAACTCCGATCCCTTGGATCCTTCGATTCTTAAGATCTCATCTCGGCTTACGGGGACACTAACTGATTTGGAAACTAATGAGGTTCAAATCGCAGTAGGAAGTTTTATTCCCAACATTCCTCCAGGGATTAAGTTAAGTCAATTCACTCCCGACAACTTCCTTGGTCCAGTTCCTTACAACGGCTCGCTGCAAGTTGTGCCTGAGCCGACAACAAATGCTGGCTTGGCTTTGTTTAGTGTTTTTTGTGTAGGCTATGCGGTCAACAAGCGCAAGAAGCTTAAGAAGCTACCTAGGTAAAGCTTCCAGACTCAAAAAGTTAAGAGATCTAGCTTCTGACGAGACTTAAACAATTTCTCAACTAAAACAAAGTGACTATGTTACAAGATTTGTCCGATTTTGAGCAGCTTGAACTAACTTTTGAAAATGAGACCCGCAGCGTTTTTCGCAAGGGTAAGGGACCAGGCGTGATTGTCATGCACGAGGTTCCAGGTCTTCACCCAGGTGTTATTCGTCTAGCCAACGCCCTATGCGACGCTGGCTTAACAGTTTGGCTGCCTTCATTGTTTGGTAAGCCCAGTAAAGAGGTAAATGCCTATTACATCGCCGCGTCTTTAATTCGTGGTTGTGTTATGCATGAGTTTACTGTATTAGCAACTTCCAAAAACAGTCCCGTGACATCTTGGTTACGATGTTTAGCTAGACACGCCCATACTGAATGCGGCGGTCCAGGAGTCGGGGCAATCGGTATGTGCATAACTGGAGGATTTGCCTTGGCTATGATGGTAGAAGAAGCTGTTTTAGCACCTGTAGTTTGCAATCCGTCGCTTCCTTTTGCTCTAACACCGGATCGTAAACGGGATCTCGGTATTGATGAGGATACGCTTTTCCAAGCGAAAAAGAGAAGTGCGGAACAAGGCATCTGTGTCCTCGGCCTGCGATTCACCGCCGATATTTTCGTACCAAATGAGCGTTTTCATCGGCTCTATGAGGAATTTGGCACTAACTTTCAGGCTATCGAAATCGATTCGTCCCGAGGCAATTGTCATGGGATTAATCAATTTGCACATTCGGTATTAGGCGTGCATCATGTTGATGAACCAAACCATCCGACTGTAGTGGCCGAGTCTCAGACTGTTGCTTTCATTAAGGATCGCCTGATGCAGGACGGTCATAGCTTAGATCCGAAATCAGGTGGACAGGAGTGACCCAATTTTATGTAATTATCACACGGAACTCTGGCGATACGGTTTAGAAAAATTTTATTTGTTGTTGGATAAATTCCAGCCTTGGTGGGGAAGCGGTGGTCGACCTGTGGGGTGAACGGCAGACAATAGTCAACTCTTCTGATTACTCATAAGGTATGAGTCAAATGTAACGTTCACTGTACAGTGCGAAGCAAGCTATTTATACCCAACGTCCCGAAAAGCTTAAAAGAGCATAGGCGTAAATATATGGAAATTGAAACAAATACTAAGTAGTAGTGCAAGATGTCTAATTTATGTACAGCCCGGTTTTATATGAGTTTTCTGCTTGAGCAAAATAACCATGACTGACAAATTGATAATTTTTGATACCACTTTACGCGATGGAGAGCAGAGTCCCGGTGCCTCTATGACCCGCGAGGAAAAAATACGCATCGCCAAAGCACTTGAGCGCATGGGAGTAGATGTCATAGAAGCGGGATTTCCCATCGCGAGCATTGGTGACTTCGATGCTGTAAAGGCAGTCGCTACAGTGGTGAAGAATAGCACTGTCTGCGGATTGGCGCGGGCGCTGAACCGTGACATCGACACGGCTGCGGAGGCACTTAAGCCTGCCAGTTCCAGGCGCATTCATACATTCATCGCGACTTCTCCCATCCACATGAAAATGAAGCTACGCATGGAACCGGAGCAAGTCATTGAGCAAGCAGTGGCGGCAGTTAAGCGCGCGCGGCGTTATACCGATGATGTCGAGTTCTCTGCGGAGGATGCAGGACGTTCCGACATCGACTTTCTTTGCCGCATCATTGAATCTGCAATCGCCGCTGGTGCTACCACGGTAAATATTCCCGACACGGTTGGCTATAATCTCCCTAATCAATTCGGTAGCTTGATCAAGACTCTCATCGAGCGCATCCCAAACAGCGACAAGGCTGTCTTTTCCGTACATTGCCATAACGACTTAGGTCTTGCGGTTGGAAATTCGCTCTCCGGAGTGTTAAGTGGTGCCAGGCAGGTTGAATGCACGGTCAATGGTCTCGGCGAGCGCGCTGGTAACGCGGCACTTGAAGAGATCGTAATGGCGGTGCGCACACGCCGAGATGTCTTCCCTTGCGACGTTAGACTCGACACGACGCAGATAGTATACTGTTCACGACTGGTGTCCAATATCACCGGATTCCCCGTACAACCTAATAAAGCCATCGTTGGTGCCAATGCATTCGCGCACGAGTCGGGTATTCATCAAGATGGCGTACTCAAGAATCGCGAGACCTACGAGATAATGCGGGCTGAAGATGTCGGTTGGCATGCCAACCGCATAGTGCTTGGTAAGCACTCGGGACGCAATGCCTTCCGTACGCGCTTGCGTGAACTGGGCGTAGAGTTTAGTCGTGAGGAAGACCTAAATGAAGCCTTCAGGCGTTTTAAGGCTCTTGCCGACCGGAAGCACGAAATCTACGATGAAGATTTGCAAGCCCTAGTGACTGAAGCCGACCTCGCTGTCAGCAACGAGCGCGTGAAGTGGGTTTCTCTATGCGTTTATTCTGAGACTGGTGAAAGCCCCAAGTCCAAGATCACGTTGTGGATAAACGGTGAAGAGCGTTCGCATACGGCGGAGGGCAGCGGTCCGGTCGATGCGACGTTCAAGGCGATAGAAAGTATTGTCGATAGCGGTTGTACTTTACTGCTGTACTCAGTCAATGCGCTCACGACCGGCACTGATGCACTAGGCGAAGTTACCGTCCGCCTGGACAATGCTGGTCGTACTGTAAACGGGCAAGGAGTGGATACGGATGTCATCGCCGCATCCGCTAAAGCTTATATCAATGCCTTAAACAAAGTCATGAACCCAGTGGCTCGGTATCATCCGCAGTCTGAGGAAACTGCGACATATGTGGCAGTTAGGAAATTTCCTCTTGTATCGAATCTGTTAAAACTAAATTCAATCATTTAGGGATTGAGCCAAGATTTGTGAAAAAAAGTACCGCTTCATCTTTACGACAAATATTGTCAAAAGAGGCAAATGTGAGTTGGCATAGGCAGTTCATCGTGTTTGTTCTGATTTTAGTGTCTAGTTTAGCTGCTGTACTCGTATCAGATAGCTTGATAGCAACGCAGACAACTCTAGCCAATAGCTCTCTGCTTCAGCCTGCTCCTCAGCAGCCGTTAGGTAACTACGACTATTTTGGAAAATTGCTTACACAGCGAGAAGTAGATAAATTAGTTCGTAAACAAGGGATCGATCCAAAGTCCCCAGGTGCTGCTGGGAGAATTGGAGCGGTGCAAATTACGCAAGACTTACTAGATAGCGGTGAGAACATATTTTTCAACCGTAAAATCGGTGACACCTTTGGTCTTCAAGGTGTGTTAGGCTTTGGCTTGGGTGTAGCTCAAATCCAACCAGCGCTAGAAAAAGCGATTATAAACTTGCATGGTCAGCCCACAAGTAACTTACGCATTACCCTCGAACAAGATTTAAAGTTAGGTACTCGGACTTATTCTAAGGGAAGCGTTATTGATACTGGCTTCGACCTAGAGAGAGGAGCTAAATTACCCGTGGGTTTGACAAGGGATGGTAATTTCACCTGCGCCGCGTGCCATGCTGTGGTATCTAAAACAGGTAAACTCCTTAAAGGTGTACCCAACGGCGATCTAAACATTTTTTTATTAATTGCTTTATCGCCTAATACAACGGCAGGTTTTGCGCGCTTAAGCCTCAATCCTATAGACCCCCAATATCAAGGTAATGGCAAGACCATCATCGATAGTCATAATCAGCTAGTAACCCTGCCAGATCCACAAAAGTTTGAATCAGCTTTTGATAATGCAATGCTTGATGTACCTGTAGGTAACTTTGAAAGTTCACCTGATGGTATCAACAACACGACTCAAATTCCCAGCCTTTTCACCTTTAAGAATAATCCTTATTTAGCGGATGGTCAGTTTGCTATAGGCCCTTTTGCGGGACTAAGCGCGATTACTAATGCAGTTCACTCCTCAGAAATTAATCTACTAGCAGCAGCGCAATTAAGTGCTGAAACTATAGGCATAGATCCTGAAGTTTATTTAGGCATTGCCCTTCAAAATGCCGCCGATGAGCGCCTGCGCTTACAAGAAGGAGTACCAGTTAAACCTTCACAGTGGCTGCGCCAAGTGGCTCCAGATGCTTATCAAGCAGAACTTCAAGACCAGATTCCGGCTCCTGGCACGGGTACTTATCCTAATCTTCGACCAAGCCTTTTTACTTACAATGGTTTGGTCTTCAGTCCCAATACTTCAACTCAAGGCGATTCAGCTAGTGGACCTTTCTTGTTTGCAGCTAATGCTATGGCTGCCTTTCAAAACAGCCTTGTGCCACCGCCAAATCAGACTCGCCAAAACCTGGTAGCACTTAAAACTAATTCTGTCCAACGTGGTGCTAAAGTTTTTGAGCAAGCCCAATGTCTGAGTTGCCATAAGTCACCTTTCTTTACTGACAACAAGATCCACCCGATTAGTGAATTAGAAACTAACCCGGCTCGCGCTCAAAGTCGTCTTGACCTCAACAATCTACTGGTACCGCCTAAGCTGTATACCTTTAATAATCCTGTACCTGTTCCTGCTGGTGCTGAAGTAATAGATGTACCAACGGAGGGGATTGCTCCTAGCCCAACCAGTTTACCAAATGGGCTGTTCCCTGATGGTGGTTATAAAACCACCTCTTTGCTTGGACTCGATCTCAGCGCACCTTATTTGCATGATGGTGGAGTAGCCGTTAGGGCAGATAGTTTGCAGGTGGGCAGAAATGGCGTTAGTGTGACTGACCCAAGCGGTTTAGGGTTAGCTGGAACTCTTAGCCAAGGCCAGCCTGCTGATAGTACCAGCAGCTTATGGGCGCTAATAGATCGTCAACTCCGCGAACAAGTAGTTGCAGCTAATCGGGCAAGCTCGGCTTTAGTACGGAGTAACCTTGATGGCACGGGTCATAGCTTTTATGTTGACAAAGCTGCTGGTTTTACTTTTAGACAGCAGACTGACCTGATTAATTTCTTACTTTCCTTGGATGACAATCCTGGAAAATTTTAGCTCATTTAGAGAAATTGAACTTAAGTTCAACAAAACCTGTACTACCGAAGGCAAACGGTCAGAGTAACTTCCTTTATGCTGATAACACCTGCTCTGCTGTCAAAACTAACAATGGGAAAGCCCGTGAGATAATCCGTTCACCGCCTCTAAATTCAGTCCTGTGATAACGTCCATCATCTAACAGCAGGACTGAAACTAATTTATCGCGCCCATCTACAATCCAATACTCAGGAATGCCTAGACCCTGGTACTCCTCCACCTTGTCCACATAGTCATCTTTTCGGTTAGTTGATACAACCTCAACAACCATCAGAGGGACAGTTCTTAAAACTGCTGCTCCTTTTTCAGCTTTAAGTTTTGCCCAATCCTCGGACAAGAGAATACAAACGTCAGGACTACGTGAATAATCTCTGCCTGTGTTTAAAGATTTCCCGATGTATACTCCTACATCGCGTTTGGCTTGCCAAAGTAATTTCTGTTGGTTAATTTCTGCCCTAAAAACTTCTAGAAGCAAATCAATTTCATCGGAGTGGTCAGCCGTTGGCAGGGGAACCATGATCAATTTTCCATCCACAAGCTCGTAACGGTTATCTGTCCCGTCATCGTAAATTAGATACTCCTCTATAGTTAAGTTTTTGGTTGGGGATGTCGTCATAGCGATCGCTCCAGTAAGGCGCGGTGGGTACAATCAACTGTTAAAAACAAAGAGTAGCAACGGCGGATTCCAAATCTTCATCCATCACCGCTAAATACTTCTGCAAAGCCGAGAGGGTTTTATGCCCGGATATTTCCTGAATCACCTTCAATGGTACGCCAGAGCGGTGCATCTGGGTTAGGCAAGTGCGGCGGAAGCTGTGGGTACTCGCTCCCTCAATTCCCAAATCTATAAATGCTGCCCGGAGAATCTTGTCTGCCGAATCGGGGTGAATGTGTCCCAACCCGTGCCTACCTGGAAATAGATACACCTTAGACGATGAGTAGTCTTCCAGCAAGGCTTTTAGCTGTTGATTGACCGGAACCGAGCGAGTTTCTATCTTGCCCTTAGTCGTCCCTTTACGGATGGTAACGCGGGGTCTGATGCTGCCGTCAATGGCGTATACATCTTTAGTGTGCAGCGAACAAGCTTCCGCAATCCGAGTCCCGGTGTAGAGACAGACTCCAAACAAAGCGCGATCGCGTGGCAATTTCAACCCAGTGGTGAAAATTCTTGATAGCTCCAATGGTGATAGAATTTTAGCTTGGTCGTGACGGTCTATTTTCATATTCTTCAGGTTACACCGGAATAGAGCATTTTGTCGGTGTAACGGCTAAAACCCTTGTTTCTGCGTAAGGGAATGATTGTTAAAACCAACGGTTAATCAAAGCTTATCAATCCCTTGACGAGAGAATGAGGGTTTGGGGCATTTAGATGATGTTTGCTTATACCTGTTTTATCGTTACAACAAGCGGCTATAATTAGCGACGGTTGTTTTTATCTACTTAACGCAGCATTGCGAGGGCGGATAAATGCAGTACCGGAGGGTTTTGTTTTCCAGCCCACAGCACTTAACTATGACCTTGTGCGACTACACCCTTAATAGTGGCATCTAATAAATCTAAGTCTGCGGTGGGGTAAGCACTTGCTTGAGTGCCGCGAAAGGGTTGCTTCTTGGGGATTTGTCCGTGCCGTTCTTTGTAGGATTCATTTGCCCACATCTCGATTTTCATCCTTTGGTTGGCACTGATTTCTAATCCTAAATGTTTAACTCGTTGCTGAATAAACCAAAACTCCGGTTCTTTTTTGGCGATCGCTGCCTTCTTATTGCTACGGGGTAATTGAGTAGCGGTTTCTAAACCTTCTAAAAATGCCACCTTCTCAGACAAAGCCGTGACCAGACTATGCAGCGAATCGAGGCGAGTAGCTAAATACGCATCCACGCTGGCTCTAACTTGCTGATCAAAACGCTTATCTAATGGGTTTACGTCCAGGTTATCAAGAGAGCCATCCAGGTAAAGTTGGATGAAGCTAGTAAGTGTAGCGGTCGCGGTTGTGCCTTGCTCCTGACAGCGATGCCTAAATTCTAGCCACAGATTCTCATCGCAGTTGAAGGAGGCTAATTTCTTGCTCCGCCCTGTATTACTCATGTCTTGGTATTACCTAGATAAGTATTAGATAAAGTGTAAAACTGTAATTTGGGCAGTGTCAAGGTAGTATCTAGGTAACAACAGGGTAAATGAGGAAGTAATTGCATACTTTGCTGCACCCTTTGTCATAGCATTGCGCTTCGGCTGTCACAGTGCTGTCATACTTACGATTTAAGCTGTTGATATGAGCAGGGACAATGCTTGCAATGCTTGCTCCTCACACCTGATTCAACTATTGCCCTCCTCAACGCCATGCCGCGTAGGAGGGTATTTTATTGATTCAGTTTTTGTTGTCTGCTAACTGGGGTACGATTGCACGAAGCGATGGGTTAAGAGTGATGCCCTGCCAAGATGCCTCCCATCGACATCCTTACCTCAAAAACGAAGCAACTTTATCCCTAGCTGATTGAAAACCTAATTCTATAGGAATACTTAAAACAAGATCCCGTACTGAAAGTTATTGGTGTTCCTAACAATGCCTTAATAGCAAAGGTCAAGGTGTAGAATTATCTTAATTAGTTCTAGCAATTTAAACTAATCATTTTTATGATTGAATGGCAGCCCGAACCAAAAAGAATTACCCAAAAAATTCCTAATCAGCACGTTTTTCTTTATCAAGGTTTTGCTGAACTGATTAATAATGAACAAGTTATTGAAGGTAAAGTTTTTGTCAAAATAGATTGGCATCCATTCCCTAACATTAATTTTAAGTTTCTCTATCATGGTGAGGACAGAACTGACTTGGATAATCAAGACAATCTCCAGTTAAAGCTAACTGAGCTAGTCCCACAACGCCGTTTGAAAGCCCACATATCTTATGGTCAATATCGGGGCAATAAAAAGAATCAACTTTTGGGGCATTTAACTGAGCAATTTATTCAAGGAACAACGGATAACTTATCTTCAGTAGTTTTCCATATTACTAATTTTTGGGGTTTTAATATTTCTAATGACTTTGGCTATGAAGAAGATGAGCATGGCAATGAAATAGAAATAGAACGAGAAAGCTGGTTATCATTTGATGGTCAGTTTATATTTGATCACGATCCTTGGCACATTGTTTTATCAACTTTAGATAATTGTCATGACTTAGAAGAATTGCTGACGTTTGAAGGTGGCTATGGTGTTACCCATATTTGCAAAATAAAGCGTTTAGATAATGCTACATTTACTCTAGAACAAGCTTATCAAATAATTGAAGCCTTTATTTATTATTTATCATTTGTAAGAGGTATTTGGATAGCACCCCTTTTAGTATCTGGTTTTGACAGTGAAGGCAATCAATTATTAGAAGAATGGCGTAATCCTATTATTCAAGGCGATTCATGGCAACATGGATATCACTGGTTTGATGTTGACTCAAGCACAGAAATCATTGCACCGTTCATTGGTTTTATGAAAAAGTGGCAAGAACAAAAGTGGAAAGAGGTTATTCAAAATGCTATTCAGTGGTATATCGAAAGCTTAAAACATTCTAATGGACAGAATAGCTCTATTATTTTGTTACAAGCAGCTTTAGAAAAAACAGCTTGGACATTCCTGACAGTTAACGAATGTGTCACTTCTGATGGATTTAACGGACTGAAGGCATCTGGACAAATTAAACTTTTACTTAAATTTCTTAATATTCCTCTAGAGCCGCTAGACCAATACACAGAAATACACAAAAAAGCTAAGGAACTTAATTGGAAAGATAGTATAGCCGCAATAACTGAAATTAGAAATGCTATTGTACATCCCCAAGTTAAGACTTCTAATAAATCGCAATTTCCATCTGAAAAAGTAACGCAGGAGGCATTTCAAATTAGTCATACATACTTATTTAAATGCTTACTAAAGCTCTTTGATTATCCATATTCTATAGATTAAAATAAATGCCCATTCCATGACTAAATCGACAACTTTCAATACACCCTAGAATCCATCCTTAAACAATTAATTGAGGAGAACCAACACATCCTCGACATCTCCTCGACATCGCCACCGGATTCTTCAAGATTGAAGCATGGCTGCGCCATGAGAACTGCCGACTACCGCCTCATCTTCAGGCAAGTTGAGGGTAGTTAATGAGATTTTACAAATTCATCATTATTTATCCCAAATAATTTTTCGCATATTATCAACTTTACTCTTGAATTCTGATTGCTCTCTAAGCCTAAACAATGGACCTTTATAATATTCAATTTCATTTATTAGTTCTTTAACTGCTGGAGCAGAGACTTTAGTTTTCATTATTTGTAAAAGCTCACGATATTTCTTCTGACATAAAGCCTGTTGCAGCTTAGTAGCAATAGTTGTGTGATTGAAAGACAAAACGGCTATAACTGCTTCAGTTGTGTTGAATCTTTCAACAAGAGATAGATAGATAGCTTCAGCGTTAGTAGACACTCCGTTTCCATTAGTTAAAAAAACTTCTACCAAACCCAAAACATACTTTTGACGTATCGAAAGTGGAACTTCGCCTCTATCATTAATAAGTGCATTTAGCGCTTTTGAAAATGGTGGCTCATTAGAGAAATTATCCCATCCCCTATGAGCATTTATTAAGTTATCTAGAGCAGTATCTATCTCCACTGTTAAAAGAGTTTCAGGAATATACGATTTCCCAGATACTAACTCCAAAAACTCAAGAGCAAGTCTTGCTTCTGCTTGATCATTATTTGCAATAAACCTACCATACTTAACACCAAACTGTTGACGTGTTTGCTCATCCACTCTATCCCATAGATAAGGTATTACTCTATGAACGTTTTGTTTTGTCTGTGATGTCGTATCTATTCGGGTGTAGATACCAAATAATCCGGATGCGAAGTTATTCGTTTGCTCTGGAGTAAGTTCAAGAAAAAATGCAGCTATTTTTCTAGCTTCTTCTTCCAGGAGAATATTCTTTTTTATATTTGTAAGAAATTTTTGTATTGCTATTGTTCCATTAGATAAAGGTAAAGATATAACTTCGATAATACAGATTTCTAGCCAAGCTATAAGTTGCAAACCAGTAATTTTATTTTGATTTGGATGGGCAGCACTCACCCAATTTCGCATAAATCTAATATTGTTTAAGTTGTTATATCCAATATCTGAAATCAAAGCAATTGTCTTCGCACCCTCAATTAACTCACTGTCATTAATTTTATGTAAATCTGTCTCATCCTTAAGATTTTTGCGTTTTTCAGGGCTGTTTACGGCGTTGTCATAGAAAAAGCTAATATCGTATGTTGAAACACGCTTTCTTAATTCTAAAATTGTTTCATCCCATAAATAATTCAAAGCAGCATCGAACAAGCCTGATGCTACTGCGGCTACGAATTTCGATATGTATATAGAATGCGGTTTCTGTTGGTCATTTATCCTTGAGAGTACATCGACAAGGTTTCTAAAAATAGTGAGTCGCTCATTTACTGGTACTAATACAGCTTCAGTTGGCAACCCTTGTTCCGCTAAGAATCTCAACACGCTTAACTCAAAACTACTCAACTCTTTACTATAATTCTGTGGTGTTATATCAGATGATTCCATTGTTTATACCTTTATTAGTTTTTCCTAGTTTTTTTTTGGAGTTAAATAACGATAAAGCTGACTCTTCCCTAAGTTCAATGTTTCGACAATAATAGCCAAGCGCTTACGAGGACTTGCAAGATTGTAGAAGACCACAACGACAGAAGTTGATGCGGTCGTATATTCAACAGATACTAACTTTTAAGCATCCAATACTTGCAGAAATCAACACGGATATAGAACCTAGCCGCTATTATGAGTAACTACCTCTGACTAATAATTTTTTAAAGTCTTATCTATAATTCCCAAAATTTTATGCTAAGTAACAGGCACAAATGAAGGTTGTGTTGCAAAAACTGGTGAGGTCTGGAAAAAATAACATTTATACTTACTGCCAAGCTCCGACTTGGTTTTTTTTTGTATAAACCCTAGGCATCGTTCTAAGAACTTATCTAAAAGAATTTCCACAACGCCTCCTTCAATGAGACGTGAACGGCACTCACTCAGAACGGAAAAGTCAAATCCCAGCGATAACTCCTTGTAAAAGGGAAATTATTTTGTCGATGTCATGGGTCAGAAAATGTTCGGCTTTGCAAAGAAAATCACAGCCATACATCCGAGCAACATTGATGACGATAGTGCGGATGAATGACCAGTTGGTAGCAGTGTTGTATTCTTTAAAAGGAGTTGCATCTTCACCAAAAATAACAGTTCCAAACACTCCATAAAATCGCCTTAATTGTGTTTTCACGTCCGGTCATCAACTCGAACAAGCTAGATTTATCAAAGGGGTTGCTCAAGAGGTAGCCCAAGGAACAAGTTCTGTCTCGCCATTGTAGCGAAGTCTTGGAAGGCGACTGGCGTAGATCCCTTGATAATCAAAGATACAAAGTAATACTAGCTCAAGATACCACAGACCCAAATTACAAGCTTCATGTTTCACTAAGGAAAAATTTTCAAAGTTATATTCTTTCTTAGGATGAACAATGTCATTGCGTATTCGAGTAAATACATAGGCTCCGTCTTGCTCTGCCTCTTCAAAGAACTGCTTAAATTTCTGTAGTTCTTCTAAAAGAGTCAATGGCGATCTAAATGCGTCAGCAAAAGTAGGAGGTGGGTTATGAGTTTTATCAGGAGGTATGTTCAGAGAAATTCCGCATTCTTCAAGTAATGCTTTTAATTTCTTAGAAGCTGTACCTTTGGTATGCCCTTGTTTGTAGGCAATCAATTCTAAAGCGACTTGTACCAAGATAATTTGTTGTTCTACTACTAAACTGGCATTAGCTTCTAAATACCAATAGAGAGCTATTTTCTCTGAATCTTCCCAATCGCGCCACCAACGTAAAAAGCCAGGAAATACATCCGCAAGCCTCCCTGCATCTTGGGTGGGAAACCATGAATTGACTCCTCGCCAAGAATGCCCGATTGATGAAGCCCAATATTTCCACGTTTGATTGCCCACTGCATCAAAACCCAAGAGAAGAATTAAAGGTACTCTGAACCCTCTGGCAAAAGATAGAAAAGCAACAAAACTGTCTAAGAAGGCTCTAGCCTCACTTCCTGAAAATATTCCTCCATCAGACTTTTCTAATTTCCCTACGTGCGTTACTGCAAATCCACCTTGAGAAGTCAACAATTCTTCATAACTTTCACTTTCAGCAGGTTTAAGTTGATCTATAGTTAGCTTCCAGTTTTCTGCTTCCAAAACAATTCTGTTGCGGTTAGATGATCCATCTGAATCCTGAATTGTGGTGTAAGACCCCATAAAGTTATGAAAGTTGGCTACATGGAATAATAAGTAAGCTAAGTCTTCGTTTGAGCCTTGAATGAGTGGCTCTTTCATTATTCCTGAAATTAGATTTTCACGGTCTTGGGAGTGGAATCTCGAAACACTCACTTTTACTGAGGTTTCTAGTTCTACAAGGGTTAGCGAACAATCAACTGAAACATTTATCCAACAACTTGCTGACTCATTATTCAATAATTCAAACTTGACACATGGGTATGGAAACCATATAAACTCTACGCTTCCATGCCCATACATTTCAACTGTGCGTTGATTGATTTCCTGAGTGATTTGTAAATGTCCTGTATACAGCAGAATAGGTTGGTTCGGATCAGGAGTAGCGTAAACAGGTCTTAGGGCGGGAGGCGAACTGTCTGTATATTCCAACCAATATCGATCTTCGGGCGATGGTGTTGTATCAGATTCCATATTGAACGGAGCGCTCATCTGGTTGATGTTAACCTTTATACTATTCCCCGGAACACTGTGATCGCTAACAGAATGCGTAGATAAATTTGTTGTCTAGTTCTAATGCCAGAATTTCCATAGGTATTACACTCAACTAGCCGAGGATATTTCTGTTATTTCAGGCACTCTGAGATCCCGCGAAAGCGCTAGTATTTAAAGAAGACTGACCCCACAGCCGTTAAAGGTGAGAACGCTGACTTGCAGCATAGAGTGGCTGACTTAGGGCGTAAGCTAACAGGACTAGGGCGGTTAGTAGGTTAGTGATTAAAAGCTTCATCTCTAAATATATTTATGGCAAATATTGTAAATTTTTTCCTAAACAGCCTCAGTACACTTTGGTTTGCTTTAATAAGCGATCCACTCAGATCGATAACTGCATTCGCTGCAATTATTGGAGCCTTCGCTTCAGTTGGTGGACTAATTATTAACTGGAAAAATTTTACTAAGGGCGCTACAAAGTTAGATTTGATTGTTAAACGTGCCAATGATGGTCCTCTTATACTTCAACACCCTTGGGAAGAATATCTAAAATTTGAAGTCTACAATCAGGGAACAACTTCTGTTGTTATCAATGAAATAGGTATTACAGTCTCTAGAGGGCTATGGAGAAAAAAACAGTTTGTTAATCTTGTTGGTTTACCTCACGCAGATATGGATATCAGAAATCAAAATAATGCACTAGGAGTTATTAGATATGAGGGATTACCTGGCAGCATACCACCCAAATCATTAGGTTTATTTCTGCTACATTACTCTGGCATGAAAACTGCATACCGCAATTACCAAAAGCAGGAAATTCCTGCCGACAATTTACGTTTTGTTGGCAGCCAAAGGCTTAAAAAAACTTGCGAAGAGTTCCAAAAGCTTGAGGACCGTCAAGGTAAGAGTGTTCAGATAATTCCATATGTTATAACTGGCTCTGGGGAGCGCTTTGTTGGTAGAAAAAGTTGTGCCAAGCTTGGAACTTTAGGGGATGCAGTTGGATAAAAAACAGCTTTTTGGTAAAATAACAAGTTGTTGCATTGACTCCAGGTGTCGGTACTTAGCGCTGGGTACATTTGCTGACTGCATGGAAGCTAGACAAACAGAGCAGTAGAGTTGGTAGTTTTGCAGTGGTTCAACAGAAACGTTGATCTGCCTAGTTTATTGATGGGGAAGGTATATTGAGGTTATCTGTTTGTATTTATTGTTAATACTGCTTGTTATCTTCTGCGATGCCGAAATTTGAGGAACAATTAGAAACTGTTTATGCTAAAGATCGCCAAGTATGGCGGGAATGGTTAGAAAAGAATCATCGCATTTTGCCTGGTATCTGGTTGATTTACTACAAAGTTAAAAGCGGCAAACCGAGTGTCCGATATAGCGAAGCAGTCAAAGAAGCCTTATGTTTTGGTTGGATTGATAGTAAGGTAAAATCTTTAGACGAAGACTGTTATATGCAAATCTTTACACCTCGAAAGCCAAAAAGTGTATGGTCAAAATTAAATAAGCAATATATTGAAGAACTGATAGAACAAGGGTTGATGACGGCGGTAGGTCTAGCAAAGATTAATGCAGCAAAACAAGATTGCTCGTGGACTATTTTAGATGCAATCGAAGCGTTAATAATTCCGCCAGACTTAAAGCAGGCATTAGAAGCAAACGAGACTGCCAACCAGAATTTTGATGCGTTTAATAATTCATTGAAGAAGAATATTCTCTTTTGGATTGATAGTGCGAAACGTCCAGAAACGAGGTTAAATAGAATTGAGAAAACTGTAAGTTCAGTAGTGCATAATAAAAATCCTTTAACACAGGGATGACACTTAAGCGCCTAGGCTCGGCGTTTACAAATCAAGCGAGAGATTTACTAATTATTAGGGGAGCGACAAACCAACAACAACTAACAGAGCCTTCGACTTGGAGTTATTTGTATAAACCCTAGATTTGGGTAATTAAGGATTTTAACCTAGAATGGGACTTTACTCTTGTATTAGCGCATAACCAATGAGAGCTATGGGTTTGGGAAAGTATCATTACTCTTTAAAGCATTTAAGGATTGCTTTTTAAGATATAAAAAGAGACACAATATGGGTGAGTCTCAAAAAGTAGAGTTTTTGAGATGTATTTTGCAAGTGAAAAGCTTTGCTAGGAAGAATTACAAGGAGGTAACACCAAACCTCTTTTTTTACTAATCCCCCTTTCCGAGGGTTCTTACAAAAAAAACCAGACTGGACTCGCTCGCCCAAGAGCGCTGTATCGCTTTCTCCTGCTGATGTCTGTAAAATTTCAGCTAGGACTCCCAGCATCGATTCCGTCTGAGCTAAATGTTGCTCGCGTAACTCTACTAGCTTGTCTTTGGCGCAGGAGTGCATTTTCTGCACTCGCTTGAGAAACATTTCCACCAAATGGTCACGAGTTTTAACTTGGACGCGATAAAGCAGACAAACTAATAGAGCGCGACGTTTGGTTAGTTTCAACTCCCGCAAGTCCGTCAGAGACAAGGCTTTGGCTTGAGCTGCAAAAGATTTAACTTTAGCGGGTGCGATGGTAACGAGCAACTGGCGAACATCCCCACAGGTGAGCATCTGCTCGAATTTAGTTTGTAATGCTTGAACGTGAGACAGGCGCGCACTTTTTGGTGGCGATCTCAATAAACTGAAGGTTAATCCTGATTCGGGTAAAGTAGCTACCAAATCATCTACAAATGCTTGCTGGGCAGAAGTCATAGCGGTAGCGACCCGACCAAACAGGCGGTTATTAACAACGGTACGAATATGACCGACTAAACGATCTAAGGTACTAAAAGCTGGTAATTCATACCTTTCTTTGACCAATTCTTCGACTGCGACATTGATTAAATCAGCAGGATACTCCATCACCTCAGCCGCTTGCGAGATAACCGTAGCAATGGCAGTTTGAGCCTTACGGTCGTATGGATTAACGCCCAAGTAAGCCCGAATTGCCTCAGCATAGTAGTAGCGCGAACGTTCGGGCGGGATGGCACAGACATTGGCACTGAGATTCAAACAAGACCGAATAGGAAGGGCAACCGTTGGTGGGACTGCTTCCGACGGTGGGAAATAACCCAACCTCTGGAATGATTTGAGCATCACTAACAAGCGCAGCAGCCCGCGTTTACTTTTAACCTGTGTTTGGGCAAATGCTAGCTCCGATGCTGATGGAGTATAAAGTTCAGTCAGTTCCTTGACGGTTGCCTGAGATTTGAATCGAGGATAAGCCGTGCGTTCGATAGCGGTCATAAAGCCGTTGGGAATTCCAGATCGATCTGGCTTTTGCTCAGTTGTCCAAGGCAGAGTATAAGCCATACTCTGTCAATTTATGACAGATACCAATCAAACAGTATTTTAAGTAAATTTATTAACAACTAAATTTGACTATTTTCTGCTCCTTGTAGCAATCGATCTAAAGCTGCTTGAGCGACAATCTCGGCTCGTTCGGAAGTAACTTTTTGGTAGCGTAATGTGGTCGCAATGTTAGTATGTCCCATCAAAGCACGTAGCTCCTCGATGCCCATTAAGCCAACTCGTTCGGTGGCAAAGGTGTGCCTGAGATCGTGCATCCTAATCCCATCGAGTTCTGGTGCGCTCTCAATCAAGTTTGTCCAGTCTCGATGTGCTGTTCGATAACTCAGGCGGGTAACTAATTTGGTTACGGGTTTTTGGGCAGTAAATAGGGCATCCGATTCTGGGTGACGGTAGTATTTTAGATATTTCTCTAATGCTGTTGCTGCATCTTCACTGTAGAAACACCACCGGATTTTATTACCTTTCCCAATCACCTGAAATTTGCGCATCTTTAGATTGAGGTCTGATAAGTTTAGTGCTAAGACCTCGGCAATTCTGGCACCAGTGCGATGCAGCAAGTACACCAGAGCTTTCATCCGACTGTGACGGTCGATTACTTGGTAAAGTGTGGTGATTTGGGATAGGGATAGATACCGAATCACTCGATCTGAAAAATGCTCTCCCCTTTCAGGGTTGGGTTTGCGTCGTTGAAGTCGGGTGATAGGGTTAACTTTCAAGTAACCTTGCTCTACGGCGAAGTTGAATAGAGCTTGTAAGATTGCTTGATGTCGTTGATGAGTCGTGTAAGCTAGATGGGGTAAGCTGTCGAGGTAATCGGCTAATGCCCTACGGCTCAAGATTTCAATTGGATAACTGCCGTATTCTCCCAGTAGCGGCATGAGACTTAGTTCGTAGGATTGAACGGTGCTTCGAGCGAGTCCTGGACGCTCCAAGAATTCAGTAGCGACTGTAGCTAGTGGGATAGACAATTTATCAGTTAGTTTACCTAGTAAAGTTGAATAATACTTTCCATAGTATAGTTCTGAGTTAACATATTTTAAAACACCGTTTTGTGAATATTCTTCAAAGTAGTAAATCGCCCAACGCTAATGAGACGGTAGGTGATTATGTCAAACGAATGCGATTAATGCTCGGTTTGAACCAGAAGGAACTGGCAGCTATCGCAGGGATTCACTTGCAGAGCGTGGGAAAAATCGAACGCGGGTTGACAACTAAACTGAGTTCTCACAGTAAAAGTGGTTTGGCAAATGCGCTGCAAGTTCCGGTGGAATATTTAGAGGCGGTCTGTCGTGGCACTCCGATTGTGGCTGTCTCTCAACTCAAATTCTGTGCGCCGTGCTGGACTCCTGGAACGCCGCCAGATCCTCTCTGGATGGAGGTGAGGGCTAAATACTGCTTTTTGTGTGGTTCTGCGCTCCGAGAGCGCTGTAGCTATTGCCAAGAGAGGATTACTTCTCTCAAGCATCGGTTCTGTCCTTTTTGTGGGACTGCTTCCAAGGCTGAAGCTAATTTTCAAAGCTAGTCTAGGCAAAGCTTAGAGGGCTATCTTGCAGGTTTTTACACGTATCCTGTAGCAATCCCTATCCCGGCTGTACCCCAGCTAGAGCGGACGAATCTGTCCCAAAAAGCGATACATATGCCCATCGGCATCAAACAGCGTGAACATTCGCTCAATGCCGATTAGATTGGCGACAGCGATGCAACTGTGGACGAAGTAGCCAGTTAACCACTTGCCTGCGCTTGTCAGGATTTCGACTGGCTGAAGCTTGCGATTAATTGGCGGATTTAGCCAGTCGAATGGCGGTGTGGTAGGCGATGGCTTTGTGGGCGGTTCCCCAACTAATGCAGTAGCAGATGATGAATCACGCTCTGAACTATCGGCAGTTGGTAATTGATGGGGTGCTGACTCGGTGGAGTTAAGTGTAGTAGCCACGTCCGGTGGTTCTAAGGCAAGATTTCCTGATGAAGAGTTGGCAGGAGAAAAAGCTTCCAGCAATGCTCCAGGAGTGGCGAAAGCCCACTCCCATGCCTCAGACATCAGCGATGGTTCGCCCGACTGCCAGTAAAACTGCATTTTGGCAATTTGCTCTTTATAGGCTCGCTCACTCCCAGTAATCATTCGACCAGTAATCAGCGCTTCCCGCTTCACTGTTTTTTGAGCGTGGCAGATTGCCTGCAACCTAAGCTTAGTTATTCGCTCAAAGTCGGTGGTTTCAATCCTAGGAGCATAAGCAGTCCCCAATGATAAGGGTTGCTTATACTCAAAATCGACCGCGCCGAAATTTAAAGATGATTTGGAATTCTTATATATCTCGGTTGGAAAGAGGTTTAAAGAATTTGAAGATAATTTCAAGTTGTACGTTGTGGTTGGAAAGAGGTTTAAAGAATTTGAAGATAATTTCAAGTTGTACGTTGTGGTTTGAGGAAAGTTTAAGGAGTTTAATTCTGATTTGGAATTGTTATCTGTCGTAGTTTGAGAAAGGTTTGAAAAATTTAATTCTGATTCGGAATTTAGAGCAGAGGACTGCGCCTGTGGCGCATACTCTGCCGCAGATAAAGCCAAAACCTTCATATAGCTCTTTTGAGTGTAATTTTCTCCTGTTCCCTGTCGTAGTGGGGTTTGTAGCGATTTTGGTTCTAGAGTCAGAGCGGGGATTTGCTCAATTTCTAGCTGGGTAGAAATTGCTGAAGTTGGCTCTGGAGTTGTTATTACACCCAATTTGACGTGGTGTTTGGGATGCCATAGGGGTAAATAAGTTTGCTTATGCAGGGTGGTCTGGCTGACCCCGATGCCATGCAGGGCAATGGATGCGCTGATGATCGCTGTTGAACGAGCGGTGGCTGCTGCTGGTAGCGTGCCTTTTTCTTCTAGATACGCTACTACTTGCCGGATTCGCTCTTGGGTTTGTTGATGTCGTTGGGCGTTGGCTCGATTGGGAAAGTCAACTATGTTGTTAGCGGCGTTGTTAGTTGGGTTTGGGTCAAAGGTCTGTTTGTATGGATTGTTTCTATTTGGGTAGGAACAGTACGGGCTATAGTAAGTTTCTGCTGCCTTAGACCAGTCGATGGCTCGCTGCCTCGTTTCGTGCTGGTGGGAGCAAAATTGCTGGTATCCTGGGGCGTTAATTGCGGTGGCGACTACGTGATCTACTAAAGCTTGACCTTTCAAGGCTAGCCAGACTACTCCATAGGTAGCAAAGTCTTTTAGCAGTTCGTTGGTTTGACTTTTACCCGTCCAGCCTTGGATGCTGCGGTTTTCTAAATGGCTCTTCCACTCTTGGGCGCGGTTGGATATGCTGGGGGTGTAGGTTCGGCTTTGACGCTGGTAGGATTTGGAAATGGCGGCTGCGAGTTCGGTTAAGTCTTGACAGGCTGCTGCGGTATCAGCTAGGTCGAGAAACCAAGCTAGGTTGTTAGTTAGTGGTTCAAAATCGTCGTCTAGCAACACTGAGCCGACTTGGAGCGGTAGTCGGTGGGCGTTGTAGTTGGAGGGAAAATTTTTTGCATAAGCTTTGACGTTGGGGAAACTTTCTATTTCTCCTGGTTGGAGCAATACCCCGGCTTCAATGAGGGCAAAACGGATTGCACAAGCTAGTTTGAAGGTGGGTATCGGCTCTGGCAAGAAGAAATAAATGTGGATGCCACCACTGTCGCTGGATTGGATTACTAGGGGTCGGCATAAGCCAATTCCTTCGCAAATCTCTAGGATGGATTTGAATTGTTTGAGGTCGTTTAAAAAATGATATCGGCTGCCTCTATCTATATCTAGTAGAGCGTAGCGGGTTTCTTTGCCGAATCGCAGTCCTAGTAAGTGCGAAGAATCGCAATAGGTATCCCATAGGTTACGGGGCTGGAGCGGGTAGGCGCTCTCGGTCTTCCAGGTGGGTCTTTCCCCTGGCTCTGGTACTGGAGCGATTATAAATTTCCAAGGATGATTAAAGATTTGACAGAATCGCGCTCCGATGGGGTCTGCTGGCAGTGGTGGCAGCTTACCTTGAGGAGCGACAGCAGAAACCGCTGCCATAAAAGCCTCCTACGCTTGTAGAACTTGCGTGGAGTAGGTTTAAGCATCTGTCTTCCAGAAATAGGTATGTACAGTTAAAATATAGTGGCGGGCGAAACCCTACACTTGTATTTAACTGGACATCAGCTCAGTGTTTTGGTCGCCAAACTTTACGCACTGGCTGATGATGTATTACTGTAGTGGCAGTGGCTCTAGCCCGTTCCACCATTTAACTCAATACCCTATAAGTATTTAGCAATTAATTATAGAGTATTTTTATCATGAAATTCGTTTTACAGCTAAAACCAGAAGATTGTTCGCCTCTAGGACAACTGATCCTCCAGTATATGGAGGATCATGAGTTGAGCATGAACAAACTGGCGAAGCAAACTGGAATCACTCAGCCAGGGTTAAGGGCGGCTTGTCTTAAAGGTACAAACCCC
Source organism: Synechocystis sp. PCC 7509 (assembly GCF_000332075.2). Lineage (NCBI taxonomy): Bacteria > Bacillati > Cyanobacteriota > Cyanophyceae > Synechococcales > Merismopediaceae > Synechocystis > Synechocystis sp. PCC 7509. The sequence continues at coordinate 19,879 of NZ_KI966370.1, read as the reverse complement.
ACTGAGAGTACCTTGCAAAAATTGTCAACAGTCATAGGTGTACATCATGTGCAGCTCTATCTTCTGGCTTATGAGGACAGAATACAGGCTGGTATCCCTAATGAGAAAACTGACACTATTACTTATATACGCCAAGCTTTCGTGGACATTTTCAAGGCTTTGAGTGATGGAGTAAGTGGTTTACCTGAAGACATGAGACCTTCCGACTCCCACTTGGTGGATACTAACTATAGACAATCAAGCAGATGAATGGGTCTATTTCCCATCGGAACTGAGCCTTATCCTAGAGGGAAAACTCTATAATTTTCTGCGTGACGAAATTACCATCTAGCATTGCACTACAGACTTTTTGAGGCAATAGACAAATCATCAGCCAGGTTTCTGCGAAATAGGGATTGAGCCGAGATACGTGTAAAAAGGTGCCACTTCGTTTAAAAGCTTTACTAGATATAGCTTTCGGATATTTCAATAGGGAGAAGAATTGCTCCT
>NZ_KI966370.1:0-19290 GCF_000332075.2 Synechocystis sp. PCC 7509 | reverse complement strand
AGAGATAGAGAAAATAGCTTGGGAGTGAACTAAATGACCATCTAGCAAGGATTTCCGATGAAGTGGCACCTTTTTACACGTATCTCGGCTCAATCCCCCATAGAGTTGCCATAGAGTTGCCATTGGTAAATAGTATTTATGCTACAAAAACTAAGCTTCAAAGCTGTTTTAAAATAGTCTCTCAAGATTTTATAAACAAACAAGTAAGGACTTCGCACTATGCCGCAGACCCTTAAAGGAAACCTGTTCATTAAACTGCGATCATCTAATAGATTTTTCTGCTAATTCCAATGAAGGCTTCGCGTTCGCTAGGGAAAAAATGCAGAGGGGAACTACGCCACCTCCTGCGGACTTGTGGCTGCGCTGAAACTTCCACACCTTACGCTAAAATTTAGCTAACAAACAAAGCTCAAAGCTTTATAGGTTGCGCGATTTATGACTCAAGAAACGCCGCCATCAGGAAGACAACTTGTTCAAGAGTACATCAAGGCTTGTGGCTATGGCGTTAACCCGCCAGGTTCACTGGTTCGACCGCCCATCGTGAAAACTGGGAACATCGTTCAAGACTATCTCGCGGCGGCGGGCTATAGACTACCAAAGAAGCCAGAAGTCTAGCTCTACCAAGTTCGATAAGATTTTGCTGGTATTATCTGTTGCTTATTAATACGATTCGTCGCCATCAATACCGCCCCCGCCAGTGCCGAGGGGTAATCATCGACCGCCGCCCCCGTGCCGCCGCTTACGCCCCAAGTGCCGTTAGGTCTATAAGTTACGGTTAAGTTTTTAATCTGCCCGTTGGCTTTGGGATGCGGGTAAAGTTCAATACTTCCCCCGTTAAACAGTTCCCGAAGTTTTGAATAAGCTTCTGTTTTACTTGAAGCTGTCCAGGTCAGTTCTCGGATTTTGACTCTTCCTGATAACCTTTGAATCGTACTAGAACTGTTGTACTGGTCGAGGACAACGGACGCAAAACCATAAGCTTTGTGTTGTTCAAGTATCCAATCTTCCACAAGAGAAACTGCTACTTGAGTTTTTTTACCATCTCCCCAAGTAGGCGCAAATTGATGAAACTGGTCTACTACAACGAGTTCACCATCATAATGAACAATGCAAGCTGTGTAAGCGTCTCGACCGCCTTTTGCTGGGTCTAAAGCCAGGTAATAAGTGCCATTAAACTTGTTTAATGGTGGCAGCAGTCCGCGATCGCTATTAATAGCAGCATCTACTAATTGATTGTCGATAAAAGCAGCGATATTCCCCGTAAATTGCGCCCCGTACTCAACTTTAAATAATTCGGGGTCGCGGGCTTTTTCTTGCTCTAAAAATTCGGCGCTGATGGTAGTATTTACTTCCCAAGTAGGTGCTTGTACTACCTGCATATGAGCAAAGTTCCCAGAAGCCGCTTGCTTGTACAAATCCCAGAAAATACCTGATTGAATCCAAGGTGACGATAGAAGCAGTATTTTACCTATTTTTCCAAACTGCGCCACCGATGGGCTAAGAGCTTGATATAAACTACTACCCGCCGCGTTCCCTGCTTCTGTATCAACGGCGTGGGCAAGCTCATCAAAAATAAGCAACGGGCAAGCCATACCCCTACCGCTCCTGCTACTTGCGGTCAATGCCCTAAATACCGCTCCATTACGCAGTTCGAGAGTGTCGGTAGTCTCGCGCACGATTAGCGGCTTAAGGATGGGTGAGCCATTAATTAAATCTTTCACGCCCTGGAGCGCAATCTTCGCCTGGTCGATGGTGTTGGCGACAGAGATTATATAGAACTTTTCCCCCGGTCTTAAATGGCGCTTATATTCATCTGCCAGCATTGTGGCGCAGTAAGTAGCAACAATCGCACTCATTAAAGTTTTGCCACTGCGCCGCCCCAATGCCCAGACTGCGATCGCATAATTCCCCGCCCAGAATTCCTCTAAAATCTCGCTTTGCTTATCCCATAACGGCGTATTTAGTAGGTTTGAATCGCTAGCGAACTGGGTGATGCTGATTGCCATTGCCGTTCGTCTCCAGGTAGGCTAAGTATCCTTTAAAATTCTGCTCTGAATCACCCGACTGCTCTATGGTGGGTTTGTTTGGTTGGTAAAAGCCAGACCAACGGGCGATTTGTTCGGCTGCCCGGATTTGAATCCGAGCGTCGGGGTGATCTAAAGATTCTATGGTTCGGCGGATAGCTTTGGGCAAGCCTTTAATTAAACCAGTTTTGCACTTATTAAAGATGTCTTCTGATAGGGCAGATGCTAACTTTAGTTGAGTTTCGCTCACTGCCTGACGAACATCGGGTCTTGTTGCCCACCGCTCGACGGTACGCAATCCTACCCCAAGTTCTGTGGCGATCGCACTATATGACAGTCCTTCTGCTAATAAAGAGATTGCTTTTAATTGTTTTGCCGTCAACCGAGAAGGCTTAACCGCCATTTTTACGCCACTGTACCGCCATTTTCTCTATGTTTGCACAGGTTTCTCTAAGTTTTCGATTTCTGCTTCTAAAGATGCGATCGCGTCATGAAGAGGATGAAAATTAGTAGCTGCCTGACCACGCATATCCCAACCCCTTTGGCTTTTCATTGTTTGCAATTGCTCCTGTTTTTGAGCGATAAATGCTGCCCGTTCTTGCTGCTCAAGCGCTCGTTGTTTATCTAACTCTCGCTGCTTGATTTGTGCCAGTAAATCTTGGTGATTTTGCTGCGACCTGATGCTGGCTTCTATCCTTTGCCTCTGTAAGGCTTCTTTTTCAGCTTCAAATAAATCGAAAAATTTGTTACTTAAAACAAAGCGATCTTTTTCCTCTACAAAATGAGGTATTGTTAGCGGCTCAATGTTGAGCAACGAGTTTCTATTTAGTGCTGTCCCGCCGCTAGTTGGCGGATGAATTTGAGCAAAATCTTTTTCATATTCGAGGGCGATCGCCTTCAAACCGAAATAGAGACCTTCTAATGCTTCTGCCATCTTTTCAACATCGCCGAACTTAGCTCGGAGTTTTTGCTTGCCTTCTTCAATCCGCTTTTCTCTCAACTGTTTTAGCTGCTGTACCTCCAGTTCCTCAAACTGTGATTTTTTCTGCGCCAGTCGAGCCGTCAATTCAGCGATCGCATTCCGAATCCCCTGTACGTCTGCAATCCTTTCATGGGTAACAACGGCGGCGGATCGAAAAGCATTAGCGATCGCCTCTGGAGAGTTTGACTGCATTGGGGGCGCGATTTGGGAAGCTGCTAATAATTCCGCCTGTAGTTTTGTAATCTCAACCTCGAAAGCTTTAATTTCCTGCCGTAATTCGTCAATTTTCTGCATATTTCCTCATTAATGTTTCGATGTTTAACTGACTTCGGCTGAAACCCAACCTATCAATGCAAAACGCATCAAACGTTTGGTGAGTTTCCCTCCATGTTCCCATTGACTCAATTTTGGCTAAATCACTTAAGCCTTCTGCAATGCGATCGCGGACTATTTTTTCAAGTCGGGTGCGATCGCGCTGTTCTTGCGCTGATAATCTATTTTTCAAGTTTCTGCCTCCGTTGCGACGCAAAGCGCGACCGACTGGGCTTTTAATGCTCGTTCATCCGATGGATTATGCAATACATGGAGATCCAATAGGGCAAGAAAGCGGACGCGATCGCACTGACTAAAACATTTAATTAACTTTTTTAAAATAGTGCCTCGCTTCTTACCAGTTTTTATCGCTGCGTTATCTATCAATTCCAAAGCTGCCGCCCAGGTCTGAATTAAGCTGATCTGCGCTGCCAATCCTTGCAGGGTTAACGCCCCTTCGGTGACGGCTGATTTCTCACGGGCGATCGCATTGTCTGGAGTCGTTGACGGATTGGTGACGGATTGAACGAGAGCTAGTGGCGGTTCTGTGATGGCTGGAACTATTGGTAGTGACGGATTGTGATGGAAGTGATGGCAAATTTCATTATTATCACGCTCTTTATTTTCTTGTTGATTTTCTAATTCACTCTCAAATAAATTTTTATCTTTAGAGCTTGATAAAAATAATCCATCACTTCCATCACTTCCGTCACTACCAAGGGTTTGACCCGTCACCAATCCGTCACTTTTTGTTTTTAATCCATCACTTTCAGTAAAAGTTAGGGGATGTTCCAGCTTTTCGCTCTCTTGGAAAAGTTTGGGGAGGGAAACCGCTTCCCCAAACTTTCCGCTTTTTGGCGGCGGACTGCTAAAAGAAATCGGGCGATCGCGCTCGTCGTCCTCATGACGAATTGCCAAGCCCTCAAAATAAGCACCTTTGTTATCTCGACTTTTAGTAATTCCAGTAAGCTTTAGTTGGCTAACGCAGAGGTCATGTAGCAGAGTCGAGAACCGCCGCACAGAAACAGCTTTACTGCCCGTAACTGCGCTGTACTCGCAATAGGAAGCGTAGAGCCATTTATTAGTAAATAAATAGATGTTGTCATTGCTAGAAGATTTATCGCGCTGGGCTACTCCCACGTAGGTTTTAGCGGCTCTTTCGAGAACAACGCAAGCGTCCAGCCACTCAGCCATCGGGTTTGTTTCGATTAAAAATTCGGCTTTAGAGGCAGCAAGACTTCGCACTAGGTTAGAGGTGTCGAGCAATAGTCCTGTCACTTCCTCGTCAGGCATTTCTAAAGCCCACGTTAGCAGTCCGGGGAGGTAAGGCTTAAATTCCTTTTCTAAGTCGCGGCGTCCCCCTGGTTTAACTTGGTGGGTAAAGGGCAGCGTCAACCGCCGCCGCTCTAAACCACTTGTATAATCGCCACTTTGGACGGGTTCGTTAGCTGCCACGATCACCATACAAGTTGGTGTAAATGCCTTGCACTGTTGTACGTTCTTTCGTTCGTAGCGAACGGGGTCGCCTCCGGTAATTGCTTTGAGTACCGATACTTCGCCGCCGTAACGCTCCGAGTCAGTGATTAATAGTAAACGCTTGCCAAAGATGCCAGCCGTCTCAAATCGGTTCTTTTCTAGCTGCCCTAAAGTTGTAACGGCGGTGTTTTCAGCCCCGACTAAAGCCATAGCTAGTCGGGTAAAAGTTCCCTTTCCAGAGCCGCCAACCCCGATACACTCAAGATAACGTTGTAAGTCTGTCCTTCCAGTTGCGATCGCGTTGAGGTACGCTCGAAACACTTTGACAAGGGAGAAGTCGCCCTTCATGGCTTCAAGCATCCAATTCTGAATCGGCTGGCAACCAATAGCCCGACCAGACCAGGCGTAGGGCAGACACCATAATAGACGGTAGCCCGGACTATGAGGCAGTAATTGCTTAGTTGCCAATTCCAACACCCCATCTTCTAGAGGTATTAGCCCTGGCGTTTCGTGCCAGTCGTGAACCTGTAAGTAAGCTTTCATCAGGCTTACGGTGTGGCTTACAAAAGTAAAGTTATAGCTCCCAGCAATGTCGGGGCGACATTCTAAGTCAGCAATTACAACACTGTGAACAGATTCGTCAGGTATTTCTGACCAAACGCCGGAAGTTTTAGCTGAGTAACGATACCAAAGTTTAAGACTGGTATTCCAAGCTAGTTCATGACGGTAGCGTTCAGCCAACTCGCGGGCGACTTTTGCTGGCTTTGGCGGCTTTTTAGTTGACTCGTAAGAAATTGGCTCATTTTGGCGGACTAACAACGCTCGACTAATTTCTATTTCTAACTGCTCAATGATTTCTGATGAATCCATACCAGAGGAATTAACGATATCTGTAATATCGCCTTTGGTGGGGGTGTCTGCCCAGATATTTGTTGGCTCAATGGCGATCGCGTGGATGCCTGCTTTAATACACGCCTTCAACAGTTTGTCTGCGGATTTGCGCCCCGTCTCGTCATTATCGGGACAAATAACAAACAACTTTGGTTTATTGGCACTTAAAAAGTCAACGAATTGTGACGTATAACTGCCCTCGCCTCCCTGGTTGCAAAAGCTAGTCAATCCTAGCTGACGGGCGGTTTCTACAGCTTGTTCGCCAGCAACGTAAAACACAACTTCCGCGCTACCTGATGCGATCGCCTCCCGTACTTCTGCTTGCCTGTAAAGCGGAAATTGTTTAGATCCTTTACCCCGATCGCTCCACCAACCTTTTTCGCCCTGGTGGGGATGATGGGGTTCTACCCAGTGCCAAGGTCTAATCTCTTTAGTGTCGCGCCCACTTCGCCCGTAGGCTGGACGGCGATCGCTCCATTGCTTTCTAACTACCTTGCCTAACGGTTCTCCCGTCTCAGCATCGGGGTAAAGATACTCAATTTCTTGCTCAAATTCGTTGCCCACCGTGCTGCGAGTTACCCATTGCGGTGAATCAGTTTTTGGGTCTAGGCGCAATGGTAAAATTTCAGTTTCGTCGGGCAAGCCGCCTTGACTTCGGCGCTTTCTATTTTCTTTGGCAAAGATGCCCCGCCCGTCCTTCGCTTCACCTGTTTTCACCCAACCGATGGGGGCGTAATCCGTTTTACCGCAAATAACCGCGTCCTCACTTAGATGGAAGCACCAGTGGTCGGAATCGCACAAGGGGCAAGGATTGGCGCGATTGGCTTCTATGCTGTTATTGGTATGGAGGTTAGTTAAATTCATTACGCTACCTCCAAACCTGCATGGAGGAAAGTCGCGTTATTGCTTGATAAATGTTGTAAGCCTTGCTCTGTACGCCCTGAAAGTGGCATACTTAACGAAGATAGTACAGACTTCTGCTTGATACTGTAGTCAAAGTCTTGAATTTGCATAAGAATTGAGATGGTATCCTGAGCAGAAAACTTTGGCGGTTAGACTGCTCAGGGTGGACTGGACAACGATAAAAATAAAAAGGCGAACCCCAAAGCTTGCTTCCTTAAGCTGCTGAGGGGTTTGCTTTTTTGACACTTTTGGCAGCGTCCCTAGCTTTTTTGCGCCGTACCGAACGAGGTTCGAGTTGCGGCTTTTTAGGATGTGAAGTCGCAGTATCGAGCAATTGAATTTGGTCTAAAAAGCTTGGCATGGTTGCGTTTTGAACTGTTTTATTGATAATAAATCTTTTGTTTAAAAACACCTAATCCATCGGCTGCTATCGCTGAAACCCAGTTTCGGTATGCCCCCCACCAACGAGTACCCCCTGATGGCTTGACCAAAATTCTCTAGGCAAGGGAGGCAATTGTAGAGTTTTCCAGCCTGTCGCTTGAGAACGCTTACCTATCCGTACCTTTAAAACTCCTGCCTCAACAAAAGCAGCCTTAGCCCTATCGTTATGGTCGTAAGCTGTTGTATCCTCCCTATATTTAGTGATGAACTTCTCGAAAGAAGAAGTGAATTTTGCTGGTTTGTATCTAAGTTTTTTTAGATTGACCGCAGTTTCAAATAATCGATAGGAATGATCGCCGCAGTCTCCCCAATCCTGTCGTGATGGCATTTTTTCCTTTTTTAGACAACTAATAAAGCTACGGTTTCCTTTAATAGTTGCCGTTTTTAACTGGTCGCCTTTTAAAGCAGAATTAATATCTTGCTGTACCATATCGTTGACGACGGCGAGCCAAAGAAGATTGGGGAAAAAATATGGTTGTCTGAGAGCGGGGGAATATCGATGACAAGCAATGCAAAGCTTCAGCAGTGCTTCTAGAACTTCAGCCCAACTTTCTTCGGCTTTAACCCCTGGAAGGTTCAGAGGGTAATCGCACGCTCGACCTTTACCTAATAAATTAAAATCAAGCCAATACCCTGATGCCGTCCAGCGTCGAATCACTAGCTCTATTAGTTTTTTTGTTGCCGGATCAATTGGTTGGGTAATATTAAGCGGAAATTGAGCATTGCGTATAATCTCAAAGGACTTACCTTTGTTAACTGGAGTACGAGTTTCCCAAATAGGTATGATTGCATTCATTAGTATTACTGCTTCCTTTTATTTACTACTACTACTACGACGCGCAATTATTGCTTCATATAGCTGTACGGGGGTCATGCCTAGTTTTTGAGCAACTTTGGCTAAAGTGCTTTTAGTCATGGAGACTTTTCCTGATAAATATCTACTCCATCTGTGCCGATCAATATTAGTCATAACGGCTAATTGACCTAAGCTTATTTCTTGAAACTCTGCAAAAGTCAAGGACAATCCCTCCCCAGAACTTGAGGCATCTTTGCTCTTAAAGTCTTCCCCCGCAAAATCTATTTCTGGTGTGTCAATAGGGGAAATTTCTACAGGAAAACCGTCACGGGCTTCCTGCTCCTTTGGACGGGGAATGCCCTTCCGCTTCCCGTACTCGTAGGCTCTGGCTTTTAGCTGTTCCCAAAATTCGGTTTCTGTCATTGATTTAGGTAATATTTCCATGAAGGTTATTTTTTTTGATTTGGTTTTATTTTTTCAATGTTCTGCTCGTCGCTCAAAAACATCCTTAAAGCTGCTTCCGCGATCGCATTAGGATTTACCCCAATCCTTGCCGCCGCCACCTTTACTTCTGTAATTAGTTCTTCATCCAAAGCAGCACGAAAGATTGATTTACCTTTTTTAACAACCATTTTCACCTTTAATCAGTTGTAAATAAATGCTGGCTTCCACTAATAACTTCTACATTTTTCATCTTTAAAGCCCTTAAACTTTTTCTTTTTTGGTTTAAAGCATCGAGAAATTCTCCGGCGGTCATCTCCACAGAAGCCGCAAAACGGTAAATATTGCGTTCGTTCATCAATCCTCCATTGAAATACTTGCACCATCTGGTTTTTTCAATCCCAGAAACGCTTTCTAATTCATCTAAACTCATCTCAAGAAATTCACCGATATTCATTGAAAATTTTGTCTTTTTCTGTTCTAAATTAATGCTTACCCCAACTGTAATTAGTCGGGGTAATGCGATCGCATTGGTTAATCTCTGCGTTAAAATACGTCTACTTTCAACTCCTCCACTCTTGCCACCCAAGCCGGGGCTTTTTTTCCATTAGTCGCTTCCAGTTCTTCAAACTCCGCCTCCAAGACATCACGAGGCACATCAGGTAATTGGTTAACAGCCCAGGCGATCGCATCTAAGGGAGTCTTCCAACTGCGCCATATAGCTAACATTCCTTGAAGGCGGTGCAATATAGCATTAAGGGATTGAGCCGAGATACGTGTAAAAAGGTGCCACTTCATCGGAAATCCTTGCTAGATGGTCATTTAGTTCACTCCCAAGCTATTTTCTCTATCTCTGTTTGAAGGTCACTCTGTGTTCCACGAACGTAGATCATTGTGGTGTCAAGAGAATCATGACCCATAATTTGAGCGAGTCGATGCAGTGGAACCACTTGAGCCATTCGATATCCAAACCGATGACGCAAATCATGTGGACTGACATCAATGAGCGAAGCTAAATGAGTATATTTTTTGACCAAGTACCCCAAGGCTCTCTCCGTCAGAGCCTCGCCCGTTTTTTCGGAAAGAAATAGATAACTTATTTCTTGTGTCCGAGTCTTGAAATACTCCACTAACACCGATCTAGCTGTTGCATTCAATGGTACGTCGCGGTATTTATTGCGTTTGCCATGTACTTGTAAAATGCCGCTACGTTTCCCTAAGTGAACCTGTTGTTGTTGAAGTGTACAAACTTCTTGGGAACGTAGTCCAGTATGAAGCATCAAGACAATTATTGTTCGGTCTCTGAGGCTACCAGAATGCGTAACTGCCGCAACCAAAGCAGATTCCTCCGCATCAGAGAGATGACGTGGCGCTGAACCAACAAAAGGGATTAACTTAACAATCTGTGCAGGGTTATTGTTAACTAACCCAGTTTCCATAGCCCAAGCAAAATAGCACTTAAGTGTCACTAAATATCGGTTTACAGAAGCTGGTTTGAGTTGCAGTGAATTTTGTAAGTAAGAACGATAACTTGTTATTGTCGGGGTAGCAATCGTATTTAGTAAAAAAGATTTGGGAATTTCTTGGCCTTCAGAGGAGGATTCCTCCCACCAGAATATAAACTGGCGAAGATCGCTCTTGTAGTTACGAATAGTTACCAGGCTGACATCCGCCACTGAGCCTAAATAGGATTCATACTGTGCTAAAGTTTGCTCTCCCGATTTTGAGATTGCTGGGATACTGTTACGTTTCATGGCACATTACACCCTCAATTTTTAGTTAAGATAGCCTAACGGCACGTGTAAAGACATTAGCAGCAGACATGATATTTCCGAGATATTAAGAACATTAGCAGACATTTATCCCCTTAAAACCGGATAGTAATATCTGCTAATATTACTTAGCAGACATTTTGGCATCCTGACCAAAAGCCTAAAAGGACAAGCCAATTACTGTTATTGAACGTACCGCTTACCCTCAATTCAAGCAGCAACCTAGCGAGAAAGAATTAGCCGAACTTTATACTCCAACTCAAGAGGAACTTGAGTTTATCAATGCCAAGTCTCGCGGCTCGAACGGACGGCTGAGTTTATTAGTGATGCTAAAAACCTTCCAACGGCTCGGTTATTTTCCTCATCTAGAGTTTGTGCCACTTCTAATTATCAACCACCTCCGCTCCGGCTTGAAGTTGAGTAGTAAGGTCTCAGCAATTTCTTCTCTACGTTCCCGTCGTCGCTATATGTCAGTTATTCGCACATACTTAAATGTTAAGCCCTATGACAATGCAGCACAACAATTAGTAGCACAAGCTATTGCTGTAGCGGCTCAAGTAAAGGATCATCCAGCAGATTTAATTAATGTGGCGATTGAAGAATTGGTAAAAGAACGTTATGAGTTGCCAGCTTTCAGCACTATTAACCGATTGGCTGCCAATATCCGCTCTATTGCCAATACTCGTCTATTTCAACGAGTAGGGGCAGGATTATCCCAAACTGAACAAGGCTACTTAGACGGGCTGCTATTGAGAGAGTCGCAGCAGTCAGTAGCTACCTTGAAGTTATTGAAATCTCCACCCAAGAGCGCCACACTGTCACATATGCAGGAACTCTTAGCTAAATTTGACCAATTGATGTCTTTTGGAGATGCGGAGCGATTACTTTCAGGCATTGCTAAGAGTAAGGTGAAGTCCTTTGCTGCACAAGCAAAATCATTGGACATATCTGAGTTTCAAGATATCAAGCAGAGTAAACGCCGGACTTTACTTTTGTGCTTGCTATACCAGGCTCAGATTAAAACACGAGATCATCTAGTAGAAATGTTTCTCAAGCGTCTCCAAACTATTCACACCAAAGCTAAAGCTAAACTGGTCAAGTTGAGAGAGAAGCACTTAACTCAAACTGAGGCTCTGCTAGGAGTTCTGGCGCAAATACTGGTGGTTTCTAACGATAGCCTTAACGACACTGCTTTAGGACAGCAAGTGCAATCTGTTCTTACTTGTCATGGTGGTTCAGAACTACTGCTATTGCAGTGCGAGGAGATCGCTGCTTATAACAGCGACAATTACTTTCCCTTGTTATGGCAGTTTTATTCTCGCTACCGCAAGCTGCTGTTTGGTTTGGTGCGGTCACTGGATATTCGCTCTACAACTCAAGACCAGTCGTTGATAGCAGCTTTAACTTTTGTGCTTGAACAAGAGCATCGACGCGGTAAGTGGTTATCTGCTGGAGTTGATTTGAGCTTTATTAGTGACAAATGGCGACGATTAGTTGTTTTTACCACTGGTAAAACTGAAGTATTGGTTCGCCAGCAATTAGAGATTTGTATATTTACCTACTTGGCAATGGAGTTAAAAACGGGGGATGCCTGTGTAGAAGGGTCGGAAACCTATGCAGATTTCCGTCAGGAGTTACTCTCTTGGGGACGAGTGTAAACCGATATGATGGCAGGCTATTGCAAAGAACTTGGTATTCCTTCAAACTCCCTTGAATTTATTGAGCATTTGCAACGCTTGCTCACCCAAACGGCAGAGAAAGTAGATCAAATTTGTTCTGATGGCAAACAAGTTACTATTAGCCCCGATGGGGAACCTGTGCTTAAACGCATCCCCGCTCAAGAAAAGCCTGACGGAGGCCGCAGCGCTAGAAGCCTCAATCTTGCAGCGCTTACCAGAACGTAGTGTCCTCGATATCCTTTGTAATGTCGAGCATTGGTTGAATTGGACACGGCATTTTGGTCCGTTATCTGGTTCCGAACCAAAAATAGAAAAGCCAATGGAGCGCTACATTTTCACGACTTTTGGCTACGGCTGTAACTTAGGACCGAACCAAACGGCTCGTCATACTAGAGGAGTAGTGACGAGCCATATGCTTTCCTATATTTAACCGTCGTCATATTACAGCCGAGAACCTACAAGCTGCTAGTCGAGATATGATTAATGCCTACAATCGTCTCCATTTGCCCAAGTGCTGGGGTAGTGGGAAGAGAGCCCGCAGCCGACGGCAGCAAAAATTTGAGATTTATGAAAAAAATAACCTCCTGTCGGAGTATCACATCCGTTATGGCGGTTACGGTGGTATTGCTTATCATCATGTTTCGGACAAATACATTGCTTTATTTTACACATTTCATTACCTGTGGTGTTTGGGAAGCAGTGTATATATTTTGGATGGGTTTACTAAAGAACACTTCAGATATTCAGCCCGATATTCTACACGCAGATACTCAAGGACAGTCCGCACCTGTGTTTGCGCTGTCGTACCTATTGGGAATCAAATTAATGCCACGCATTCGTAACTGGCAAGACTTGACCTTTTTTTTTCGTCCTACCAAGGAAGCGGTATACAAATATACATATCCCTTATAAAGACGACATTGAATGACAAACCCATTCGAAACATGACATATGACATAGTGATATATCAATTAAGCGGTAAACCCATGGCCTGAAACCGATAGGTAAACTAGAATCTACAGCTATAAGCACCCCTTTAATCAGGCTTTATTATAGAAGAGGTAGCATTCTCAATCCTACCATCCTTTAGTCCTCTTTGCTCCGCCACTACACAAGAATTATTTTGCCAATTGACAAGCTATGCTATTATTGCTTACACTATACGACTCAACTATTAGATGAGTGGTTCTATCTTCCCTATTGGCTTCGCAGAAACGTAAACATGACGCCAGACCGAAAACGAACAAAAAAAGGTAAGTTTTCGTTTGATTTGGTAGCAAGTGCGGTTATTCTCCAAAATGCTTTTGATATGTCAAAGGCAATTCAAGGTTTGAGCTTAGAGGGCTACTCGATTAACCAAAAAGAAGTTGCCACTTTAAGCCCTTACATTACCAGACATATCAAACGATACGGAGATTATGTAGTGGATTTGCATAACATTCCACAGCCCTTAGAAGGAGCAATTCTTCTCCCTATTGAAATATCCGAAAGCTATATCTAGTAAAGCTTTTAAACGAAGTGGCACCTTTTTACACGTATCTCGGCTCAATCCCTATGGCAACTCTATGGCAACGATTGGCAACGATTGGCAACAATTGGCTACACTATGGCAACGATTGGCAACACGAAAACTACCTTTTTTTAGTCGTTTTTAGCTGCTTTTTAAGGTTCTGCAAGGAATGGGTAATAGACCCATTCATCTGCTAGTTTGTCTATAGTTAGCCAAAAATAGCATACTTTCAATTACAAAATAATTCTTTTGTAGTGCATGAAAGAACTAAAGGATTAGGATTAAATGAAACGATTGGAGTGCAGAGAACATCGGCAATGTGCGCTTATCAGTTCGGAATCAGTAGGGCGATCGCACATTGCCACCTTGGATTTGTAGACCATTGGTCAACATTTTGGCTTCGTGTGTATTCGTTGCGTAGGTATTCGCTAACTCTTTATCCAAATATTCATCATCTCTAAACCCAATCTGTAATTTTAGAGGACAAGATGAAATTGAGTATATGCCTTAGAGGTGCAACATATGGAACCTTTGAAAGATGCTATTGATGGCTTCGTAGATGCGATAGCAGAGATAGATAGGTCGGGTAAAAAATCTCTACAAGCTGGGACAGGGGCTGCGGTTACTGTAGGCAGTGCTGTTACCACTGCCGCCGCCGGAGCGGGTTCTCTAGCTGGTTATGCTGGCATGGCTTCGGCGGTGTCAACAATGGGACTTGGTGGAGCGACAACGGCAATAGCAGGATTGATGGGCAGTAGCGTCACCGGAGCCGCAGCAACAGCAGTAGTCACGGCGGCGGTGGGTGGCCCGATGGTGATGGGAGCAATCCTTATTAGTGGAGCAGGTGCAACAGCTTACGGAGTATATAAACTAAGCAACTGGGCTGGCAAGCAGATTAAGACGTTGTGGTAAGCACTATCTCTTAGGTGTTGAGACTGGCGCGCGTGCGATCGCAGTTTATAGATACGGGCGTAATTTTCAACACTGCTGCTGCCTGACGTACTCCCGCAAGGCGCGGTTGATGCTGGTTTGATACCCCTCGCTCTGCCCTTGATGCGTCTTAAACCAGTCGATCAGGTCAGCGTCTAAGCGCAGCGTGATTTGCTGCTTGATGGGACGATAAAACACACCCCGCTTTGCTCCGCTCCAATCTCCAGTAGCCTCTGGAATATCATCTGTATTAATCTGGTCATCTGGCAGAGCCGCCAAAGCTTCAAGCTGTGCTTTCTGTTTAGCCGTCAAACCTTTAGAAGTTTCCTTCTTCATATGCCCTCCGTTCATGTCTTGTTGCTTTACGTGCGCTGATAATCCGCCCAACGTCTTCATCGCTCTCCGCGTCATATGCTGGCAAAGTATGAACAACAATAACGATTGTTTGATCGATGATCCCAATGGTTTGCCAGCGTTCCTCATTAGGATATAAGTCCAGTCTGCTCACGGCGATCGGATCGTCAAACGTAAGTTGCGCTGTCTCGAAGTCAAGACCATGCTTTAACTCGTTTGTCCGATTCTTGTCGTCGTCCCATTCCCAACGCAACTTTACCCTCACACCTTTAATATAACTACAAATATGTAGCTACGCGCGTTCTATTGTCAACACAAAAATTTGGCGCGCCATCGCCCGGACGTTCTGCTTCTGCGCTTAAAAACCAATTACCGCCACAGCCCTTTTTTTCTGCTCTGGGGATACTTCTAGATAGCGCTGCAATGTGCCTAAATCGTTATGCCCGGATATTTCCTGAATCACTCGCAAGGGAATACCAGCACTAGACATCATAGTTAGAGCAGTTCGCCGGAAGCTGTGGGTACTTACTCCCACTAACAGGGCGCGCTCGCAAGCAGCTTTAAGAATCTTGTCAGCCATGAACCGAGTCAAGGTTGGGGACTTTCCCCGCATACCTGGAAACAACGCTCCAGCCTTAAGGGGTTGATACTCTGCCAGCAATTGAGCCAGTCCAGGTTGAATGTCCACGACGCGGGTTTTAAGCTTGCCTTTGGTGGTAGACTTTCTAAAAGTTAGAGTTCCACCTTTGATATCTGTAGTCTGGAGTGCTAGGGCTTCAGAGACACGACAGCCAGTAAATAAGCAGATGCCAAACAAAGCGAGATCGCGTTCCCTCACAAATCCCTCAGTAAACAGTAACTTCAATTCTTCTGGAGTTAATATTTTCCCTTGCCCGTTTCCTGCTACTTTCATTGGATAAATTTGTCTGATTTCACTAGATTACACGAAATGTAAGTTTGGTGGAATAGATAGCTCAAAGTATTGCTATCTCGTTGCCATAGCGAATAAGTCAACACTACTTAACTTTTACTTATTAATCAAATACTCTCCATCCCACGACAGCATCAGGGTTGTAGCCGTTTTATATAGTTTCTGCTTATGATATCGCTGCTATCACCGACTACAGTTATAATCATCTACCCTTGATAAGTAACTGATAACAGAATTAGCAGCGATGTCATATTCACCGATGGTCGGGGCTAGAGTTCCCGAAGTTTGGCAGCTTGAAATCAAGGCGATCGCCCTGGCGGCGGGTCGCAAGGAAGCTGAGATAGTCAGGGATGCGATCGCTCAGTATTTAGGTCAAACTGACCCCAATAGCGTTAAGGGTGCGATCGCATCATTAGAGGATAGGGTAGCTAGTCTTGAGGGGAAGCTGGCGGGACTGGGGCGATTAGCTCTTTAGTACGGCTGTACTTAACTGGGCTTTTGATGTGGGGTACTCGCTCCCATCCCAACGTTAGGAGTTTTCCGTTTTCTTCCCAAATCCGGATCGCTTCGTGGCTGACATTAAATAGTTTGCCCAATTCTTTGCGGGTTAGGGTTTCCTCGCCATTGCCTAACGCGCAAGGGTGGTCTGTAACTTCGCTGTCCCTTGCGATTGTTCGGCGCTGCGGCTTCTGCCTGAGAGTAGAAGTATTGTCTCTCAGGCGCTTAACTCCCCCAGTTCGGACTCCAGGGCTGCTACTCGTTCTGGTAGGACAGCAACAGTTTTCTCTACCTGCTCTAGCCTTGTTATCAAGCTTGTTATCACATTGCTATCATTTGATATATAACTGCTATCTTCAGTTATCTTACTGCTATCAGGAGAGTCTAAAAACTTTGTGGCTAAGGACTCTAAGACCTCCTGAAGGGTGAGTCTTTCCGAAGCTACCCATGCTTTTAATTGCTCTAGCTTTGACCTGTCCCAGCGAAATATTACCTGTACTCGTTCGCTCATTGCTATCACCTTTTATCAACTGATAACTCAGTATATCAGGTATTAATAGCAAGTGATAATAAAAGCTATCAAGCTTGATAAAGACTGATAGCAGTTAATAGCTTAATTTGCTATGGTGTGATAGCTAGCGATAACAAAGGGTGCGAGGTCTGTTTAAGATATTAGTACGAGGGTGTAATTCCCAAGCGAGCTTTGTGGGGGAATCTTCCCCCACAAACGTCGCGCCCCTAACTAAAACCAAGTATGAAGACTGCCAAAAAAGCGAGTGGTTGGCTCGAACGCAAAACCACCACTAAGAAGCTAACTAATGGGAGTAATGTCACCTATCCGATAGTCCAGGGCGATCGCATAGCAGATAACCCGCAGCACTGGTATTGGGTCTACAGGTGGGAAGAAAAGACTGGCGATGCCTATTCAGATAATGGTTACATTACCCGTGCGATCGCCATCCCCCAAACCAAAGTAGAGGGGGTGCGCTTGGCACTTAGCCTCGGCTGGTCGGTGGAAAAAATCACCTTGTTGATACGGGCGACTTCGCACTGCCTTAAACGCGATCGCCCAGTCCCAGCACCTTATTCCTAATTGCTTCTTCTGTAATCCGTATAGTTTCAGGGTCTAACGGTGCAGGATATCGTTTAGCGTTTGGATTGCGACGATTGACAAATAACTCTCTAATCGCTTCATCATCAGTACGATTTAGTTTGATGTAAGCGATTAAATCCTCTTTAGACATTTGTTTGTAGTTTGGCTTATTCATCGATAAATTCCCATTTGCCACTTGGCGGAATAGTAACTTGGATGTTATCCCCAGCAAGGATATATATTTCTTTTGTTTGGCTATCGTAGCGAAATAATGAGATGTCTCGCAGTAGGTTTGAGAGCATTTGACAAACAACTACTGAGGCAAACGCTTGATCTGATGTAGGCAACTTTCATTAATCCTTCTGGTTTGACACTCCCCCCACTGCTTCAAGCAGACATATCCTGCTGAGGCATCTTTTCGGATGAATTATTCATCCGAAAAATGCCGTGCTGTTCTCGCTCTAGCTTCTCTGCGATCGCTTCCCTAATCCAGTTACTCAATTCATCTCCAGCCAACTCGCGCACTGTAGTGTCTATGCTTACAGGCAATCTAGCCATAACTGGCTTCTTTGCCAGTGGCTCACTTCCTTTTACCTGAAAATGTCCTTTCCCTGTTCTGTTCCCTTTCATATCTTCATGATAACCGAGTCTACACGGTTAGTGTAAAGATACTAAAACTAAGAGCTTATAGCTTGCATAATCGCGTATACACGATTATAATAGTAAATAGCTAGTTTAAAAGGCGATCGCAAAACTTTCGACGGGGATGCGATCGCCCGTACCCAAAATCGTCAGGTAAACAAATAATGACATATTGCACTGATTTAGATCAAGACCAGCGCCTAGCACAAGACCAAATCATCGAGGAAATATACATTTCTGGCATCACGGACGCGGCGGACGGTCGGCTTCCCCAGATGAGCGAAATATGTTACCTCCAGGGCTTCGTTCAAGGAATGCGCGATTATCCCAGACGCGAACCCGTGCTACCAGTAATTAATACTGAAAGCAAAGAATTTCCTTTAGTTTGCCATCAATGCGCCCACTTAAATAATGGCATTTGTGGCATTAAAGGAATTACTAGAAATAGCTACGCTTACGCTTGCGATCGCGTAGTTGTTGACTGTCCATTTTAATCTCCTAAAATGCTCCAACTGTTATTAGTTGGAGCGAACAATTTACTTACAACAAAAGGGCGAGAATCATATGATAAAGGATCGTACTGTACCGGGAATTTTGCTTTTACGTTGGATTGAAGAATTGAACCGATGTGCTGACTTAATGGAAGTTTTGCACCGTTCTGTGAAGTGGACAGAGTTGGAGCATGGGGGTGAAGAAAAAACCAGGATTGCTATGGGTGATGACGAATTGGTGAGGATTATCCGCGATCGCTTAACTGACTTATTTGGGGAGGTTCAGGAAGTCAACGATGGAACTTTGTTTGACAAATGTTAAATTAGCTCCTGCTTTTATCAGTTTTCAGGCAGGGTTAGGGACTGCTAGAAATGGTAATCAATACGCTTGCGATCTAGTCTCTGTTGACTGCCCATTCTAATAATAAATAGCCTATATAATCAATAGTAAAATACTAATTATATAGGCTACTAATACTACTAAAACCAACAGTAACATGAACGAACAACCCTCTTACAAAGCCTTGGGGGAGGAAACCATCCCCCCAAGCTTTGCGCTTTTAGAACGGATAGCGATCGCTCTGGAGAACCTCAAAGAAAAACCTACTTTATCCCTAGGTTTTTGTACTCCACCAAGCAGCCAATATATTTTTGTAGGCAACGAACCAGAACAGGGTTTATGGTATTTCTTGGGTGAAAACAATTCAAAGAATTACATTCCTGAGAAAGGACTGACAGGTACTATTAAAAGCTTAGAGATAGTGCATAGGGAGTTTAAAAATAAGGAGCAAATCAAGCTTGACATCACCATTGAGTGCGATCGCACTTATGTAGTTCGTACAGGCTTTGGCACGGTGTTTTCTAAAGAATTATTACTAGCACTGAATACTTTGAGTAGCGAAGTTCTTGCTTTACCGCTAACTATTGCTGTAGCTCCCGGCGATGAAACGGTAGTATTTGCCAGAGTGTACGACGGGGCGACTAAAAAGCCAATAATGGCGGAGTGGCAGAGCGAGGCAGACTTTAATGGGATTGAGCCGAGATACGTGTAAAAAGGTGCCACTTCGTTTAAAAGCTTTACTAGATATAGCTTTCGGATATTTCAATAGGGAGAAGAATTGCTC
>NZ_KI966369.1:206015-264233 GCF_000332075.2 Synechocystis sp. PCC 7509 | reverse complement strand
TTATCAGAAGTAAGAGAAACAGCAACTCCAATTAAATTACCTTCCCGCAAGTTGCCCATCATTTTAGCTGCTCCGGTTGATAAATCTACTGTATACAAAGATTTGCCAGCCGCAATAAATCCAACATTCTCTCCTTTATTATTAGTAACAACATCAAATCCTGCTACTGGAGGTAGGTTGAATCCTAACAACCCTACAGCAGTCAATTTACCCTCGTTAGGAGGAGCTTGGCTTACTAAGGCATCAGAATCATAGTCTAGATTAAAAAGCATAGTGGCAGTAGCTCCTTTTCTAGAATTAATATATGCAGAAGCGGTAACACCTAAGTCTTGAGCCGGGTCGTAGTTGAGAAGTGTATCGACAGTAACCATTCCTGTATCAACATTAATTCTATAGTTCTGACCGTTACTTGCTACTACTCGTAGACGATCGACAACTGGGTTGAAATCTACACCCGATTGAAATCCACCACTAAAGCTGACTGATAAATTACTAACAAAAGTAGCAACGCCGTTGTCACAATTAATTGTATATATCTTGTCTGTATCTGTAAGGGCATAAAGCATCCCGTTAGCAGGGCGGTAATCTATGCCTAAAACATTTCCATGAACCTATCCCAGTAATAAAATTCTGTTAATCCAAATGTGAATTGTTGCAAGGGAAATAAAAGCATTAAAGCAGGCAGAAATTCTTTCCCATCGAACAACAAGTCTACGGTATTTCCGTTGAAACCATGCAAAGCAGCGCTCTTGTTGAAAACGAGGGACTGACATTTTTATGGGTCTACCTCGATTTCTTTTAGTTTTCCAGGCTCGCTTCGGCAACTGCGGTCTAATACCACGTTTGCGTAAAGCCGCACGCAAATCTTTGGAGTCATAGCCTTTGTCCCCAGCCAGCACTTTGACCCGTTTACGGGGTCTGCCAGGAGAATTAGTTTTGACAGTAACGCTATTCAATAGCGGCATCACTTGTTCTCTTTCACTACCATTAGCTGCGGTCGTGCAATTAGCCAGAGGCATACCATTACCGTCGGTCAAAGTATGAATTAAAATTCCTTTGCCCTTATAGCCATAAGCAACGTCCTCACCTCCTCCTTTCCCAGGGGGAAAAAGAGCCATCGACCGCACCATGACTCCAGTTAATTAATCCTTTTTCCGAGGCGATGCCTAATATCCTTGCTTGTAGTCGCTCTAGCGTTCCATCTGCTTGCCAGCTTTTTAGCCATCGGTGGGCTGAACTTTTTGATGCCCAAACTTCTCCCTTCGGTACATCGCACCAACGGCAGCCCGTAATCAATTGCCTTCATTAAGGTGTTGATTACATGACGGAAAGGCGCATGGGGCATTCCCCGTCCCCGTTTTTCTCCTTTCTCGCCGATCACATCCTCAAACAACTTCCATTCTAGATCGCTTAATCCCTCAAATCTTCCCGCCATATTCTGTAGGACTTAATCACTCTGACAATTAGATTATCACCTTTTGACCTTAGTGGGATAGATTCAAGTATTTCTTTCATACTTCGCGGTGGAACGACAGGCGGTAGCTAATCAAATAACAAAGGAATTTGCCTTGTCGGAGAACCTGGATATATTTTTGGGAGTCGAAGAAGACAGCAAGCCCGATGATTTAATGTACTTTACCTCTCACGGATTTCGCAGCCTTAATCAAGAGCGCTCCTATCTCAATCAGTTTGTTGTGACCAAAAAAGGCTTGGGTTTTTCCAAAGGACGAGATTTACCATATATTTACCGGAAAAAGACAACATGGTTGCCACCGCAGTTAATTGTTCGTTTTCCAACGGAGGAAGCAAGCAATGCAGGTTATGCTGAGGCAATAAGTCTGCCGTACACTGTTGCGGGTGTCGCTCATGATTATCCTCAAGGTACTTTAATCGTGTGTTTAACAATAGACAACGAGGACTTAGCCACAGGTTATGCTAATGCAATTAAGCTACCACTTGACTACCGAAGTGTTTACGGTGAGGATTTGGAGGTGTCAGATGACGATCCATTCCCTATTGAGACTGGTGAAGTTTATATTCACCATATTGATATGCTCGATACCGAGTACGCGGCGATGCTAGAAAAATCCCCCAGGTTTTAAAATGCGGAGTCCATTTTGGTTTTTGCCTGCAATAGCTATCCCCATAATGTGTCTACGACTATTTTCTGGGCAACCATCTTCTACCACAACAGTTGACACTTCCCGAAAACCTCTGCCACCACTCACCCTGCTGCCGCAAACAACTACAGTCGCTCCAAAAGCTAATGCTCCTCATCCGCCAACTTTAGAGAAAAAGCCGCCTCAAAAAGTAATTGCTCAAAAACATCCGCCAAAAGCAAAAACCGAAAGCACAGAAAATAAGGTAAATACTCGCCCGTACAACGCTCCAGCTATCGAGATTAGGGTTGAGATAGCGCCAGCGCGTTCGCAGAGCTTCGCACAAAGAAATGTCTTGATTCCTATTGAACCGAATCAGATGGTTACGGCTGAGGTGGTTGGGAGTAGTTTGAAGTTGAATTATTGTGGGTTGAGTAGGGCAATCGGGTTGTGTTGCAAAAACTTAGTGAAGACAGAAAACCCCTGTGGCAGGAGTTGAAATTATGCAACTACCCCAAAGATTTGATAGATAAAGACAAGTCGCTCTTTGATGGCTCCCCTGGGAACACCAATAACTTGTCCTTTTCTAACCATGTTCAGAGTTTCATATCCCCGAATGGTTCTTCTTGCAGTGTTGAAGGAGCCAAATCCCATTCCTGGTTTGACTAATCGTTTTATCCCCCGATGGTCTTGCTCCACAATATTATTGAGATATTTAATCTGTCGTAATTTCACTACTTCGGGTAACTTATTGGCAGCTTTGAGTACGTTAATCGCTTTTGGATAAGCAGGGTTCTTATCCACAGTGATGACTCTTGGTACGNAAGTGTGAATTGCTTTCAATGTCTTACGCAAAAACCGTTTCGCCGCTTTCGCATCCCGCTTCGCTGTGAGGAGGAAGTCTAAGGTGTTCCCTGCCGAATCGACTGCTCGGTATAAATACTTCTGCTTGCCTTTGACCAAAATATAGGTTTCATCTACCCGCCATGAGTCATTAGTAAGCTTTAGATACGGTCTGACTCGTTTGTCCATTTCTGGACTATATTCTTGCACCCAACGGAAGACGGTGCTGTGATGTATATCTAATCCCCGCTCGTTCACCATCTCTGTTACTTGGCGATAGGAAAGCGGATAGCTTAGATACCACCGAACACAACGTAGGATGATTTCTGACTGATAATGCCGCCACTTGAAGGGGGATTTAGAATTCATTAGAGGCCGGTACAATGATTTTCTCTAGCGGAATTATTTCAGCCTACCATTTTTTGCAACACAACCCTTAGGTCAACCATTAGCAAAACTCTCGGTGGAGCAACGAGAATTTTTATCAGCCTTGGTTGAAGAAACGTTGACTAAAAAGGTGCTGCTGGAGCGAGTGCGAGCGTATTTTCAGTTACAAAGCCGAGGTGAAGCGAATGCTGACTGAAGTCATGACACATTTTGGTTTAACCAAAGAGTTCCGACAGGCGGGTTACTATGAAACCGTCGGGCAAAAACAGCTATTTATCGATCTCAAAGCTGCAGCGGCTTCTGGCTCATTAGTAGCTTTAACGGGGATAGTTGGCTGTGGTAAAACTACAACTTTACGCCGTCTATTTGCTTTGCTAGCCAAAGAGAATAAGATTTTAGTCTCTAAGTCGCTATCGGTCGATAAGAACCGTGCTACCTTAGCCACTTTAATTGCGGCGTTGTTTTACGATCTAAGTGCAGATGACAAGGAAATTAAAATTCCTGCTCTAGGAGAAAAGCGCGAACGGGATTTGCGCGATTTGATTAAAAAAGGCAAAAAGCCTGTGGTGCTATTTGTGGATGAGGCTCATGACTTACACCCCTCAACACTAACGGGATTGAAGCGTTTAATTGAAGTGATTTCCGATGGGGATGGAACACTGACCGTAATCCTTGCAGGACATCCCAAATTAAAGAACGATCTGCGTCGCCCTACTATGGAGGAAATTGGCTATCGCTCCTTGGTTTTTACTTTAGAAGGAATGGTGGGCAGTCAACGAGAATATATCACTTGGTTAATTGCTCAGTGTGTAAAGGAAGAAACTCAGCATTCTGATGTATTAACGGTGGAAGCCATTGAATTACTAAGCTCTAGATTACGCACTCCATTACAAATTCAACAGCATTTGATCCTAGCAATGGAAGCTGCTTATCAAGCTGGAGAAAAGCCCGTTACTGAAGCGATTGTGGAGTCAGTGCTATCGAAGCAAATTGATGAATTGGAGCCAAGGCTGACCAGGCATGGTTATGCTCTGCGGGATTTGGCTGACCAGTTTCATGCGAAACCAGCAGAAATTAAGCTGCTGTTTCGGGGTCAACTCGACCCCACACGAACCAAGGAGCTAACCGACCAAATGCTGATGGCTGGTTTGCCGATTTGAGGCGGGGTATTAATTTCCGCCACTAAATTTATAGTTGCAGTTAATCTGGTTTCAAATTTAGTATTGTGGTCTGGTTGCAAATAATTTGGTCTTAGTTGGATTTAATTCGGTCTCAAGTGCAGTTATAGTTGCAGTTAATCTGGTCTCAAAACAGTGATTATTGTGGTCTGGAGCGTTTAGTATTGTGGGTCGCTACAACTAATTACTCGTCCGCATCCTCGGATTCTTCTTCAGTGCTTTCTCTTTCATCAAGGGTCATATCTACAGTTAGCCCCGCAAAATCCTCAAAAAGCTGCTTAAGAGAATTAACCTTGGTGATTCTATCTTCCAAACCATCTTCAGTCCAAGTATAGTCTTCGTCTATCAGAGAAAATTCATAACCAATTAAATCGCCCAAGTATAAAGAGAAGCAGTAGGTTTCCTCATCAGAGTTAGTTAGATAAGTTGAAAAAGATGCACACCCGATGCTGGCAATTATGCCTTCCTCATCAGGACTAAAGTAATTGCGTTCTAAGAAGGTTTCTAAAGCAAACATTTGAACAGCGTCCATATATGGTTCCCTTGAAGAAGTAACTGATTAACTATTAGCATTTCTAAAACTTACTAACAACTAATGATCGTGCAAATTGCCTTTAATTATTCAATTGCCCTAATTAACTCCAGCGCCGAGGAGAAAATATTTTTAGTCATCAATGCTTGCGCGTAACTCTACTTTGGACAACCTTATTTAAGCTAAATAACAACAAGATTGCCACCAAGCTGACTGCTATTAGAGGCGCTACCAGGGCTAATACTGATAAAGTAATTGCACCAATGGATTCAACAGTTGCCACAAAAGCATTTCCTAGTCCGATAGTCAAAGCTGTGGAAGATAAACGAGTAATTCCGGTTACGGCTTGGAGTATTCCGGCAGTACCCCCACCAGCAATTGCTGCCGTAGTCCATTGCAACAGGGGGTCGCTATCGGGAAATACAGCAGCAGCGACGAAAGTGCCGACAGCCAATGCTGTCGGTGTAGCAAGCGTGTCAAGTAAGTTATCTAGCACAGGAACGTAGTAAGCGCCAATTTCTACAATGGTAGCGATCGCAAATGCCCACAGCGCCGAGTAAGTACCGACCCACTCAAACCCCGATGTAATTGGTAAATGCCCAAAAATTACGGCAAGGCTGATAACCAATGGCGGGACAAAAATGCGGAAGCCACAGGCACTACTTAAAGTCAGACCAATAATGATGCTTTCTAAAGTATTCATAGATATAGCCATTGCATCACAATAGGTGATAGTCAGGAGTTCATACTTGGGTTCACCTTAACTAATTTATTGCTTGAGCATAGAAAGAACATCTAGCAATAGAGAGGTAAAATTCTAGTGATAATTAGCAACTACAACTACCCTAACTTTAGTGGCGTATACACAGTCCTATCTCTACTAAGGCGGGGAAGAAAATATACCTTGGTTCCTAGCCATAACAAACCCACTATTCGCAATGCCTACATCAGGAAAGCTAGAGTTAACGATCAAAATTAATGAGTTTCCCACAGATGTCCAGACGGGAGAAAATGGCCTCAAGCAGTTTGATATCGATACAGGCGAACAGATAGTTAGTGTCAGCCTCAAGCCCAAAGTATTCAAAAAGCTTGAACAAGCACAAGAAAACTATCCAATGTGGGCAAGTGAGATCGCTGGACAAATGGGGGACAAGACAGATTCGGGTTTTGTACTCAAGGAGCCGAATGTGCAGACCTTCGAGAAAAAGCCAAAGGAATCAAAGGAAGCGACACCTGTTGTCAGTGCTGTTAGTTGAGCTAGAAGCCTTAGCAGTTTATTCAAATAAACACAATTGAACTGGTTTTGATTCAGTGGCGCAGTCGAGATTGGATAGGGAAATACCTAATAGCCGAACGCTGCGTCCCTCTAGAGAAACCGCTACTAACAGTTCCTTAGCTACTTGGCTAATTGCTTCTGCCTTACCAACAGCAGCAGTTACAGTTTTACTGCGCGTGATTCGCTCATAGTGGGCAAACTTAACTTTTAATGTAATAGTACGTCCCAGAACTTGGTAACTCTCTAAGCGATGCTGGATAGTTACAGCAATAGTTTCTAGTTCGAGCAGTATTACTTGTGGGTCGTCTAAGTCTTTAGTAAATGAAGTTTCTGCACCAATTGATTTGCGAAGGCGGTTAGGCTCGACTATCCGGTTATCCTCGGCTCTGGCAATGAGGTAATAGAAATGTCCTACCTTACCGAAGATGCGGACTAAATCAGCTTCAGCGTATTGCTTTAGGTCTGCCCCAGTATAGATGCCCAAATTGTGCATCTTGGTAGCGGTGACTTGTCCAATGCCGTGAAACTTCTCTATTGGTAAAGCGGCGACAAAATCTGCGGCGTGTTCGGGTAGAATCACCGTTAGTCCATTGGGCTTATTCATACCCGATGCCATTTTTGCTAAGAACTTGTTTACAGAATCTATCCCACTAAGGTCAAAAGGTGATAATCTAATTGTCAGAGTGATTAAGTCCTACAGAATATGGCGGGAAGATTTGAGGGATTAAGCGATCTAGAATGGAAGTTGTTTGAGGATGTGATCGGCGAGAAAGGAGAAAAACGGGGACGGGGAATGCCCCATGCGCCTTTCCGTCATGTAATCAACACCTTAATGAAGGCAATTGATTACGGGCTGCCGTTGGTGCGATGTACCGAAGGGAGAAGTTTGGGCATCAAAAAGTTCAGCCCACCGATGGCTAAAAAGCTGGCAAGCAGATGGAACGCTAGAGCGACTACAAGCAAGGATATTAGGCATCGCCTCGGAAAAAGGATTAATTAACTGGAGTCATGGTGCGGTCGATGGCTCTTTTTCCCCCTGGGAAAGGAGGAGGTGAGGACGTTGCTTATGGCTATAAGGGCAAAGGAATTTTAATTCATACTTTGACCGACGGTAATGGTATGCCTCTGGCTAATTGCACGACCGCAGCTAATGGTAGTGAAAGAGAACAAGTGATGCCGCTATTGAATAGCGTTACTGTCAAAACTAATTCTCCTGGCAGACCCCGTAAACGGGTCAAAGTGCTGGCTGGGGACAAAGGCTATGACTCCAAAGATTTGCGTGCGGCTTTACGCAAACGTGGTATTAGACCGCAGTTGCCGAAGCGAGCCTGGAAAACTAAAAGAAATCGAGGTAGACCCATAAAAATGTCAGTCCCTCGTTTTCAACAAGAGCGCTGCTTTGCATGGTTTCAACGGAAATACCGTAGACTTGTTGTTCGATGGGAAAGAATTTCTGCCTGCTTTAATGCTTTTATTTCCCTTGCAACAATTCACATTTGGATTAACAGAATTTTATTACTGGGATAGGTTCCAGAAACTCCGGCACTTGCCGTTAGGTTAGTTTCTGATAGGATAGCTGCTTTGATTTGTTTGGCAATGTTCGTAGCGTAAGGCAGTCCCAGCTTATTTTGGGTGACATCAAGATAAGCTTCATCGAGGGCTACAGGTTCTACTAAGTCGGTGTAGCGCTTGAAGATAGCGTGAATTTGGGTACTAATGCTGCGGTAGACCTCAAAGCGAGGTGGGGCGAAGACCAGAGTAGGACATTTTTGCAGGGCAAGATAAGAGGGCATGGCGGAATGGATACCGAACTTCCTAGCCCCGTAGCTGGCAGCAACTACTACGCCGCGCTCCTGGGGCAATCCACCTACCACAAGGGGTTTACCTTGGTAACAAGGGTTGTCTCGTTGCTCGACCGAGGCATAAAAAGCATCGAGATCGACGTGAACAATCTTTCTATCTCTATTCATGCTCATGCCTAAAAATTACTCGCTTGGAGCAACCTTGTCCTTGAAAGACTTAAGAGCAGAAAAGTCCGGAACGCGCGTAGCTGAAATTGTCATTGCTTCACCTGTTTTGGGGTTACGCCCAGGAGCGGGCTGGTCGTGTTGCAAAAAGTTATTGAGTCGCAATAGTCCTCAGTTATTGATAGTTCTGACTTTTCCCGTTAAGTATCTTTTGCAAGCTGCCAACCGTCACAAAGGTCGTGTAATTTTAACCAACCTCGCCACAATACCTGAATACCAATAGGTGTTTTGCTTCGATGTTCTAAGTAACCACCAAGACGTGCAACAGCCTCAACAGCCCAACTAACTGTGAGAACTTTGGGTGGTTTGGGAGACTTAGCTTTTAAAATCTTGAGTTCAAGGGGATGCGCGAATTTCCATTGCAAGGGCTAAGGGCTGAGTGCGGTGGAGGTAAGTCAACCGTAAAAGCTCAACAGCAATTACGCTCAAAAAACCGATTAAAGTTTTCATCCCAGCAGCAGCAAGTCTATATTTTTCTACCTGACATCCTGACTTAAAAATTTTATGGTATTCTTCCACACGCCAACGATACGTATACCAGCGTAAAATTGTAGAAGCTGTTTGGATATCTGCAACGACTTCTGTAGTAAGCAACATCCATTCTATAAGTGTTTCACCTTCTGGGCAATCAATTTCTGTGGCATAAACAGCATATACGGGTAGAGGGTCACGGTTATCAAAACGATAGGGAGTACGGAGATTTAGCGGACAAAATCGTACAGCTAATTTGGTTTTACGGGCAGAACGCTGTCCAGTCTGAGGTAATTCAATTTCTTGTTCAAAACTGCTAGGTTGTGATTGTAGCTTTGACCACAGGCGTTCACTATCAGAATCTATTCTGCGGTTATGAGCCGCACGAACAAGAATTCCTGTGTGCTGAAGTTGACGAATTTTATCAAAAACTTCTGTAATGTCGCCTTCGCGGTCAAACACATGAATTACTCGTGTGTGATGGCTCACAAGGCTTTCGACAGTGCTGAGAGCTTCCACCCATTTGTAAGATTCTTTTTGTTCAAACGGACGGTTTCGGGCTTCAATGCGTGCTTGCGCTTGCCGTTGTTTCTTCTGTGTTGGGGTTTCATGGACTGGTAGAATCGGCTTTGATTCCCGATTCCAAAGTTTTTGCCACAACAAGCCCAAGGATTCGCCATTCTGCGGTTCTATAGCCAAAGCACTGTGCAATATTAGACCGTTCCCTCCCTTACCTATTGGCCCGTAACCTTCGGTTTTCGCCTTAATACTGCCATAACCTTTGAAAAGTCGTATCTCCAACGCACAGCACCACATCGTGTTCTGCAACAGTTTCCGCCGTCATTTGACAGTGCGGCTCAACTACACTTGAAAATTCCACTTTTGGGTTGGCAAAAACTCATAGGCTCTCTTGAGTGCTTTTCCATTACAGAAAACTTCTGACAGTGCTTTGCCGAATCCAAGACTTAGAACATACCCGATTGACATTGCACGCTCATTCAATCGGCGATCACCCAGTTCTAAGGTTGCAAAATTTTTCTCCCACCAGTCCAGCATTGCTTGTTACCTTTAGCACCCGATTTCAATTACTGTACCGTATTTGCTGTCTTGTTTCTTAAATCCCTTGCCAGTAAACCTTTCAAGACTTAACGGGAAAAGTCAGAATTTAGCACCTGTACCTTTGATCAATGAATTTCCAGGGAGAACTATGTAGGGGATATTACTAGAATCAACATACCTACGCGGATCGGTTCTTTTCTTTGTCGAATCTTCAAGCGCTGTACCAGATACATAATACCCAGGAGCAGGATCGCTAGACCCTTGGACGATAGGTGTACCGTTTGATTTCCCAGTATCGGTGACTAGCGCCCACCAGTTTCCTGGGTTTCCAGCATTACCTAAAAAGTCTAGACCTTTATTGTTGTCACGATGGTAAGCGGTAGGCGCTCCATCAGCATCTATAGTCATCCCTGATTGGTAAAAGACAGCAGGATATCCTAGCCATTTATACACAGTGCGTCCTCCAATGACAAAGAGTTTGCTTTTGTTTTGGCAGTTTACTACTGTAGGTTGGGCGATCGCAGGAGAAAAATTTTTAGATGCCAATCCACCTAAGATAGCAAAAGTACCTATGCTGCCAGTAAATAAGGCTAAACTTACAAAAATTGTTTTCACTTTAGACTTCCTCAGACCAAATCCTGATATCTTATCCTACGCCCGATTTGCTCCTTATATAGAGACTAAAAACTCTCTCTAATTCAAACTTCAACAAACAAAATAATTGTTAATTTAGTGCTTGTTGTAAAACTGCTTCGAGCAGGGAAAGTTATTAATATAAATTGGTAGAAATACTATCGATTCATCTTTCTATAATCCCAAGGCTTAGTATAGTTCCCGCTCCAAACCCCTACTCTGCTAGATTGGGCGAAGTTTTGCGCCTGTTTCACTGCCGCAGCATCCGGGCAGTTGCTTAGGTATTGCTCGTAAACACACGCCATTCCGCCTTT
Organism: Synechocystis sp. PCC 7509; assembly: GCF_000332075.2. Taxonomy (NCBI): domain Bacteria; kingdom Bacillati; phylum Cyanobacteriota; class Cyanophyceae; order Synechococcales; family Merismopediaceae; genus Synechocystis; species Synechocystis sp. PCC 7509. The sequence goes on along the minus strand of NZ_KI966369.1, from coordinate 253,414 downwards.
GACCTGTTCAGCCTGTAAGAACTTACCACCAGAAAAAACCTCAGCAATCTTTCTACGGTAGCGGTCGGTATCTACAATTTTCAGTGTGACGCGATTTCCATTTTGAGCTATCAGACTCTTAAGATAATCGCGTGATTCCTTCCCCAACGGCTGCGCCAACTCCGGCGCATCGATGCAAGCAAAACGAACCCGCTCTACCAGTTGTCCTTGTCTCACGCGGATTGTATCGCCATCATGCACGCTTAAGACTTCCCATGTAGGTACAAATCCCTTTCCAGGACTATTGGTGGTATTCTGAACTACTTTGTCCGGCGGCTTTAGCGGTGATTTTAGTGGGGATGGTTCTTTAGTTCTAGGGGATGGTTTAGAGTTTTGAGTTACTTGGGCGATCGCTTCTACAGGTACAGTTCTAGGGGATAAATCTGTAGAGTTCGGGACAATTTTCTCAGTTCTAGGGGATGGCTCTGTAGTTCTAGGGGATTTTGCAACGGTGGTTTCGGGAGTCTCACTAACTGTAGCGACCCGATATTATAATCGCTCCGACCCCTCCAGCCCTAGCTGACAGACAAAAAGTTGAACTTGAAGTGAGCCGCCTTACCGAACATATCAACGCTTTGGGTCATCAGCAAGCCGAACAGTTAGCTACTGTTGAAGCTATGCAGAAAAGTCCTTTCCGCAGTTGGAATGGCAAGTACGATTTAGCTGTTGCCCAGGTTGAACAGACGGCAAATAAGTTAGAGAATGCGATCGCCCATTTGCAGCAAAGAGAAAATCAATTCGGGCAATGGAATAAGCAAGAAAGGGCTTACTCTTTGTGGGATAAATCACCTCAAACAGTTGAGATGCGGAATCTTGCCAAGGGCTTACAGTCGCCTCAATTGCAAGAGCGGCTAAGTAGCATTGCCAAGGTAGAACGACAAGAGTTAGCGCGTGGTCAAGCTTCTAGCACTCGGCAGGCTGGATTATCAATTTGAAGTAGGAAGATTCCCACCAATTATTCCAGGAGATGGACTAAATCTGGAAACTTCTCTGCCAGTTTACGGTCGAACGTTATAACTTGAACCTGCTCCCTAATTGCGGCTGCTATAAATAGCGCATCATAAAATGGATGGCTTGCCCGGACTGCTAACTCTAAAGCAACCTCTCGAATATAAGCGCTAGGGATAACCTTATCTATCAAAGCCTCGGAATCTTTTAGCACCTCTAGCCCCGTTTCAATCGGTAATTGCCGAAACTGAATCCACTGCCATACTACGTTGCCTAATTCGGCAAATAACGAATCTGGCACTATTATTTGCTCTGCTGTTTCTAAAGCCGTAATTGCCTGGTTGTACTGACCTTCTACCCTTAATAGCGCGTAGGCAAATACCATCGTATCAATCACCATTAGGGTCGCCCTTGCTCTTTCCACTCTTGCAGTTGGCTAGCTGCTTGGACGGGTAAAGTCTCAGAGCGTTGGCGAATACGTTCAATCGCTGCACTGCGTTGTACATAACGGCTTTGTAGCAAATCACGGACTTCCTGTTCCATTGAAATTCCCTTCTGTTCTGCAAGCCGTTTAATGCGATCAACCAGTTCTTCCGGCACATTGCGAATTGTAAGTGTTGCCATTTTGCTTTTTAGTCTCGAAAGATATACTTATAATTATGCTGGCAAATTGCTGTCACTGCTATCTTTTATTCTCCTGCGTAGACCACGCCGTCTGTTGGTGATGAGTCTCGATTTTCTCGGCATTATCATGAAGATAATCGGCTAATTCTTAAATGGAAACTTGCACATTTTTACTGCCCTTTACATAAACTGTAGCCATTAATGTATCTAAGTTATTTATTGTTTTCTCAGCGCTACTAAGGTCGATTTCGGCATCGACTTTAATTTTAACCTTATCTTTTTTTCCAAGCAGCTACTTGGAAGTAAAGATTACAAGGTAACAATTACTCATGCTGGTCTGTCTTCCGTATTGTCTTAGGTAGCTATTCGTAGCTAGTACCACCTGTTAAAGATAAGTGGTACTTTTATCTACAGACTGAATTAACGGCACAAAATTTTAATTTAGCTTTAGAGAGGGTTGAAGTTATTTTGCTAGGAACTGGTAGTTATTAGATGAAAATAAGCCTCAAGTATATATTTTTGAGTTTGGGGTTAATTAGCCTAGGTATTGTGGGCTATTCTGGTTATACCTTATGGCGAGTCTTAAGTATTGGCACGGCTTATCAAGCTAAACAATTTTGTTCAGGCGTATTTGTCTCTGGGCGCACTCCAGAATCTATTTTTAACCAAGATATTTTAGCTGAGATCGACGGTTTATCGTCACTGGAACAGTCAGTTGTCAAGTCAATTCAAGTTAATGTTGATCGCCCACAGCAATCTGTAACAGCAAGTATTTTTGGTTTAGTAAAACATCAATCCATCTTTCGTTCTGGGCTTGGTTGTACTTTAGTCATTGATACCTCGGAAACCGAGTTGCGATCGCAGGTTAAATCAATGCATTTCGATCCCCAAAAACTAAATGAATGGCAGTTTATAGAGCAAAAAGAGCGGAAAGTACCTGAAATTAACCAAAAGCAACTCAAAGAAGCTCTAGGCTCAGTTTTCCGCCCACAGCAACACACTAGGGCTGTAGTAGTGGTTTATAGAGGTCAAATTGTTGCCGAACGTTACGCACCTGGCTTTGACTCTAAGATGCCTTTACCTGGATGGTCAATGACCAAGAGTGTAACTAATGCGCTTGTGGGGATTCTTATTAAGGAGGGCAAACTATCGCTCTTGGATAAAAACCTGATGCCACAATGGAACAATCAGGGTGATCGCCGTAGCCAAATTACTCTTGATGGGATGCTTCATATGAGTAGTGGGCTGAAGTTTAACGAATCCGAAGGAAATCCCCTTGGCGATCTGATTCAAATGCTATTCGGTCAGGCAAACGCGGCTGTATATGCGGCAAATCATCCCTTAGAAGCTGCTCCAAATACTAAGTGGCAATACTCCAGTGGGACAACTAATATTGTCTCTGGTATTATCCGCAACGCAATTGGTAGCGATACTGATTATCTAGCTTTTCCCCGTCACGCTTTATTCGATCGCCTAGGAATGTCTAGTGCTGTTATTGAACCGGATGCGTCGGGAACTTTGGTTTGCTCGTCTTTTATGTATGCTACGGCAAGAGATTGGGCGCGATTTGGTTTACTTTATTTACAAGACGGGGTATGGGAGGGACAACGCATCTTACCAGAAGGCTGGATACAGTACAGCCGTATGCTAACAGAGCTAGCACCCAAGAAAAATTATGGCGCTCATTTTTGGTTGATGAACATTGGTACACAATCGGGGCAAAACCAAATTCTCACGGCTCAAGGATTTCAGGATCAATACATTGCGATTATTCCTTCGCACCAACTCGTTATCGTCCATCTGGGGAAAAATAAAAACGCCACGAGTCAGCAATTTATTCCTCAAGTCTTAGCGGCTTTTGCTAATTAATTTGGGCAGGTCGAAATCTAGTATTGAGTAAGACTAGGTGTTGGGCAATTACAATTTTATTTATTATTAGCTATTAATGAGCTTTAATTTCAATGGTGATGTCCATGAAGATTTTTCTTATTACTTTTTAGGGACGAGTCTCAATTTTATCGGCGTTGTCATGAAGATAGTCTGCCAATTTTTCAATGGAAACTTGCACATCATTACCGCTTTTTTTATAACAGCTTTTGTCAATTTTAGAACTGCAAGACTTTAAGACTTGTCTACTTACATAGAATATACTCCGAAAAATTGTAATAATTTAATTGCCAGCAGTAGTAAGAAGAATAATTAAGATGGGAAGTGTTAGAAATACTTTATTTGTACTTATTTTTTTATTAGCTTGTAGTGTCACTAGCAAAGTAAGTACAATTATCCTAGGATCTATGCAAGCTCAAGCCCAGAGCGCATTACCTGCATTGTCACCATCCTCTGCTCCACTGCCGCAAAATTCTCCTGCACCCCAAATTCAGCCTGCTTTGCCAGCACCGGATGATGTGGTTTCAAAAGTAGTTGCTGCGGGGTTAATGAGTTATCTTACTGATGGACAATTTCACCCAGAATTATTTATTAGTCGTGCCGAACTAGCATCAATTTTAGTTAGATCGTTTGGACTAGCTCAAAGAGCCGCCGCAAGTCAAGCAAGCACAGTTGAAGTTCAAGATGTACCTCCCTCTTACTGGGCTTTTAAAGACATTCAGACAGTGCTTAAAACTGGGATTATGAAGGGGTATCGGGGCAATATGTTCTTCCCCAACCAGAAGGTAACAAGAGCAGAAGCATTCGCTATTTTTGCTCAAGCTTATGGTGTTTTTCAGTTTCCCGATAATACAGTAGAAGATACGTTATCCCAATATCCAAATGCTGCTTCAATTCCTGCTTGGGCGAGAAAGTCTCTAGCTACATCATTGAATGCAGGTTTTGTGAATGTAGACGCACAAAATAATATAAATCCATTGCAGCCTATGACTCGATTTGATATGGCTTATGCCCTAAGTCAATATCTAGCAAGTAATAACAGAACCAATACTCAATTTCCTGCCAAGTAACAACAAGCTCGTTTTAACCAATTGTCGCTAAATCTCAGCAATTTCTAAAACCTTAGACTTGGTACAATACCATCACTTACTCCACAATCCTTCAGCAATTCTCATTATGACTTTTGACTATTCAGGGCGGTGAGAACGGGGTAAGGTAAGAGAGTCAAAAGCTCACCGAGTCGAAGACGTTGACCCCCAAGAGCAAGTTCGACGGTATCATCAGGTTCTTTCACGAGGTGCTGCAAACGTTACCAGACAAGCGCACGGGGAAAAACAGGCGCTATGGCATGGAAGATGCGGCATTGAGCGCTTTGGGTGTGTTTTTTACGCAAAGTCCCTCGTTCTTATCGTATCAACGGACGATGACAGACACGAAAGGAAGAAGCAACGCCCAGAGCTTGTTTGGGGTGCATCAAATCCCGTGCGACAACCAAATTCGGGATCTGCTTGATGGGGTCGAACCGCAGTGCGTGTTTCCGGTGTTTGAGGAAATTTTGCTCTTGTTGGACGAAGCAGGACGCTTGAGCGAGATGCGGGCGTTTGATGACACGCTGCTAGTGGCAATGGATGGGGTGGAGTACTTCAGTTCCCACACGATTGCGTGTCCCCATTGTTCAACGCAGACTGCCAAAGATGGGACAGTGCGATACTTTCATGCTGCCGTTACTCCGGTCATCGTTAGTCCAGGACGCTCGACGGTGTTGCCCTTAGCGCCGGAGTTCATCGTGCCGCAAGATGGACACGACAAGCAGGATTGTGAGATCGCAGCGGCAAAACGCTGGTTGACGACTCACGCCCAGAAGTATCGGGCGCAGCGAATCACGGTCTTAGGCGATGACCTCTATTGTCACGAGCCGTTCTGTGAAGCCTTGCGGCGCGAATCGTTCCACTTCATTTTGGTCTGCCGTCCTAACTCGCACCAAACCCTGTATGAGCATTTGGACGGCATCGTCTTACCCACAGTCGTCTGCAAACGGTGGACGGGCAAAACTGAGGAAATTTATACTTACCGCTACCTCAATCAAGTGGCCTTGCGCGACGATGACGATGCACTGCTGGTTAATTGGTGTGAAATCACCGTCACCCGTGCCGATGGCAAGCAACTCTATAAAAATGCCTTTGCTACAGACCACTGGATCACCGACCAAACCGTGGCAGCGATTGTGCAATCGGGGCGCACCCGGTGGAAGGTGGAAAACGAAAACAACAACACGCTGAAAACCAAGGGCTACAACCTGGAACACAATTTCGGACATGGCAAACAGCACCTCGCTTCGCTGCTGGCAACCTTCAACCTCCTGTCGCTCCTATTTCATACGCTGCTGGAATTACTCGATCACAAGTACCGCTTGTTGCGTCAACATTTGCCCACCCGCAAGACGTTCTTTGACGATCTGCGTGCCTTGACGCGCTATTTATTGTTCGAGAATTGGGATCATTTGCTCACCTTCATGATTGAAGGACTAGAGTTGGCAGTCCCTCCCAACTCCAGTTGATTTTCCATAATGAGAATTGCTGGCACGGTGTGGCATCCGGTCGGCACTTGTAAAATGGGTACTGACCCAATGGCAGTAGTAGACCCCGAACTACGGGTACATGGGATTGAAGGATTGCGCGTCGTCGATGCTTCCATCATGCCAAAGATCATTACAGGAAATACTAACGCACCCACCATTGCGATCGCTGAAAAAGCCGCCGATTTTATTAAAGCTGCACAATACTTACAGCAAAGACGATTGGCGTTTGCATAGCCTCTTTGCTGGAGATACTATACCAGCGACTTCATTCGCTAGCTTTGCCCTGAGCTTGCGCTCCTACCACCACCGAATGAAAGTACGACTCGATCATAGGTACTTTCCACGAAAAAACTAGAAAGAAAAATCACAATTGCATCCCAAAATCTGCCTTTAGAAGCAGGAAGTTAAATCGCCGCTTAAATCAGGGAACTTGAGTGCTCTGCGTGGCATGAACCCTGAACAATGAAAATATGAAAACAAGGTTCAACATGAAAAACCGAGAAGAAAAAATGGCTATGACTGCCAGAACCTACATGACCATTGGCCCATTGGTGGTTCTTCTCCTCTGGATCATAATTGGTGCTAGTCAAAATGCCTCGACCAGAGGCTTAACTGGCGATTTCCTTGGTGGAGTAGCTTCACCATTTATTGGTTTAGTTTCGGCAATTTTGGTCTACCTATCGTTCCAACAGCAGATCCGGGCGAACAAAATTCAAATGGAAGCGCTTAAGCAAGAATCAAAGCGGAACAATATTCGTTCCACACTTAACATTTTGAGGTCCGAAATATCAGACCTAATATTAGAGAATCCTGTGGGTGACCATAAAACATATCGCGGGATGCAAGCCTTTGAAAAGTTTGTCGAATTAGTTCATCGATTTAGTTTAAAGGCTGCCACCGACAATGAAAACGTTGCTGATACGATTTATGCTGTCCTCTTAATAATTCAAAAAGAGATTGCAGGAATAGGCGGACTGACCGAAGAATTACTGAAAGAATTTGTTGATGAATTTCATATTTTCTATACGCTTAGACTGGCAAAAGGTTTAAATTCAATTGAATCTGTGTCCGGAAACGTAACAATCGACAATATTAAAAAATCAAAAAGAGATTTATAGCCCTACAAATTCATATTAAGACATATAATAGAAAAACGAGAGTATCAAACAATACCTATGCCCGCCCCTTACAGTGAAGACCTGCGCCAAAAGGCGATTGCAGCAGTTGAGAGAGGAGAACGCAAAAGTGATGTGAGCCGGATGTTGCACATTAGTCGCAACACACTCGACCTATGGCTGAAGCGCAAGGAACAAACTGGCAACTGTCAAGCGATTACTCACTATCAACAGGGAAATCGACATAAAATCAGTGATTGGCAGAGGTTTCGTGAATTTGCGAAGCAACATGGAGGCAAGACTCAAGGGCAAATGGCTGTGTTGTGGGGCGAAGGGGTGAGTCAGCAGAACATCAGTGATGCCTTGCGTAAGCTTGGCTCAAGTCGAAAAAAAAAACCTATGGATACCGAGAGCGGGATGAGTTAAAACGTCAAGGATTTCAGGAGCAACTACAGACCTTATCTGCTGCTCAAATCATCTATGTTGATGAAGCAGGGATTGACAACCGAGATGACTATCCCTATGGTTATTGTGAGGTTGGACAACGCTTCTATGCTCTCAAACCTGGTAAGCGTACTGAGCGTGTCAGTTGGATCGCAGCACTACGCCAAGGGAAAGTGTTTGCACCAATGACATTTGTGGGTTCCTGTAACCGTAACTTATTCGAGATGTGGTTAGAGCAGTGTCTTATCCCTCAATTGCGACCAGGTGATGTTATCGTCATTGACAATGCAAGTTTTCATCACTCCCAGGCAATTGACGAGATTGTAGCAGAGGCGGGATGTGAGTTATGGTATCTTCCCCCCTATTCTCCAGACTTGAACAAGATCGAACATTGGTGGTTTGTACTCAAGAACTGGATGCGGCAGCGGTGGAACGAATTTGACAACTTTCATGATTGTGTAGATGCCGCCTTTAAACACTGTCCTAACGTGTTCCCGTAGCGCTATAGTAGCAATATTTCAAAGTTACGGGTACAACATTTAAAATCTGCACACCAACAAGAATACTATGGATACCTTCCCGATACCGATTCATCGACTTACTCGTCTTAGCGATCTGATTTTTGCTGTTGCGATGACCCTAATGGCACTAACATTCGACTCATTTCCTTCCACGAAAATGACACCACAGGAAGTGACTCAATATCTGCAAGCACAACTTCCAGATATTGGTGTTTATGCGCTGACTTTTATCATTATCGGATTCAATTGGACTACTCATCTTAATCAGTTTAAGTACTACAAAAGTACCGATACAATTCATCTCTGGTTAACGCTTTTTTCCTTGCTTTTTGTGGTGTTAATGCCTTATGCCAATGCTTTGTCCAACTATTTTGACTCTGTTTTTGCAGTTCAAGTATTTTATAGTCTAACGGCAGCTAGCATTGGCTTATTTTCAACAGCAGCTTGGATATATGCTACTCAAGACCGACGACTTGTCACTCCCGATCCAGACGCTCAAACCATTCGCCAAATTCGTCAGGAAAGTTATGTCGATCCGTCGATCTCTTTGCTTGCGATCGCGGGTGCTTTGATTCACCCTTGGGGATGGTTTGCCACATTTCTATTGATTCCCGTAATACAACTTGTGCAAAGCCAAAATCAACAAACCGCTAGAAGCATTGGCTAAAGCTGCACATTCCACATTACCGTTGGCGTTGGCGTTCGCGTTCGCGAAGCGTTTGCCTCAGCAAAAGCGTTTGCCTCAGCAGAAGCCTACCGTAGGTAATCGCCCATCAATCTTCGTAAAGTCTCGTCTCCGCGCTTGGAAGACATTAAAAAGGAAAATATGCAAAGAAAGACATTTAAAATGTCTGATGGTGCTGAAATGAGCTACATCAGTGCAGGTGAAGGAAAACCGATCGTGATGCTTCACGGTTGGTCGCAGTCGGCAGAACAATTCAAATATCAAATTCCCGCTTTTGCCGAACACTATCAGGTAATCGCTGTTGATTTTCGAGGACATGGTGAGTCGGAGAAAGTCTCTTTTGGGTATCGCATTGCTCGCTTATCCAAAGACCTCCAGGAATTGATCGGTACTCTGCAACTCGAAAAGCCACATCTGCTAGGTCACTCGATGGGGTGTGCTATCATCTGGAGCTATCTAGATTTATTTGGGTTGGATGAAATAGATCGGTTAGTGTTGGTCGATCAGTCTCCATTGGGAATATTGCGATCTGCTTGCAGCAGCGCTTCGCTATCGCATTGGAACGCTCAAGGAATAGCAGAATCCGGGGCAGTGTTTACTGCTGAACAACTGAACGGGGCAGTAGACGCTCTAGAGAATAGTCAAGCTGAGGAATTTACCCGAAACTTTCTGGCTTCAATGGTCACGACAGCAATGTCCAAAGAACAGTTTGAGTGGATTGTCGAGTGTAACCTTCGCTTGCCGCGATCGATCGGAGCAGCCTTGCTGTACAACCATCTTCATACAGACTGGCGCGATCTAATTGTCAGGATTCGTAATCCAACTCTGATTATTGGCGGCAGAAAAAGTATAATTCCGTGGCGATCGCAGGTCTGGATTAACCAAAGCATTCCTGACTCTGAGTTGGAAATCTTTGAAGAGGCTGAGGGCGGCGGACATTTCATGTTCATCGAGAATCCAGAAAAGTTCAACCGACGAATTTTGCAGTTTCTTGGAGCGAACCAGGAAAGGCATACAGCAAGGTTGGACACCCTACTTCTGAGGCAAACACGAGACAAAGTTCGAGACTGAAAAAGTTTTTGCAACACAACTAATCCATCTCAGGAGGATGATTCATGGAAACCATTTTGAAGAGCATTGCCGTTCCATCTGGCGGAGGCAAAGCGCTCCAAGTGCTGCCAGAAAAATCGACGATGATTGTGAACACTTCTACAATCAAGGATCGAAATATGCCTAACACAACAGAAAAGATGAGCGCACCAACCCAACATGAGATGTCAACAGTGCTGCAACGAATGTCTGATGCCATCAACGCCCACGACATTGATGCGTTCGTGAGCTGCTTCACTAATGATTTCAAGGGTGAACAACCGCTGCATCCTGAGAGTCCCTTCACCGGACTAGCCCAAGTCAGGGAGAACTGGACTGGCTTGTTTGCCCAGGTTCCAGATTTACGTGCAACGTTGGTCGCTTCGACGATCCATGATGACCTCTCCTGGGCTGAATGGCACTGGCAAGGTACGCGCACGTCGGGATCGGCAGTGAATTTGCGTGGTGTTGTCGTTGCTGGCTTGCGTAACGGAATCATCGCCTGGGCAAGGCTATACATGGAGCCGGTTCACGATCGGACAATCTAACTAATTTCACAATAAGAGGTAACTATCATGATGCTTAAGAATAAGGTTGCTTTAATAACTGGAGGAACATCGGGCATTGGTAGAGCAACTGCGATCCGCCCTTGGCGGCTGCGCTTCGCTATCGCGTTCGGTGCTGCTGGCGCAAAAGTGGTGTTCTCCGGGAGGCGTGAAGCAGAAGGCGAAGCAACTGCGGCGCTAATTCGCGATGCGGGAGCAGAATGTTTATTTGTGCAATCGGACGTATCCATTGAAGCAGAGATTCAAGCCTTAGTAGAGAAAACGATCACGACCTACGGCAGACTCGATTGTGCCTTTAACAACGCTGGGATCGCGTCTCCTGCCAAACCGCTGCACGAACAATCCATTGAAGATTTTGACAAGGTGATGTCGATTAATGTGCGGGGGCTGTTCTTGTGCATGAAATATGAAATTCAGCAGATGTTGAGCCAAGAATCGGGGGCGTTTGCCTCTGGCGGCACTACGTGCATCGTCAATAATTCGTCAACGGATGGTTTATTTGCGTTCCCAGGTTTATCTCCCTATGTTGCTAGCAAACACGCGGTGATGGGTTTGACGCGATCGGCGGCTCTCGACTATGCCAAGCAGGGGATTCGGATTAATGCCGTCAATCCTGGTTGGATCGCTACTGAGATGGTCGATCGCTCATTTGAGCCACTGGGGATCACGATCGATAATTTTGCCGCTACGATTCCAATGGGTCGCATGGGTCAGGCAGCGGAAATTGCTCAAGCAGTGGTTTTTCTGTGTTCTGATGCTGCCAGCTACATCACAGGACAACCTTTAGTTGTCGATGGTGGCGCTACAGCAAGCTGATCCATCAACAACTAAAGTCTCGTCGCGATCGATTGGAGTCGCCACAGACAGCGCGCAAACTTCGAGAGTATCAAACTAGAAAAAATGAGGATTTTATGTCAACTAAAACCGCGATCGTCACGGGTGCATCCAGCGGCATAGGCTTGGGCATTGCCAAAGCCTTACTAGCAGAAGGCTATAGCGTTATTGCCAATGCCCGAAAGATATCCACATCTGAAGTAATCGAAAGCTCCGATTGCTGCTTCTTGGTGGATGGGGATGTCGGACTCAGAGCGACGGGTGCATCACTGACTGAGATGGCACTTCAGAAAACTGGGAGACTCGATCTGGTGGTCAATAATGCAGGTATTTTCATGCCTGGAAATTTTGACGAATATACCGAAGAGCAATATAGATCGACTATGATAACCAACGCCGATGGGTTTTTCTATGTTACTCAACCTGCCGTCAGACACATGAAAACGCAAGGACGCGGCCATGTGGTTACAATTACCGCCGCCTTCGTTGACCAGCCCATCGCTGGACTCAATGCGTTTGGTATGTACTTTAGTAAAGGCGCACTCAACGCCGCGACTACCAGCCTCGCGATCGAGTACGCCACTACAGGTATTCGGTTCAATGCCATCGCACCAGGCAGCATCGATACACCTATGAACCAACCAGCCAACCATGAATTCCTCAAGAATTTACATCCGATCGCGAGGCTCGGTAGGGTAGATGAGATCGTCGCAGCACTTTTATACCTGGACTCCGCCGAATTTGTCACGGGCGAAATTTTGCATATTGATGGCGGCGCACATGCAGGCAAATGGTAACGAACCTATGACTTTACAACAACTTTTCGGCATCGAACTCCCGATTATCCAAGCCCCAATGGCAGGATCGCAAGGCAGTGTTCTCGCATTAGCCGTATCCAATGCGGGTGGGCTAGGTTCGCTGCCCTGTGCCACACTTAGTCTGGAAGTCATGCGAGATGAGCTAGCAGCCATTACAGCCCAAACCGACCGGCCTATTAATGTGAATTTCTTTTGTCACGCAATGCCCACACCTAATGCCGAGCGCGAAATGGCTTGGCGAGCTATGCTTGCGCCTTACTATCACAAACTTGAGATTGAGATCGAAAGCGTTCAGCCCAGTTCGGGGCTTGTGCCCTTTAATGCTGAGTTTGTCGAGCTATTAGCCCAATTCCAGCCTGCGGTAGTGAGCTTTCATTTTGGCTTGCCATCAGCGGAATTGCTACAGAGAGTCAGAGCTTGGGGCGCAAAGATTCTCTCTTCAGCAACAACTGTTGCCGAAGCGCAATGGCTCGCAGCTCAGGGTGTGGATGCCGTCATTGCTCAAGGTTTGGAGGCGGGCGGACATCGGGGGATGTTCTTGTCTGAGGAGATTGATACGCAAGTCGGCACGTTTGCCCTGTTGCCACAAATTGTGCGGGCGGTGAGGATTCCGGTCATTGCTGCGGGCGGTATTGCCGATGCCCAGGGCGTTGCGGCGGCGATCTCATTAGGTGCAGCCGGAGTGCAGGTGGGGACGACTTATCTGCTTTGCCCTGAAGCCACCACCAGCACAGTTCACCGGGCTGCGCTCCGAAGTAAGACTGCCCGCCATACCGCATTGACCAATATATTTACAGGTCGTCCGGCGCGAGCAATTGCGAATCAGATCGTTATGGAGCTGGGACCGATGAGCGATGTTGCTCCCATCTTTCCTATGGCTAGTGCAGCGATGGCTCCCTTGCGTGCCAAAGCTGAAAGCCAAGGATCTGGAGATTTCTCGCCGCTATGGGCTGGTCAGAATGCCAGTGGATGCCAGGAAATCTCGGCTGCCAATCTCACGCGAGCATTGGTCGCCGATCTGTAGTAGCTAAACTGTCCGTCTTTTATTTTGGGTAGTCGGGGTAAAGCTAGCGAACGTGTCATGAGGGGCAAAATAGTACAAATTTACCTAAAAAAGAGGTTTGTAGTATGCCAATGACAGGACTAAAACCCTTATTCTTTCGTTACAGCCTTGTCTAACAAGGCTTAGATGATTTATCTAAAAGTGATGGATAAAAAGCTAATGCAGCAATACTCTCAGCCTATCTTGCCCCTAGTACCAGCTACGCTATATCTACCCCTAAAACCAGGCAGTAAAATTGCGTTCCACATCCCTTTACTTGTAAGCTGGGGTCGAAATCGCTTTGTATAGTTCCACTTCATCCCAGTCAAAGCTGAATAATGGCCTGTCACCAAATTGATCCATGTACGTTGTTGAAGTATCCGGCTCATATAAATAGACGACTAACTGCTCAAATTCTGGCTGATGCGTTTGTACTGCTGGAAGGGATTCCTCAATCGCTACGGGAATCTTGCTGCTGGTGAGGTGATCTGTGACTACTCCAGCAACAATACCGAAAGTGTACGCTTGAAAACTGTAGCGCTCCGCTCGAAAAGGTTGTAAGAGACGAACAATATCACCCGACTTGATTGCTGAATTTTCCATCTGTGTATTTATCTTGTTTAACTGCATGATGATAGCGCTCAAACTCCAGGCTGCTCTCCAAAGGATTGCCCAATGCCTAATTGGTTTTTGCTGGTCTGAAGCTGTTGCCAGAGCGCCTCAACTTGTGTATAGGATGCCTCTGGAGAAAGTTTGCCATTGGTTTCTAAGTTGGCAATCAAGCTGACGCGCTGGGAGAACTCCTGCAAATTGGCATTGAAAACCAAATTCTGAGGCTTAACCTGACCGTAGTAGCGGGCGAGAGGACAGAGAAAGGCTTGCAAATCGTTCATAGCTGACTCCTAAAAACCTGAAAATGCTAGCAGTGAAGAAATGACAGAGATTACTTGTACTAAGAGAAACAAAGAACTACTTTCACTTGTTCGTATAGCAAATTCTATTATAATGGCATTTTTAAGTTTGCTATACGAATATGCTGAAGCTAGAGGAATTAAAAACTCAGTTGTTATCTCTACAAGCAGAAATAGGAAGGATTAAAAGTGAGGGGAGAGTCTTAACTGACTGCTGGATTGCGAAAGCTAAACCAGGAGGCAGCAAAAAGAAGAAGTATCCCCGGCTTAAATCGAGAAAGCCAATGTTTGATGGTAAGAAAACCGAGTACCTGAGTATTCACTCTTCAGCAGTGGCAGAAGCAGAGGCAGCACTGGCGCGTGGTAAAGCTGTTAAGAAACTGGACAAGCGCATACAAGGATTGAGTGAGCGGGTTAACCGACTTCAGGACAAATTTTCTAAAAGTTCAAAGACTCCCACCCGTAAAAAAGCTCCACAGTTGTACACGCCGCCAGAAATCATTGATTTAGTTCGTGTGGTCATGGGAGAGATTGACCTAGACCCAGCTAGTGACGATATTGCACAACAATGGGTGCAAGCGAGAAATTACTATACCCTGGCGCTGGATGGACTATTTCATCCCTGGTTTGGTAGAGTCTGGTTACATCCACCTGCTGATGGTAAGACTGCCAAGTGGACAAGCAAGCTACTAAATGAATACTCTTCAGGGCGGGTAACAGAAGCAGTATTGCTGGTTAGACCATCAGCAGGTAGTAAATGGTTTCAAAAGCTAACAAGATTATTTCCAGTTTGTTTTCCTGACGAGCGACTCAAGTTCCTTGATGACCAAGAAATACCTCAGACACAACCAAAGAATGGTAACGCTATCTTCTATCTTGGTCAGAATCGCCAGCAGTTTGGGCAGGTGTTTGGAACGATTGGTAGTGTTAGTAGTCCTGTTTAGAATCAGTCGGTTTAAATCGGGTTCAGATTATTGAGCAATTAGAGGTAGTGTCATGAAGGAGTTTTCCGTACTTTTGCAAAAGTGTTATTTGCCTGAGCAACTTCTTTCGACTTTCTACCAACTAATACTTGACAAAACTCGGCGTTCGCGCACTCTACCATAAGCCGTCCTATCTTCCACTGAATTCATTTAACAACTCGGTCAAGCTCCATCCACAGCCGTAAACAGATTCGTCTCTTGAAATCTCAAGCATTGCATCTACTATCAGCACTGGCTCTAGCTGTTCCTGCGGCTCAATCTCAACTTTTGGAGTAGGTTTTATTAATTCTTCTGGTGTGAGGTTAGAGGATAAATATTGTGAGGTTGGAGGTTTGATTGGGCGCTTGACCTTGACGAAGGTATGTGATTTCATGGCTGTTTCTGAATCAACTTAAGAAGATTATGCTCTAAGCGTTGTGGCATATTTGAGCCAATTCTAGATTACCTCAAATACGATCGCCTGCAAAGAATTAGAATAGTAGTACAAAAATAGTACACTGTGTAAATGCACATCCTCTGGTTCCGTCGAGACTTGCGCTTAAGTGATAATGAGATTGTCGCTTTATCTACCGCCGATAACGCGGAAGTTTTACCATGCTTCATTATCGATCCCTGGTTTTACCAGCAGGCAGAAGTCGGCAAAGCCAGAGTTAGATTTCTGTTTGAGGCTTTGGAAGACTTAGATAGGAACCTTAAATCGCGGGGAAGTCAACTCTATTTACTTGAAGGTAATAGCCTCAGTGTAATTCAAGGGCTTACACGCCAACTACTCCAAAAAGGCGATCGCCCTAAACTGTTCTTCAACCAAGATGTGCAGGTGCAGTATGGGATAGAACGCGATCTCCAAATCATCAACTACTACAAACAACATAACCTCAGCTACCACCAAGGGCTAAACAACTTCCTGCAAACTGATGGTGAACGCCGCGATGACTGGATGGAGGAATACTATACCTATTTACGACAACCACTACATTTAACCCCAGAACACATCAATACGCCCCAGCTTCAGCTTGACATTCCTCAGATTACCTTCAGCGATTTGAAGCAAAAGTACAGCCAATTCTGGGAAACAGAGAATACTTATTTTAGTGGCGGAGAGACACAGGCGATCGCTACCTTAAACTCGTTTTTAGATTCCCGCTTTCATGGGTATCACTGGAAAATCTCGCGCCCTTGGTTGACTCAGCAAGGTGCTACGTCCCACCTATCACCTCATCTGACTTTTGGCACTATTTCTGTTCGCCAAGTCTACCAAAGTACCAAAGCTAAAGCCGCCGAATTAGCCAGCAATCCCAAAGTACAGTTTTCCCTCAAAGCCTTCCGAGATCGCCTGCGCTGGCACGATAGTTTTACTCAAAGATTGTACTTCCACCCAGAGTTAGTAGATACCAACCGTTACCCAGAGTTCGATGAGTATTACTCACCTGCCGAATTAAGTGAGGAGAAGCAGGAGTTATTTGCTGCCTGGAAAGAAGGGCAAACAGGCTTTCCTTTAGTAGATGCGTCGATGCGGCAACTCAAGACAATGGGCTGGATGAACTTTCGGATGAGGGCGATGTGCGCTACTTTCCTGTGCATTAACTGCGGCATCTCGTGGCATCATGGCGCAGAGCATTACATGAGGCACTTAGTAGACGGGGATTTAGCTTATGCTCTACTAAATATTAATAATAAACAACAACAACAACGAACATATTTTTTTGCGTAGTGTAAAGATAGATGGTTACAAAATTTATCTTACACAACGATCTAAGTTATGTATTGTTGGGTACATGAAACTAACACTCCAAAAAGGTATTGACCCGCTCTCGCAAGAAATAATCTGGCTAATGCTGGATGAGGAATACCAAATAGTAGAGCCGATTCAACGATATCTAACTTATCTGTGTGGCTCTAAATCGCCCAATACGGTTGAAAGTTACGGTTATGACCTGAAAGCCTGGTGGCAGTTTATCGACCATAAGTGCCTAGATTGGCGCAACGTGCGACTTTCTGATTTAGAAGATTTCGCTTATTGGTCAAGGGTTGGAGATACTTCTGTGGTGTCTATGCAACCTGTAATAGCCAAAAAATCAGAGCGGAGTATTAATCGAGCAATCACAACTATCACTAGCTTTTACGAATACCACATTGCTAACCAGACTGTTGATTTTAAACAGTTTGATAGATTCCATATGCCTTATGGGTTAGCGGGGAAAGGTTTACTAACGGGCCTTGCTAAAAGCAAACCAGTTCGGCAAAAGCTAGTCAAGCTCAAAGAGCCAAAGAAGTTTCCTGGCTGTCTAACCAACGAGCAGATAGAAACATTAGTTAATGCCACACGCCGTCTTAGAGACAAACTAATCCTTCTCATGCTCAATGGAACAGGAATAAGGAAAGGGGAGCTACTGGGACTATGCCATGAAGACATAGGGGACTTTGACGACCACTTTATTCGAGTAGTGCAAAGAAATAACCCCAACGGCGCAAGAATTAAGGGACAACAGCGAGTCATACCAGTTACTCCAGAACTACTCCAGATGTACAACGATTACCTCATCTACGAATACCCAGCAGTTGAGTCGGACTATGTATTTGTCAACATTTGGGAGGGTGGGTTCTTCCGAGCTTTTGGTGATCTAGTCATAATGTGAGGAACTAATGATGCTTGGATATGGCTTACTGAGACAGAATGAAGCGTTTGCTGAGTAAAGCTAATCCAGCGCGTCCATACATCTGCCGTTTCAACATCTTTAATCGATTATTCAGTCCTTCCACTGGACCATTACTCACGCTTAACATCATGCTTGCCTTAACAGCTTCAAAGTCATCAAAAAGACCTGATGCAAATGATTGAAAGGGCTGCAATGAACTTTTGAGAGCCTTAGTCAACCAAGCTGCAAACGCCTCACCTTGTCGCTGGCGTAGCAGTCGTAAAAACTCCTCTGCTAACTCTACTGCAATTGCTAAGGCTGGGTGCTGTGCTACTAGCTGCTCCAACAGTTCGATGTCTTCGCACGCTCGATTCTCCTGGCGCTTCACAACTAAATAGCTGGCTCGACGAGCCGTCAAAGGCGGAGACTGCTCGTCAATCACTTTGATTAGGCTTTGAGCAGAATGCCCAGGTTTTGCAAGCAGACCCTGAGCCTGACGCAGTTGACTAAGGTAACGAGTCACAGTCCGCTCGCTACCACTGTATCCCTGCTGTTGCAGTAAGCTCACCAGCAGTTTGGGCTGCCGGATGCCCCTATTCCACCACTCTAAAAGAACCTGTTTGTGAGAGTCAAGTACACTCCTGCCAAAGGATTTGCGTCGCGGTAATGTTGCTGGTAAGTTTGGTCGCGTCAGGTAACGATGTATCGTCCGAACACTGACCCCAAGGGCTTTGGCAATAGCGATTTGAGACCATTGTTGTTGGTGCAGTTTCCTCACTTGCTGCTGTTGCTCAACCCTTCGCTGATAAGCATTCTGGGTCTGGGCTTGAGCCTTTACAGTTGCCGTTGGTTTAGCCTTCACAATCGCTGCCTCCGGTGCAGTAAGATTAGGGCGCTGCCGTTGCTCAATGGCTTTGAGTTCAGCACTGTAGCTGCTAAACACTTTTTCCAAGGTTTCAGCTAAGTTTTGCACTAGATGAAATCGGTCAGCCACTTGCAAGGCATCCGGTGCGCCTTGGTTGATCCCACTTCGATAAACTTTAGAGCGGTCGCGCGACACAACTTCCACCCCAGGATGGTGCCGTAACCATTCTGCTAACGTTTCAGCTTTGCGATCTGCCAGTAGAGCTATTGGTTGATGCTGCTCTAAATCGACCAAGATAGTGCCGTATTGCCGTCCTTTACGAAAAGCAAAATCATCCACTCCCAGCACTTTCGGCACCTCAAATTGTGGTAAGGGTAACGTTTTGAGGTGGCTCAACAGGGTACTTCCACAAGCCTGAATGCCGAGTTTGTGAACCAGACGTGTCCCTGCGGCACCCCCTAAAGCTAAACCAATGCTCTGTAACCAATGCACCAAGCGAACAGTCTTTCTTGCCCAAGGAGCAACGACTCCCCCAATCCGCTCGGTGAAAATACGACGGACACAAGCGCAATTATCGCAAAAGAACTTACAGACTTGGAGTGCTAAGGTCAAACTGAAGTTCACACAGGGAATGTCTGCTAGCGTTCGTTCATAACGGCTATGGATGCGTCGAGTGGAAGTAAAGCATAGTGGGCATTGGGCTGATATCTGGGTTGAGGATACGCTCAAAGCGATCTGATAGTTATCCGTGTCGATTTCACAGTTTTCTAAACGGAGCAGGTTGCAATCAGGAAGTAGGCATTGGAGGAATTGCACAGTCATAAGCTTTGAAAATTTCATATCCTCCTAGGATTATCCAGCTTTATTCCTAGATCACCAAAAGCTCGGAAGAACCCAGGATAGTTGACATTTGACAGGGGAGCTGGTTTAGAAGTAAACCCTATGACAAGTCTGAAGCATATGATATTGCTAGACAGTTGGATGTGGAGTCAAGCAATCTTCCATGCCTTGTTCTGATTTCTCCAGCAAACCTGTCAGAAAAATTAGTATTACCGATTGGAGAAGTATCGCCAGGCTACTTCCGTAAATTATTCTCAGCTCTTGAAAAGTTAGTAAAGAACGTTAGCTCTGAAAAACTGAGACAAACAGAAGCAAGTTCTCAAGTCTTTGATTATCTAAAACTTAATTTTAGTGAAATAGTAGATTTTCTAGAAAAATATGCCAACAAGGAGGAGAACGATAGCAAGAAATATATTTTAAAAGGTGATAATATTTTTGTTTCTATTGAGCCTGTAAATATAAGCAATGTAAACCACAACGAAAAAATTGAAGGTAATTATGTTCAAGGAGATTATACAGATCAAAGCCGCAATCTTAAAGTAGGGGATGTCGGTGGAGATTTTAAACCAATTGGTTCAGCATTAATGGCAGATGGCTTTAGGGCTAGTGGTACGGTTACTGAATCTACCAACTTTGACAAAGGTATGCCTGAAGGGGCGGAGCTTCAAAACCAACAGGACGAGGATCTCCAAGCATAACATCCAAAAGTTATGAACCTAGATCTGTAAGTAAAGTTGTAGGAGTTATCGTGATTGCTTTTCAGGATTGGCAGTATATATTTTCTTTCAGTTAGGTTTATTTAAGTATCCCGTGTCTCGTCCATCTCAAGAGCAAAGAATTAAAAAGTAACCAGTTCAGTAGAGTTGTGAATGAATTGTGAAAAATACTGGCAGCGTATTCCATAGACAATATTCGCCACTTAACGAGGCGCTTCACTAGAACACCCCAATAGGCTGAATTGCAAAGGTTGTCTATGTCTGGTGAGCTTGGTCGCTAGGCTGCTTGAGGTGGTTAGTTAGGACGGTATCCCAGCCCCTACCGAAGACCACCAGGTTGTAAGGGTTTCAAATTTTATTGTTGTGGAATACATACACAACAATAAAAGCACGGTAATATAGCTGCTGTAGACGTTGTGTAAGACATAATCTAGCTATTGATAATTGGCAGTGGCAGATGCAAGCAGGGGTAACAAATCCTTTATCTGATACATTCCGCATTTACAATCCCAATAAAAATCTAGAGGAGAAAGATGGCGATTTAAAGTTTATTTACCACTGGGTTGAAGAACTGCGCGGCTATAATTTGCTAGAAATCCTCAATGGAGCATACCTAAATGAAAGCCCTTACCCTGAGCCAATACTAGACTGGGCGCAGACTCGAAAAACTAACGGCAAAATTATCTCAGACTTGCGGAAGCGGGTGAAAGTGCGATTATTAGCCGAGCAAGGGGTGGAGCTAGAGCAGGCGGCGATCGCGCGTGAGACAGTAGAGAAGTATTGGGAAAGCAAAGATAAGCAATACCAAGAGTACCAGACAAAAATGACATGAATTTTATTAAAGGGTTGTTAGGAGTTGGATTGCTGGCAAGCGCTATTTATATGGGCTTTGCTAATTTCCCCTTGTGGAGCGTTCCAGCATTATCTTTATTCTTCACCGCCGCCTATATTCAGGGCAAATGGTACTTGTGGAACAGGTTATTTCAGCAACAGAATCGCAAATTATATCAGTCTCTACTTGTGACTTATCTGATTCAAACAGTTTTAGTGTGCGTCTTTTACTTGCTCGGTAGTGGAGTGGCAAGATTATTTACTCAGTAATACTACTTCTCCTTGTATACTTGCTTAGTCAGTTTAAATTACCTGTAATGTGGCTAGTAAGAAAATAGAAGTTAAAGATTACTTTTTACCCTGTCCATTTTGTGGTGACTCAGATATGGAAATCGTTGAATCACTATTTGAGGACAGCAATGATTGTTATGAACTTGTGGTTTATTGCGCGTGTGGCGCACAAGGTCCGGCGGCAAAAACTGAGGATGAAGCGACATTGAAGTGGAATAGTCGGGTTAAAAGCTAAGAAGTAGGTTAGGAGAACAAGTACGTTGGCGACTAAGATAATGAAATTCTTTAAAGGTTCAGAGCAAGTTGGATTTGTAGAGGAGATTTAGCATTTGGCGGTAACGGTTCAGGCTGGTCTTGTACCGCCGCGCAGTAGCGATTAAAGCTACAGACTTCACACTGCTCTCCAATCTTTGGTTCCCATTGTTCATCGGTACGCAATCGCCAAGCTAGTTCATTAATAACAGTTTCTACCTGCTGTTTATGTTCGCTACTAGCCTCAAAAACAATCTTTTCACCTGTTCGCAGATACAATAAGCTCAACTGCTGCAAGCAGGATTGATATTTTTGCTCTAGGGCAATGTAATACAGACCAATTTGCAAGTCAATTTCATCGGGCTTTGGCAACTTTACTTCTTTGGTTGATTTATAGTCAATTAGTTCTAACCCGTCTGCCAGAAAATCAAGGCGGTCGTAGCGCCCAGAAACTTTAAATTCTAAGTTGTTAACTAATAAGCGTCCTTTAATTAAACCTTCGACTGCTAAGGGTTTTGCGATCGCAGTTTCACCAGCAATGAACTGATAATAGTAATTTTCTAAAATTTCTTGTCCTTCCTCAGCTTGGTTGGGACTGAGATTATTAGAACATCGCTCCCAGCACAAAGAAATCCAATCAAGGGGTGGTACTGGGTCAAGGTAATGCCAATCGCGGTAAGCTTGGGCAAGTGCTTGATGTAGGGCTGTGCCAAGCTTGGCGTTACCAAAGAATCCGGGAGCTTTCAAACCTAACTCGTAACGGAAATAATAGGCTTGGGGGCAACGGTGATAGGTTTGAAGTTTTGTGGCGGAAATTTGGTAAGCCATTAGGGAGAGGACGCGAAGTCAGTGCTTTGGCTAATTTTACAGTGATCGCGCCCCAGTGTTGGCACGGAAGATGCGATCGTATCATCCAGTAATTGTTTTATAAGAATCTGTTAAGTAAGAAGCGAGATTGGTATGTGGCTGCGGTATGGCGTTGATGCAGAGAATAAGCTTGTTGAGGTTGAAAATGTCCCAAGCGGTAGAACCTACCTGAGATGCCCTTACTGTGCAAGTGCGTTAATAGCTAAGAAGGGCAAGGTAAAAGAGCATCACTTCGCTCACGATGGAGCCACCTGTAACTTAGTTATCAAGAGAGAACCGTGCGACATCCCGCGCTTACCCCTATACGATGCCTTCAACATTTTCTTAACAGGTAAGGAATTAGAGCAACTAAATAAGCTTTGGCATAGGCATAAGTCGCACGAAAATGGTATTGACCGCCTAGAAATATTGCCAGCTTTTACCAGAGAAAGCTTCGTTGAGATTTCACAAAACATTAACGCCGCGACAGAGCGAAAAGCTTACCAATTTACTAAACTAGGACAAATCCCAGTTGGCGCATTGCCTCTATCCGCATTCAATTGTGTACAGGAGCCACTGATTGAGCAAAAGCTGGCACTCTTGGAATCTGCTATTTTCGATAACTCTGGCTCAGTGCTACCGCGTGAGGAGCTATGGGTTCGCTTGACTGACTTACGAATCTACAGCGATCAGATACGGAAAATTTTGCTTGCTAGTTTGTACTACCTGAAAGTGCAGGCTGATGGGCAAGTGTTTCATAAAATCGGTATAACAACTCGTTCTATTGATAGTAGGCTAGTAGAAATATATCGAGACGTGCGATCACATTTCCAAAACGTAGATATCGAAGTTGTAAGAACTTGGGCAAATCGGGGAAATATAGAGCGGTATTTTAAGTATCGCTACTCCAGTGGCAACTATCCAATCGGTAGCTTGACGGAATACTTTAAGTTTGCCACCCCTAACGAAACTCAACCAGTGGAGCGCGACCTGCACCAGATGCCAGCTAAAGTATTATCACCCGCAGAGCAAGATATTTTAGCGGGAAAGCAGGATGATTTTTTAGTAGCACTTTTAGCGGACGAACAAACAAAAGCAGATAATAGGCGGGTGAGCGATAGCGCAAGCGCGCACGCAGGGCTTCGCATTGAAGCAAACTTAAGACAGCGATTCCTTGCCCAGCCCTCATCACAGAAGATAATTGCCGCGTTACACCAGGGCGATCGCCTGCGCGATGCGGCTAAGGCATCAGTTGCGGTTGAAGTAGCGCATAAGGTAATAGCAGTTGTACATTCAATTTGTGAGTGTACAACAGGGTTATCTGACTAAAGAAAAACCTAACAAAGCTGATAAAATTGTAAATGAAACCTTAAATGCCTACTAAAGTTTTTCGTATAAGTATAAGGAAATGACCCATTACTTTCGTGAACCCAAGTCTTTCAGAGGCGTTAACTGTAAAGCTGTCCCTGGAGAAAAAGCCAGAAAAGCTTGCCGGGAATGGAACAAATTAGTGGGGCTGAGAAGTAAACTAAAAGGTGAGGGGCGTGTGGAAGAACTAGAGGCATTAGAGCGTCCTTACCTTGAATTATGGGAATTTGAGAAACAGTTTTTTGCTCCGAAGAAAAAGGCAAAGCGAAAGAAAAAAAATAGAAACACCGCCGCTTCAGCTATGCTAAAAGCTAAGGATAAACGGGTAAGGAATAGTAATTCGCCACAGTCGTCAGCATAGGCGATGGCGACACCTTGCGTATCCGTCAGTCAGGTCAAGTGACAACAGGTTATCTTGCGTTGATGCCCTAGAGAGCGCTCATAAGCCTTGGGGTCAACAATCGACCTCACGCCTCAAGCAATTGCTACCGCAAGATAAAGCAGTACAAGTTAGAGAAATAACGCATGATTGCTTCCAGCACTGCCGTAGGGAATCGCTATGGGTAAACTGTCGCGGAACTATATGTAAGTGGGCAATCAATTAATGTGCGAATGGTAAAAGATGGGCAAGCAGCAGTTTATCGCCAGTACCTCAATGGATGTACCGCCACCAAAGACCAGTATTTGCAAGCAGAAGCACAATCCAATCAATGGCGATTGGGCTATCGGAACTAGAAATCACCTGTTATGCTTTGGGACTATAAACAAGGAAAGCGAAGGGGTAATTCTCAGTAAGTAACTAAAATACCTCCAAATGTAGCAACTTAAAAACTACCAAGTTGCACTAATGGCAATTGTAGCGATTTCAAGACTCAAGTTCAGGCGCAATAATTTTTTACTGCTTTTCCTGGAGACAAATTTAGATAGAGATGCGGATGGGATAGCTTGCGAAAGTTTGCTATAACTTTGTTAGGTATTTTAGCCTATAACAACAAGACGAATAATCTAGGTTGGTATATTAGATTTTGCTTTACCTAACTTAGTAAAACAGCATAATAGTATCTACTGCATAACGTTATGCAGTGAAAGTTTTATAAAAATTTGTTACTGCATAACGTTATATAATAACAAATTCAGGAGTACAATTGTCCAAAGATCGCTATATACTGTTTTCACCATGTCAAAGCGCAAAGCCCAAAGCCAAATGATATTGGGTATTATGAGTAATTCTGGTGGAGTAGGTAAGACTACGATTGCCGCGCATCTTGCTTATCCTCTTGCTAAGAAGGGGTATAAAACTCTATTGATTGAGTTAGATCAGCAAGACTCGCTTCGCCTATGGACAGGCTTAGGGATTGCCGATCCTGAGCATTCCTCAGCAAAAATCTTCCAGCCTAATTTTAAAGGAGAGTATCCAATTACTCCAATCTGGCAGGAACACACGAAAAATGCTTTTATAATTCAGGGCGGGGCTGCTCTACGCGATACACCAAGACAAATCGAAAGCTACAAGCGACGATATTACATTCTCAAAGATCGCCTAAAAAAATTTCCACTAGACTTCGACCTTATTCTCATTGATACTCCCGGTGGGCTTGAGCCATTTGGAAGTATTCTTCTTCCAGCCGTCACTCATCTCATTGTTGTTGTTGAACCTGACTTCAAAGCAGCGACCAGTGGTGGATTATTCCTAGAATGGTTTTATTCAAATGCTCTGGAACTTGACTTAGAACCGCCTCCTGAGCTTTTAGGATTTATCCCAAATACTCGACAACCTGAAATTGCTGCTCATTCTAAAATTTTAGATAGTAGCAATCCAACTGCGTTACCTTCAATTTTGAAAGAGTATGAAACTCAATGCTTTCCGCAAATCAAATTTTCAGCAGAGTTTGTAAATGCGTCAGATCCTAATATAGGATTACCTGTTTATCTCCATCGCCCTAGAACTCCAGCCCTAAAAGGTTTCAGTCCAGTTATCCAAGCAATTGAAGATCGTTTGTAATATGGCAAAACAACCCGTTGACCTAACTGAGTCCTATCAAGGTAGTGCGATCGCCAAGCAAGCATTCGATCTGAAAAGGCAAGTCAAACAGAAAGACGAAGAACTCCAAGAATTGCAAGCAGAGATTGCGACTATTAAATTAGGAAAGCTTAATACTGCTCAAAAAGCTGAGTTGGAGCAACAAATTCAAGCACTTACTGCTCAATTAGCGCAAGCTGGTGGAGTTCAAAAGGTTTCTATTAATCAACTTCAGCGCAACCCCAAGCAGCCTAGACGAATGATTACTGAAGCAATGGTAAAGGAACGAGCCGCCAGTTTAGAAGAACATGGGCAGCAAGCTCCTATAATCTTGTTTCCACCCAATGATGATGGGATATCCCTAATATTTGACGGGGAGTTGCGATGGCGGGGAACTAAATTGCTGAATTCTAAAAACCGTAGCGATTGGCAGGCTTTAGATGCTGTTTATTTAACAGGAGGCTCCTCTCCTGAAGATCCTCAGATTCTTGAACGTGCAATTGTCACAAGTCTTCATGCAGAAAAATTATGCGCCCTTGATTTAGCTGAGAACTTAATTGACCTTATTGCCCAAGAGTTGTCCTGTAACGATCCCCAAAAACAGATACCTGAGCATCTTAACTCTTTAGTGAACAAGCTGAAAGCAGCGCGGAGAGCAGATGAATTTTCAGACATTAGGTCTGCTGAAAAACAAGCA
Organism: Synechocystis sp. PCC 7509; assembly: GCF_000332075.2. Taxonomy (NCBI): domain Bacteria; kingdom Bacillati; phylum Cyanobacteriota; class Cyanophyceae; order Synechococcales; family Merismopediaceae; genus Synechocystis; species Synechocystis sp. PCC 7509. Next base: position 226,968 of record NZ_KI966369.1, on the reverse strand, counting down.
CAAACAGCATGGATTGAATCAATTGAGTGGAGATCTAAGGAACAAGAAAGTGTTTTGAAAGTGTTGTTAAAGTTCAAATTAAATCCCGCATCTGTTAATACTAATATTTTTCCAGTCCTAAGCTATCCAGATGATCTTAAAGAGGCTATTCGTGCTGCTGGCTTAGAAGATGGCAAGGTGCGAGAACTTGCAAAACTCCACAGTGAACGATTAGGATTTGACAAAAAGAAAGCACAAAAAATTCGCGTTGAAGCAACACAAGAAGTTGTCAGTAGGAACTTATCAGTGCGGGATACACGCACTTTAGTTAATCAAATAATCAATAACTACTCTCCTCAGCAGACAAGCAAAGCTTCTAGTTATGTTATAAAACTTAATCAATCATTGGAGAAGTTTCCAGTGATTGAAACTGACCGAGAAAGTTTAATGGTCTTACATAAGAGCCTTAAATCTCTGCTTTCAAAAATTGAAGAGAAATTAGACGTTGCTTCAGAAGGTTAAAAAGGGTTGTAAAATACAGAAAAATATAAACCATTTTCTTGCCATGTTCTGTTGGTGGAAGATACAGAGACTAAAGGAATACCGTAGTCAAGCCGAGCCGTAAGGCGATCGCTCTGTTGCCAAACTAAACCTAAACCTACTGAAGCTAAAGACTTAGTGTCTGGAGCCTCCCTACCAGCATTCCAAGTGCTGCCAATATCTACAAAGGGAGCTATTTGCAAACCTGCATTCCAGTCGGGTACGCGCAAAACTGGCAGTCTCACCTCCGCCGAAGCAAAAGCCCCATTATCCGTTAACAGTAGGTCTTGACGATAGCCGCGAACACTTTGCAAACCGCCCAAACTAAACTGTTCTAGCGGCGCAAGCGACGTAGTTGATAGCTGAACATTACCACGAACTAAAAGTAAAATTTCTGGAGCTAGCAGTCGCACCCACTGAGCTTGTCCTTGCCAGGAAAAAAAGCGGCTATCTGGTCTTTCTTCGTTGACGGTGGCATCAATTGCCCCCACTCCTAAGTTAAATTGAGATCGCGCGGCAATTACTTGACGAGCATCGCGTCCAGTCCATTCTTGAAAAAATCTCAGTGCCGAAATCCGAGTTCGTCCTTGCTCATCTGCGCCTTGAGACAAGGCAAAAGGGATATCTAGTAAGGAAGTTTCGCTCTCTAGGCGACTAGCACTTATACCCAAAGCAAGCTCCTGGCTTGGCGTTTGAATAATTGGCTGGCGGAGAGTTATGTCATAATAGCGAGATTCAGATTTAATATTTAGCAAATCAAAAGGTGGCTCAATAACGTTGCTTGAGGTAGTGCCATAGCTAAGGTTGAGTGTACCATTGCGAGGATTTAGGGGTAATGAGTAACTTGTATCGATTGCGTTACTACCATCTGTATTGCTATAACCAACAATAATGCGATCGCCTATTCCGAGTAAGTTGCCTTCATTTAGTTGAATATTGCGGCGGAAACTGCCCACTGCTGGCGATCGTCCGTTATCAACTGTCGCTTGAATAGTTGTACTTCGTGCTTCAGCTACTTGCACTTCTAATAAACTTTGACCAGGGCGAGTTCCCGCCGATAGGTTAGCTGATATATTTCTGATTAAAGGATTGAGTTGCAGTAGTTGCAGCGCTTGAAAAAGGCGTTCGCGGTTTAGCGGAGCTTTTGTGGCGATTTCTAGACGACGGCGGACATAGTTGGGGTTTAAATATTTTGTCCCAGTAACTTGGATATTTTCTAATCCGCCTTCCACCACATTAATTGTCACTACTCTGCCTTGCAGGGTTTGGGGAGGAATATATGCGTTAGAACTAATATAGCCGTTGTCAAAGTAAAGTTGAGTGATCGCCGATCGCGCTTGAAATAGTTCGGCAAAAGAGATTGGGCGATTGGTAAAAGGTTCTAGAACTTTTGCTATTTGTGCAGGAGAAAATACTGTACTACCCACCACTTCAAAACGTTCTACATCAATTGTTTGTAGTCCGCCAGGAATATTTTCTGGCGGTGTGGGGATGGGTAAAGTTGGCTCTAATAATTCTTCGGGAGGCGGTAAGGGTTGTGGTACTACCGGAGAGGGGGTTGGTGTAGGAAAAGGCTGAACTGGGGTAGAGGAACTTGTAGCGGTGGAGTTTGTGCTTCTAGAGGGGTATTTTCCAGAGTGCTAATTATAGTGGTGAGTGCAATCAGGCATAACCAAGTCTGAAATAGGCTACTTTTAGATTTGCAATTTTTAGATTTACAATCCATCATAATGAGTTTTATTCAATTTATTATGGTTGCGTATAATGTTAAAATCTTGTAACTACTCAGGTTGAAGTGTAGGCAGAAAAGGAACTTCCATGAAGACTTGGCGAAGCGCATCGAGGACATTGCGACCCTGCTTTTTGAGTGTGGAAATATAGCCACGAATGCGACAGAATATCTGCGCTCCTGCCAAGGAACGGAAACCCCCAGAAATCTTCTGTTTGAGTTTCATCATCCGTAAGTCCCGCTCAGCTTGATTATTGTCAAAGGGGACTCGAAAGTCATACATGAATGCCAAGACTTCGGCTTGATGCCGTTGCAATCGGTCGAGCAAGTTTTTGGCGGGACTCTGTTTGGGACGACCACGCGACTTAGGAGACTCTGGGTATGATTGGGGTGGATTGGCTGCCAGTCCCGTAGCTATGAGAATTTGGTAGCGAGACTCAAACTGTTGTATTGTCTGAGCGGGTAAAGCAGTGTTGCCTTGGACGTGAGATTGTTCCACTTGAGCCTTGAGTTCAATGAGCAAGGCGATCATCTGTTCTGCCCATACCTGTTGATAACGTTCTGAGATGAAGCACAATTCCCGCAAATGATGGGCATTACACAACGCATGGTCACACTTATATTGGGCATAGCTACTCCACCCATCATGTACACTGATGCCTTTAAACTGCGGCAAAATATTCATCTCGTCCATTGCCAATGAACCTCGTTTAGCATGGACAAAGTAGTAGGTTAAACCATCGTTACTAGCAACATGTAACCACCAGAGTTTACCATTGATTTGCATTCCGGTTTCATCAAAATTCCCCACAGCCGCGTGTTGCATTCCCTCCTTAATTTGTGACTCGACTCCAGCCAATTGCTCAAAGCACCGTTCACGGCTGTTATAAAGCGTACCTTCAGAAATCTTACAGTTAAACACATCTGCTAACATTTGAGTGACCCGTTCAAAAGGCAACAATTGGTACTCTAACAAGTACACCATTAAGCCTTTGACTCCTGCCCCATATTGCACGATGCTGTTGACATCTGCCGGAAATGTGCCTCGGTTCAGCCTCTGACAGTGTGGGCAACACTTGACTTCGGCTTGGTGTTCCATCACCTTTAATCTGGGCGGCTCTAAGTCATGCACTTGCCGCAGTTCCCACTCTGCTACAGCAACCTCCTGCAACGAGGCTCCACAACCAACACATTGACAAACGCGGTGCTGTTCCACCCCATCGACCTGTTCTACCCACTCTAAGGTGCTACCAGGATGTCCGCTTTGCCCGCCACTGGCTCGTTCACTTTTGGTTCTTAAACTTTTGGTGCGTCGCTTAAATCCATCACTCGATGGCGGTTTACTACTGTTGTGACTATCTTTGTGCTGTCGATCCTCTAATGCTTCGAGGCGCGTTTCTAAGCTAGTTATGCGTTGCCATAATCCTTCCACCAAGGCAATCACCGCCTCCTCTCCCTGGGCATAAACCACACGGACATCTTCTCGGCTAACACTCGGCTTTTTAGGCAACTTGCTCAATGACTCTGCCTCAGATCAGCAACCAATTACTCAAACACTACCTCATTTTTCCTCCCTTCGTTTACACATACTAAAATTTCAGCCTGAGTAGTTACAAAATCTTAATCTATAATTACTCACCACATTACTTTGCGGGGCAAATAAAAGGCAATCTCTGCTAATTTACTTAATAAGGAACTGGACTTCATTTAACTGAAATAATAACAAGTAATGATGATAAATTAATATGATGTTGTAACTCAATTTTATATACATATTTGGATATGAGCTTTCAATTACAAACATTCATTACAGTAACATTACACTAATAATTATTAACAGTATCAATAGTCTATTTGCGTAATCAATAGTAATATCTAACGTTATTTTATAAGAACTATGATAGATTTTTGGCGACAGCAGTTATTTCAGCTACTCTACAATAACCGTTACCTTTATTGGTTCGCCAGTACAATTCCCTTTGCAGGGCAATGGCGTATTTGGCAAAGACTTGTTTTATCCAGAATGAAAGGAAACTCTGCTCTTGAAATAGGTTGTGGTTTAGGTGATCTACTAGCAGATGCAATAGAAGCAGGTTATAAATGTTTTGCAATAGAACAGTCAGAAGAAATGGTAGATGCCGCTCGTCACAATCTTCAACAACGTCACTTAGGTAAACCCGATTGCATAATTCAAGGTCTTTCTCAAAACTTACCTTTTCCCAATTGTTCTTTTGATAATGTTATCAGCACTTTCCCGAACGAATATATATATGATTCCAAGACAATTTCTGAAATTAAAAGAGTGCTTCGTCCAAACGGTCGTTTAATTATTGTTTTTGCGGCTAAACTTTTACCTGTTAATCCTGTTCAGTTAACTTTATTATTAATTCCAACGTTAGTCTACGGTCACGATACATTTGTCAAAGGTCTAGAAAGCATAAAAAAAAATGAACGAAACGCTCCTACAGATGAAATTTTTGTAGACTATAACGTAAGATTTGGAGAGCAAATACCTTTTGCAGAACAAGGCTTCCACTGTCAGTATGAAAGAGTGTATACCTATTTCTGGGAAGCGTACATTATCGTCGGAGAAACTAATAAATGAATAAAGAGGTATTATCTCTATAATAATGTTATTTTCTTTACAAGCTTTATTCAGTTTAATATTTAAAAAGGATCTAACAATATTAATATGAAATATATAATTAAGCAAAAAAGGTCTACATTTTGTTTTAGTTACAATACACTAACTCTTTTCTGGCAGGCTTTTATCATAACGATTACAATTTTATTAAACTCAAAGCCAACTGTAGCGCAAATCATACCTGATAATAGTTTAGGTAGCGAGAACTCTAGGATTTCTCCTGATCCAGGGAACCCTTTTATACAGAAAGTTGATGGAGGAGCAACAAGAGGAGGAAACTTGTTTCACAGCTTCGAGCAATTTTCTATCCCTACAAGTGGTACTGCCTACTTTAATAATGTTAATGATATTCAAAATATTATTAGCCGAGTAACAGGGAACTCTGTATCTATTATTAATGGTTCGCTTCAAGCTAACAGTAATGCTAATTTATTTTTGCTTAATCCCAACGGGATTATTCTTGGCTCAAATGCTTCTCTAAATATTGGCGGTTCATTTTTAGCAAGTACGGCTAATACCATTAACTTTGCTGACGGCGTACAATTTAGTAGTTCTAATTCGCAATCTACGCTATTAACAGTAAGTGTACCTATTGGTTTAGGATTTACTTCATTACCTGGAAGCATAAGAGTTGAAGGAAATGGTCACAACTTACTTACCAACGTTGGAACTGTAGGTAATCCTGTAATTGGAGCAGGTCAAAGTACAGTAGGATTAAAAACAAATCCTGAACAAGCTATTATTTTAGTTGGCGGTGACGTTAATATCGAGGGTGGTATCATAACAGCCCCTTCTGGTCAAATTGAGATAGGTAGTGTTGATTCTGGTTTAGTAAAAATTGAGTCAGTTAATAATGAAGGGTGGACTCTAAATTATGATAATGTACAAAATTTTCGAGACATTAAATTAGAAAAACTAGCTTTATTAGACGCTAGTGGTGTAACAAACGGAAATATATTTTTACGAGGTAGAGATATTGCTGTAGTAGACCCTTCTTTAGTAATAATCTCAAATTTTGGTGTGTTGGACTCAGGCAAAGTAAGTGTTAATGCTTCTGGAAATATAGAATTAATTGGAATTAGAAATCCAACGAACCCCAATGCTCAAGATATTGGTCCAGCTAGAGGAATATTTACACAAAATTTATTAAGCGGAAAAGCAGCAAATATAGAAGTTTTTGCTGATAACATTTTTATTCGAGATTCTGGAGGGGTAGGAAGTGCAAGTTTTGGAAGTGGGTCGGGTGGAGATATTTTTGTAGTCTCTAAAGGAATAACTGAGCTATATGGTACTGATCTTCCAACTACAGGGCTATTAACAGGCACTATAGCAACGAGTTCTTATAATACAGGGAAAGCAGGAAATATAAAACTATATGCTGAAAATTTGTCTGTTAGAGATGGAAGTACCATCTCGTCAACAACTTTAGGAAATGCTAACGCTGGAAATGTAGAATTGAGTGTTACCAACAATATAGACGTATTAGGAGGTGCGCTAACTACTTTCGATCTTGAGTTCATTAATAATAGTTTCTTATCTAGCTCTATAGGCAGCAATGCTTTATTCGGCAAAGCAGGAGACGTTTTGATTAATACAAAAAATCTATCTATTATGGGAGGTGCTAGAATAGAGTCTTCTACGGTAGCCTCCGGTTTATCTGGAAGTCTCGTCATTAATGCCAGCAACTCTATATTAGTTGATGGTACAGCCGCCAATTTTACTACCCCTTCACTAATAATTTCATCTGCCAACGTTAGCAATCCATTTTTCAGAGAATTTTTAGATTTACCAACGATACCTGAAGGGGAATCAGGATCTGTAACCGTTAACACAAATCAATTAAATGTTTTAAATGGAGCGCAAATCAGCGCTAGAAATGACGGAACTAACAATGGTGGGAGCATTCAAATTGATGCTAATTCTGTTAATTTAAATAATAAAGGTAGGGTTACAACCTCTACTGCCTCTGGAGAAGGAGGTAACATTTCATTAATAGTCCGAAATTCACAATTGCGAAATGGCAGCAGCATAACCGCGACTGCTGGTGAAGCAGGTAATGGTGGTAACATTATTATTAACACTGACACATTAGTTGCTTTAGAAAATAGCGATATTACCGCCAATGCTTTAAATGGACGTGGTGGCAATATAAAAATAGCAGCCCAAGGCATATTTGGTATTGAATCGCGCGCAAGATTGACTCCCTTAAGCGATATTACTGCTAGTTCAGAATTGGGAATAAGTGGTACAGTGCAAATCAATACGCTAGATACTAATCCTATTAACGGATTAGTGGGTTTGCCACCGACAGTCGTTGATAGCTCAAGGTTAATTGTACAAGACTGTTCAGCTAGGGAAGATAGTTTGGCAAGAGGAAGGAGTAAATTCATCATTTCCGGACGCGGCGGTTTACCACCCCAACCAAGTGAACCACTGCGGGCAGAAGCTATTGCAATCGCAGAATCTGGAGAGGAAAACCGCTCGGCTAACGTAACGGTTACACGTCCAATTAGCTCTACCCCGACTCAAATAGTAGAAGCCCAGGGGTGGGTAATTAACGAGCGAGGTCAGGTGATTTTGACCGCTCAACCTGTTAGCGCTACACTTACCAGTTCCCTTTCCACTCAAGTAACTTGCTATGGGCCCTAAAAGACTAATAGCAAACAGATTAAATTGGCGATCGCACAATCGGATTGGAGTAAAACTCGCTAAAGGAATTACACTGGTTCTGTTAGCTTTGCTGATAGTGACAAGTGTTCTAGCTCTGTCCGTTAAGCAAGTGCCAGGGATAGAACCACTACCCTCTCGCTCCTCGTCACTAACTGCTCAAGCAGATCGAGCAGTACAGCCAAATATTGAGGGGCAAAAACTTTACGAATCTGGACAGTTCTCTGAGGCAATTGAAGCTTGGCAAAAGGCGATAGATGCCTATGCTCAAGTAGGAAACCCTGATGGCATAACTCAAAGCCGAATTAATATCAGCCAAGCTTTACAAGCTTTAGGTTTCTACCCAAGAGCCTGCAATACTTTACTACAAGCTTTCAACATTACTAATACAGACTGTCAAAAGTTAACTCAGTCGAACGAAGACTACCAGCAGAGGCATGGCTTGGTACTAAAAACTCTTGACCAAATACCAAACTCGCAAACTAAAACAATTGGCTTGCGTAGCCTGGGCGATGTTCTGCAAAAGCTCGACAATCTAGATATGTCCGCAAAAGTATTGCAGCTAAGTTTAGAAACAGCGAGAGCATTACGTTCGCCTCAAAATGAGAGTGCTGCCTTGCTCAGTTTAGGCAACACCTTTCAAGCTTGGGGTAACCGAGCAAGAGCTAACCAAGACACAGCAAGCGAAATTGACTCAACTCCTTGGCACTGCCCATACAGTCCTAGTCTAGGCGTTCCAAAGAAATTCTATCAACAAGCAGCTTCCTTTTATCAACTCTCGGCAAATAAATCAGTTTCATCAGATATGTGGGTGCAGGCTCAAGTTAATCACCTAGGTGTAATGTTAGAAACTGATGCTTCATTAGATGCAAAAAAATTATGGCTCCAACTTCAGCCGCGACTAGAACAATTGCCTGCTAGTCAAGCAGCAATCTATGCTCGACTAAATTTAGCTATAAGCTTAAGCTGCTTGAAAGAAGTTACAACTACAGACGCTCCCTCATGGTTGGAAATTGCCCAAACGTTAGCTACAGCCCAAAAACAAGCTCAAAGCCTTGGTGAAAGCCGTAGCCAAGCTTATACCCTCGGCTACCTTGGTGGGCTATACGCACAGGCTCAAACACCATCGTCCCAAAACTTGAACTATGCCACAGAATTAACTCGTCAAGCGTTGGTAGTTGCTCAGGCAGCCAATGCTACAGACATTGCCTACAAGTGGCAGTGGCAATTAGGATATTTACTCAAGACACAAGGAGATATTAAAGGAGCGATCGCTGCTTATAGCCAAGCAATCGATACTCTCCAATCCCTCCGCAGTGATCTGACGGCTAGTAGTGCCAACCTCCAGTTCTCATTTCAGGAAAGTGTCGAACCCGTGTACCGCCAGTTAGTTGATTTATTGTTGCAATCTAGTGAGCAAAAAAAATTAACCCAAGCCCGTCATGTAATCGAAGCGCTCCAATTAGCCCAACTGGAAAATCTGCTGCGATGCCGTCTGCAAAGTGAAGCCTCACTAGCAATTGACCATATAGATCCAACAGCAGCCATTATTTACCCAATTATTCTAGCTGACCGGATAGAGGTGATAGTCTCACTAGCAAACCAGCCATTACAACACTACTCAAGCTCCCTATCTCAAGAGCAAAATATTGAAGATCGACTAGCGACGCTACGACAGAATCTGCAATCACCGAACAGTTTTGGACCGGGATTTTTGAAGTTATTACAACAGACGTATGACTGGATAATCAAGCCAGTGGAGGCAGAGCTAGAAAAAAATAAAATAGAGACATTAGTGTTTGTACTAGATGGTGCTTTGCGCCAAATCCCAATGGCAGCGCTGCACGATGGGCGACAATATTTAATAGAAAAGTATGCTGTAGCTCTCAGCCCTAGTCTCCAGTTATTACAACCTAAGCTTTTGCCAGATCGTCAATTGAAAGTGTTAGCCGCCGGGATTTCTCAAAAAATTCCTGGTTATAATGCGCCTGCATTACCTGAAGTAAAAGAAGAATTAGAGCAAATCTCCCAAATACCTACAAGTGTTGTATTGCGTAATAAAGAATTTACTCGCAATGCCTTGGCAAGCGAAATTAATGAAATTCCTTTTTCAGTAGTGCATTTAGCAACTCATGGTCAGTTTAGTTCCAGTCCCGATCAAACGTATATTCGTGCTTGGGATGACAGTATTAATATTAATCAGTTGAGGAATTTGCTTCAAACCAGAGAGACTAAGCAAACAAAAGCTATTGAATTACTGGTGCTGAGTGCGTGCGATACCGCTAGTGGAGATCGGCGCTCTGCTTTAGGATTAGCTGGTGTAGCTGTTCGGGCAGGAGCGAGAAGTACCCTAGCTTCTTTATGGCAAGTAAATGATAATTCTACAGCTTTATTAATGAAAGACTTTTACAAAATGTTCTTGTATCCGAGTGATAGTGAAATCACTAAAGTCAAAGCTCTCCAAAATGCCCAAATAAATCTTTTACACAAGTACAAATCTCCGTTTTACTGGGCATCTTACGTCTTGGTAGGTAACTGGCTTTAAAGTTTAGATCAACTTTTTATATTCTGCTTGTGCCTGCTTTAACCAATAGGTAGCTTTTTCGGGTTCACCAATTACTTGATATACTTCTCCAAGCTTTGTAGCAGAGGCTACCTGCCCTTCTATATCATGGGTGTTCGTTGACCTTTGAACAGCTTTTAGGTAGTTTTCCTCAGCCTGATGGAATAATTCAAGTTGTGCATAGAGACTACCTAGTGTGTAGTAGATTATTGGGGTTTGGCTACCATTGGCGATGGCAAATTCTAGTCGTTCAATTGCTGGAGCAATTAAGCCTTGTCCAATAAAGAGAGTAGTAATAGCTAAAGTTTTTTCCTCCTCGGTCAAATTTTCTTTTGCAATGCGTTCGGCAGCAGCCTGAACACGAGTAGCCTTTTTTTGGTCAAGTAAGCCGAAAGTTGCTTTGGCTGGTGTTGTGCCGCGATCAGCTTCAACTGTAATTAAATAACCTTCTTCCACTGGTTGTAGGGGTTGTTCACCAGAATAGATGACTTCAAGATTGTTGACTTCCTTCGCCCACTTGACTCCTGGACCGATGACGCGCACGACATAACTAGTTGCACCAGGGACGGCAACCCAGCGTAATTTTGGTTTAGCATTAAGAATCCACGTATTATTAGGAGTAATAATATAAGGAATACGATTAGCTAAGGGGTCACGAGTAGGAGTAATTGGTCCGTCAATTGTAAATATTGGCTCATCGGCTGGGCGACAGCCAATATTTACTCCTGATAACAAAAACTTTGGGACAACCAAAAGATTCTGGTCTGGATCGGCACACTGTACTACAGCTTTTGCGTCTTTGATCGGTCGGATTTAGCAATTCTCATTATGATTTTTGACTGTTCAAGCAGATGAAAAGGGGGTAAGGTGAAAGAGTCTCAAACCAGCCAAGGAAGCCAGTGAGGTTGACCCCGAAGTGCAAGTTCGATGGTGTGATAGGGTTCTTTCGTAATATGCTGCAAACGCTACCAGACAAGCGAACAGGCAAGAACACACGCTATGGAATGGAAGACGCAGCTTTGAGTGCGTTTAGCGTGTTTTTCACCCAAACGCCATCGTTTCTGTCGTATCAACGGACGATGGCAGCTACCAAAGGAAGCAGCAATGCCCAGAGCTTGTTTGGGGTGCATCAGATACCGTGCGACAACCAGATCCGCGACCTACTGGATGGGGTGAAACCGCAATGTGTGTTTCCCGTATTTGCGGAAATCCTGCTCTTGCTGAAGCAAAGTGGAGAGTTGGAGGCGTTGCGGTCGTTTGGAGAAACGCTATTAGTTGCAATGGATGGGGTGGAATACTTCAGTTCTTACTCAATTCATTGTCCTAAGTGTTCGACACAGACGGATAAGGATGGCACAGTGCGGTATTTCCATGGGGCAGTGACCCCTGTGATCGTTAGTCCAGGACGCTCGACAGTGGTGCCGATGGTGCCAGAGTTCATCGTGCCGCAAGATGGGACGGACAAGCAAGACTGTGAGATTGCTGCCGCGAAACGCTGGTTGGCGACTCACGCTCAGACCTATCGCTCAATGGCAATTACGGTGCTGGGAGATGACTTGTATTGTCACCAACCGTTCTGCGAAGCCTTGCATTCTCACTCATTCAACTTTATTTTGACCTGTCGTCCGGACTCCCACAAGACGCTCTATGAGCATCTTGACCGCATCTCCTTACCTACTGTCTTCTATAAACGCTGGACGGGCAAAACCGAGGAAACCTATACTTACCGCTACCTTAACCATGTTCCCCTGCGCGATAGTGATGATGCCCTGCTGGTGAACTGGTGTGAACTGACCGTGACCCGCTCGGATGGCAAGCAACTCTATAAAAATGCCTTTGCCACGAACCATCTCATTTCTGGTCAAACCGTTAGAGCCATTGTCCAATCCGGTCGCACTCGTTGGAAAGTGGAAAACGAACACAATAATACCCTTAAGACCAAAGGCTACAATCTCGAACATAATTTTGGTCATGGCAAGCAGCATCTCTCTTCCCTCCTAGCGACCTTCAACCTCCTGTCATTGCTCTTTCACACCTTGTTAGAGTTACTCGATGATAAGTACCGTCTACTGCGTCAACACTTGCCAACGCGCAAGACCTTTTTTGACGATCTGCGTGCCTTAACTCGTTACTTGGTTTTCGAGAGTTGGGATCATTTGCTCACCTTTATGATTGAGGGACTAGAGTTGCAAATCCCTCCTAACTCTAGTTAAATTCCATAATGAGAATTGCTGGGTCGGATTAGATCGCCTTGACAAAGTGTTGTACCGATAGTGACTGGATGATAATTTAACCATTTTTTGCGCTTGATTTCTACTCGCCCTTGAACAGAGATTAGTTGTCCAACACGAACACAAGTATTGTTTTGCTTGTTCTCACTAGGCGTTGCTGTCACCTCCTGTTGAGTAAGTGTGAATAACAACAATATAAAAATTATTGGTATAGATACGCTGCGTCTCACTCAATACCTCCTGCTATGTTTAACTGTTGTCGTGCTTGATTCATCCATTTATCTTCTTCTGGGGTTTGAGGTTGATGTGCATATCTCAGACAGTTTTCCCACTCTTTGAGCGCTTTTTTGTTGTCACCTTGCTGTTCTAAAACTTGTGCTAATAGACAGTAAGCAGAAGAAAAATTGTCTTGCAATTCAATTGCTTGGGTTAGGGCAAGGTCGGCTTCTGCAAGACGACCTTGCCCTAACCGCCCCCAGCCAAGATTTTTGAGCATACTATACTTGACGCGATTGTCTTCATGTTTAGCTAACGGTAAACTAATCTGCAACAAAGCAACTGCCTTGTCATACTTCTTTTCTGAAAGGTATAAACGGGCTTGATTGTTATAGGCAGCAACTAAACCTAGCTCCATTGCTTTCTGATATTGAGTGTGCGCTTGTTGATAGTTTTGTCGATCTTCGTAAACTACACCCTGGTTGTAGAAGGTTGCTCCTGACCGAGGATTAAGTTTAAGGGCAATTTTATAGCCTAACTCGGCTTGTGGCAATTTTCCTGCCAAATAACTTTTTGCTCCATACCAATTGGCTAACCAAGATAAGCTGAACCAAACACCAAAAACTCCAAGTGCTAGTAGCAATGGTATGCCAGGCTTTATATACTTTATGTAGGTATGCCCACCAGAGGTGCTATTAGTTCCTATAAGGCTTTTAGTTACAGCTACTTGGTAAACTGAAGGAGACCAATCGCGTGTTTGTGCTGTAGCTTCATCCTCAACTTTTTGTTCTCCAGCATCAGTACAAGTGTTTTGATGATTAGGAGTAGGCTTACTGTTATTAGATTTGATGCAGGAGATTTCCTTATCTTGAAACCGATTTAAATCTTTGACATGAGTATTTTTAGTCAGTCTCCACCTATTAATACTTAGCTTACAAGGAATTATTTTTCGCTGCTTTTTATCTAAGTCTTGTAACTCTCCTAAAACATTAGTTTTAAGGATCTTTTTCTCAAAGGCTACTGATAAATGTTTCCACAACTTAGGAATCCAATACTTCTTGAGAGTTTCATTAGTGAATGTACCCACTTGAATGTCATCAAATTTCTTTCCAATTAAAATCTGCTCAAGTATATTTTTTTCCACATCATTTAGGTGCAAGCTTGTTTTTTCATAAAACAAGTTATCAGCTATCTTTACGAGCCTTGCAATATATTCAGCATCCATCTTTCCCTACCCCAAAGCTTACCTTTAAATATACCTGGCTACGGAAATTTATCAGCAGCATAAAAAGCTAAATTTATTTTTTAAACAAAAACTTCGAGTTGCAATGATTTTCCTTAATATAAAATTAGTTTTTTGTCAATCCAGAATGTCCAGAAAATTAAACTATGAATTAACAAAATTTCCTTTCTTAGTAAGTGACTAATTGTAGTTTTTGCCTTAAACTCAAAAATATGCTGAAACCGCTGTACACGATTATCAGTGCTTTGTCAATCCAGTTACCTCTTGGATTGACACGGCATCGTATTACTTTTAGTCTTATTGGACAAGTGAAGGCTAACTACAGTAAGCTTCTACGTTTAATTTTCACTTAGGAGCATATCTTAGTTAGTCAAATTTGAGTAGTATGTGGAGCAGTTTCATTATGATTTCAAATAACGAAGCGCCTTATCAATTTTCAAAACAGCCCTCAAATCCTGCGACAGACTTTAACTATACAGTTCTTGAAAGTGAAACTCGAATTGTTGTCCAGCAACATACTTACGAAATCAAAAGCTTGATGCGTCGTACTGCTAATGACATTATTCGTATCGGACAGAAATTAAAAGAAGTTAAAGCCCAACTAGGACACGGACATTTCCGGACTTGGCTCAATGCTGAATTTGATTGGAGTATTTGGACAGCAACCAAATTTATGCAAGTGGCTGATAAATTCAAATGTGTAAAATTCTCACATTTGGACATTGCGCCCTCGGCTTTGTATGAATTAGCTGCTCCTTCCACTCCCGACTTTGTACGTTTTGAAGCTATAGAACGCGCTAGTCAGGGGGAAACGATTACTCACTCCTTAGCTAAAGCGCTTAAGGCTGAATTGATCGCTAGACAAAGTGAACAAGTAAATGATCCGCCACTTAGCGAATCAATAGTAACAATTGACATTAATGCTGAAGCTTTGGATAATCCATCAACTACTCCAAGTCTTCCAGAAGTAATGGAATGTCTAAATCCACTACTAGAATCTCAAGTTTTTGATAATATAGATACATTTGATAATCAGTTGATTAAACATGAGGCTCAGAAAGATCAAGGAGTAGAACAAGAAAATTCACTTAGGGATAAGCCTAAATTGAATAATTTAGAGGAGATATCTCAGCCATCATTAATATCAGTTTCAACGGATGTTAATGAAATTTACATAAAGTTGATTGATAGCGCAAAAGCCATGAATATTGAAGCTCTCAATTTAATAGAAGAATCAAAATTGCATTCTCTAATCGATATCTCGAATCTTTTAATCAAAAGAGCCGAGATTGCATTAAATACTAAACGGTAGAGGAATTTAAACTAGCTACTTAGAAAAAAGAAGGTTTTTTCTAAGTAGCTAGTAATTTATTACTATTTTTAGCTTAAAGATTACTTGTGTCAAATTTTTATGCTTGCAATAGCAAAAAGCTAGTTATTTGAAATGCCTACAACTACTGAAGCGTAAGTGTTATTAGGAACAAAGAAAATATTTGTAAGATGCTTATAAATTAAAATTATTATGTTCAAATAGGTAGCTTTAGATGAAGTAACCTGCTTTTTTGCCATAGGTTTATCACTAATTATTTAATTAAATTCAGATATTAAAGTCATAGTGAAAGTGTGCAATAATTCTTAATAAAATTTATATTCATAATGATTGACAGATGTTTTGTTTCCGCTATTATTTAGTGTAGGTCACTGATTAGTAACCAATTTGCTAATTTTTTAACCTTATTACTTGTTGATTAAATAAGTAATAACTAAAAGTATAAAAAGTTAGTGCTAAAACTTTTTATACTGCGAGAAAATTGAAATTAAGCATATTTAGGAGCTTCACAATTTTAGAAACTAGATTAATTCTAGTAGCTTTACTTACTTACTTATTGATTAAACAGCAAACTAATTATTGTTTTTCTAAAGAAATAATTAGTTTGCTGTAAATTACCCAAGATAATTTGATTCAGTGAATACTTTGATGAATAACTCAACACAGTTTACTACAGATTGTCCGCAGGCAACTTCTGCAATCATTAGCCTTCAGCAACACTACGCTATGGAGCTTTTACTAGTAGGGAAAACCGATGCAGAAGTAGCGGCATTAATAGGTGTAGATAGTGATATTGTTGGTCAGTGGAAAAGTCAAGATTCTGAGTTTGTAGTCGCAATAAATGCTCTACGTGCCGCCGCGTGGGAGGGTTCAGTAGTTAGACTTAAAAGCTTGATGTCACGCGCTCTGGATGTAGTTGAAGAAGCTGTAGTTAGGGGCGATGAGATGGTAGCCATCTCGTTTTTGCAAGGGTTGGGAAGGCAAACAGACTACTAACGACGCAACAGGAGAAATAATCGCTGATTTTTCTAGTGCTCACGTTGTTGGTAATAAATTTCAAGCAATAGGTCAGAATCTGCAACTTTCTGCATCTAACATATTGCACGAGCAAGAAAAATCAACTTGTTAAACTCTCAGCAATGGAGAGGGCGTATCTCCAACAATACACCCGTTCTTAACTGAGTAAACAGCAGAGAATAAACATTTTTCTCACATACTGTGATTTCAGTCTTTGAATCTCTGCACCGAATTATCTATTTCAAGACGCAAAAATTTTGTGCTGACCAAAAGCAACACCCAGAGATGCTGCATGGCTAACTTACAGCAGTTCTTGATTGAGCAAGATACAGTTAAAGATGAAACTGGAATGGAAGACAAATGAAAGCATACTCTACAGACCTGCGTCAGAAAATAGTTGATGCGTATAACCAAAAAGAGAGTTCCCAGAGGCAGTTGGCAAGAAGGTTTCGGGTCAGTTTGACATTTATTGAGAATTTATTAAAGCGTTATCGCACCGATGGAACCGTTGAACCCAGAGCGCATGGAGGAGGTCAAGTAGCTAAACTTAGCCCCGAACAAGAGGCGGTAGTAGCTGATTTAGTAGACGAAAATAATGATGCCATTTTGGTAGAGTTATGCGACCAACTGGAGCAACGTGTTGGAGTAAGGATCAGTCGAGCTACGATGGGACGATACGTCCAAAAGCTCAAACTTACCAGAAAAAAAAACTCTGCGCGCAACGGAGCGAGACAGCGAACGAGTACAACAGTTGCGGGTAGAATATTGGCATGAAATTGGAGCAGTCAACTTGGAGGATTTGGTGTTTGTAGATGAGACAGGCTCCAACTTAGCAATGACACGGCGTTATGCCCGTTCTGTCCGAGGCAGCCGCGCCTATAACCACGCTCCTTACGGGCGCGGACAAAATGTAACATTGATTGGTGCAATGGCGCTACGGGGGCTGGTAGGTGAAATTACTTTTCCCGGTGCAACTGATGCTCTAGCATTCAAGACCTATGTGACTCAGGTATTAGTGCCTAATCTCTGGACAGGCGCGTGTGTAGTTATGGATAATTTGCCCGCCCACAAAGTTAATGGTATCCGTGAGGCAATTGAATCGGTAGGCGCAACAGTCATTTATTTATCCCCCTATTCGCCAGATTTTTCACCAATTGAAAACTGTTGGTCAAAAGTCAAAGAGTTTCTGCGTGCCAGAGCGGCACGAACCTATGCTCAGTTAGACCAAGCAATTACCGATGCTCTCGCTGCGGTGACACTCCAAGACATTATTGGCTGGTTCACCCATTGCTGTTGCTATGTTTCACCCAACTGAGAACTGCTGTAGATAAATGTCAGCCAGCGATGGCTAACACTTTAAACAAGAACCTTGTACACTCACAATGCTCTCTAAACAAATTGGTTATAGAGGTGTAACTTACCTCCACGATACGGAAGCTAGTTGGCAGCAAGTTTTCTCTTTTGCCAAACTTCGTTTTGCTCTAGCTAATTACTAATAATTCCTAACAAAGCTTTGATGACGGAAATGCAAGGCTTCTAGCTATCTCACTTCATCAAACTACTTTACTCTACACTAAAAAATTGTTAATTTCTACTTTTTTACCAATATAATCCGAAACATTCTAATATTTCCCAACTAATCCCTAAATAAACCAACAGTACCCAATAAATCCCTACTTGAATCATCATTGATTCACTCTATTGATACAGTTCTCATTAAGCTTGTGAAGTGCCAACAATAAACCATTATTTCCCATTTATTCCCAATACTCCCCAACATCTTCCGATATATGCCAACATTCCCAGAGGGGTCGCCCCTCTGGACTCCCCAGAAAAAAGGTAGTCGCAAAGCGACCGCACCTGACGCACCTTTTTGTGCAAAAATACAATTCAAATAGTTGCAATAAACAGATTATAAGCTATATTTTTAGTAGCAACTTTGGGTGACCAAAAATAATTAATTTCTCCTGCTTTTGGAAAGCGGGAAAATTCGCAGTAAAATTACCTTTTGATTTTTTTGAGAACCAGCAACTTGCTTATTCAAGTTGAGGGAAATTTTTAAATGGCAACAAACAAGCTCAATAAAAATTGCAGGGCGGATTTAAAATTTATCAGTGCCGGGAATACGGGTGCAAAAATTTTAATGGCACAAAACAGCCAAATAGAACAAGCATATCGCCGCCTAGTTAATAAAACTCTTGAGGCAATTAGAGATGTTGACTCTCGCCAACAGTAATACAACTCAAGCTAAGACCTACTACAAAAAAGAGAACTACTACAGCCAAGAGGAGGCTGAAGTTAACTCGCAGTGGCAAGGACAGGGGGCATCGGGATATCAATTATCAGGGGCAATTACCGATTTAGAAGCCTACGACAACATCGTTAATGGTTTAAGTCCTGATGGTAAGACGCAGCTAAGACAAAAACAAAACCATAAGGGCAAGAAAGAACGTGCTGGCATCGATTTAACGTTCTCGGCTCCTAAGAGCGTAAGTATAGCTTGTTTGGTTGGTGGAGATACACGATTAGAGGAAGCGCACCGCATAGCAGTAAGTCAAACCATTGACCTGATTGAGTCGCGGTACGCCCAGACGCGGATAAATGGGCAAGTAGTTAAAACAGATAATTTGATAGTGGCGAAATGGCATCACGACACAAGTAGGGAACTAGACCCACACCTGCATACTCATTGCTTGATTATGAACTGCACCCAAGGACCAGATGGCAAATGGCGCAGTTTGAACAATAAACCTTTTTACCAAAATAAAATCCTTTTAGGGCAAATCTACCGGAACGAACTGGCACTAGAGTGTCGTAAGTTGGGGTATGAGATTGAACCCCATCCCAAAGAGCTATTTGAGATTAAAGGTTATACCAGGGAGCAAATCGAGGGATTCTCCAAACGGCACGAGCAGATCATTGGCAAGCTGATAGAGATGGGGGCAGAGTTAACCACAGAAAACAAAGCGTGGGCGTGGCGCAAGACTAGAGCCAAAAAGAATCACGAGATTAGGCGAGAGGAGAAACTACCTTACTGGCACGAGGAAGCTGATTTATATGGCATCATTCACCCTGATAAAGCGCAGGTTGTTGAACCTACCTCAAAGGAGCAAGATGAACAAATCGCGGCGGAAATCAAGTTAGCAGTAGATGTAGCAATTGAGCATTGCAGCGAACGTCAAGTTGCATTTACAGGTGAGGATATTGAAAAGTTTGTCATCGCCGAAGTCAAGCCATTTAGCATCCATCAGTTAGAGGGTGCGATCGCCACGCATCCCGAACTAATTAAAACTTACGACGGACGACGACGGTACACAACCCAAACAGCTTTAGCTAGAGAACTCGCTACCATCAAGCTGATGCAGCAGGGTAAAGGGCTATGCAGTGCGATCGCTACTTCAGAAACTATAGATAGTTACTTGGCAGATAAAAGCTTAACTTCAGGGCAAAGAGAAGCGATCGCCCTTACAGCAACAAGCACTGACCAATTTATTGCATGGCAAGGAGTAGCAGGGGCAGGTAAGACTTACGTTTTAAATGAGTTAAAACAGCTAATCCAAGTGCTGCAAGAAGTTACCGAATCAGGCGAAATAACTCTACTAGCTGGATATGCCCCAAGTAAGGAAGCAACTAAGGTACTGGGAAAGGAGGTAGGAATTGAAACTAATACTGTTGCAAGTTTACTGCTCTCCAAGCAGCCAGAAGAACCTCAACCCAACCAACTTTGGATTGTAGATGAAGCTGGGATGCTCAGTGCCAAAGACGGCTATGCCTTGCTGCAAAGAGCAACAGCAGTAGGAGCAAGAGTCATACTCGTAGGCGATACGCGACAATTAAGTGCCGTTGAAGCTGGAAATCCCTTTAAAAGCCTGCAACAAGCTGGAATTAGTACAGCACACCTTAACCAATCACTACGGCAAAAAGTCCCGGATTTGCAACAGGCAGCCTCCTTAGCGGCGGCGGGAAATCATTTTGATGCCGTGCAACACCTTTTAGAGGTAGGTAGGGTACAAGAAATCTCCGAGCTTGAGCAAAGGAGTACGCTGATTGCTCAAGACTACTTACAACTAAGCCCAGAGCAACGGCGAACTACTTTAGTTTTAGCTGGAACTCATAAAGAAAAAGCCCAGATTATGCAGGATCTTCGGATCGGGCTAAAGCAGGAGGGAACACTTGTAGGCGAGGATGCTGTTGTAACCAGGCTTAAACAAAAAGACCTGACGACCGTGCAAGCTCGATATCGCCATCACTACAACATCGGTGATGTAGTCATACCTTTACGGGAGTACAAACGAGCAGGACTACATAAAGACCGAGCTTATGCTGTATGTGGTTACGAGTCTGACAAGCTAGTTTTGAGTGATTGGTCAGGCAACCAAGTGGCTGTTGACCCAATGAAGTTTCGCAAAACTGTCTACACCCAACAAAACATTGAGGTCTGTGTTGGAGAACAACTGAGATGGACAAGAGAGGACAAACAAAGTAGACGTAGCAATCGAGATGAATTTACAGTCCTAGCGATTGAGGGGAGGACGGCAACGATTCGCTACCCTAATGGCAGAGAGGAATCGCTGTATTTAGACGAGCCTCTACCTCTTGATTATGCGATCGCATCGACAACCTATAGCAGCCAAGGCAAAACTGCCGATAGAGTATTAGTTTCCTCCACAGTTGATGCGACAGTAAGCTCCGAAAGCGTTTACAGCAGTTCTTGATTGAGCAAGATACAGTTAAAGATGAAACTGGAATGGAAGACAAATGAAAGCATACTCTACAGACCTGCGTCAGAAAATA
>NZ_KI966369.1:88258-205915 GCF_000332075.2 Synechocystis sp. PCC 7509 | reverse complement strand
TTACCGATGCTCTCGCTGCGGTGACACTCCAAGACATTATTGGCTGGTTCACCCATTGCTGTTGCTATGTTTCACCCAACTGAGAACTGCTGTAAACCAAAAGTTCGCCCTTAGAGGTTTCTAAAGTGGATTTACTACTGACTATAGATCCAGGGTCATCATTGACGAAGATGATCTACCGCATTTTAGGTGAGATTTCATTTCAGGCTGAGTTGTTTTGTATGGAACCGGAGTTACTAGGAGTCACCCGCGAGTCAATACAATCTTACGAGTCAGGCAGGATTAATAGTCCAAGTCCAGAAAATGAAGCATGGGTACAGTTTAAAGATGAGTATTACGCGGTGGGGTTTCTAGCAAAGAAGCATTTTCAAGCTAGTGTCAAGTTATCAGATTTAAAGTACGAGAATGCTATTCCTAAAGTGTTAGCAGCAGTGGGAGCGATCGCAGAACGGGAAGGATTAGGAACACAGTTCAGGTTAGGATTAGCTTTGCTGTTACCTTACGGGGAGTGGGAAGACAGAGAAAGGTTAGAGAAGGCATTAACTTCAGCATTGTCTGACTTTCACTTTCGCGGCAAACAGATGACGGTGAAGCTGGGATGCTTTGAATGTATGCCAGAAGGTGGTGGGCTAGTGCTATCGCGCAGTAAAAAACTGGGGGCAGACTTCAACTCAATGGTGATAGCGCTAGTGATGTTTGGATATCGAGATATTTCTGTAGTGTTGTTCGAGCGTGGACTATCATCAGGAGCGACAGAAAACTTGGGATTGTCATGGATGATAGAAAGAGTGAAACGTCTAACATCAGGACAGAAAGATACGCAAGCAATGCTGGAGGCAATCCACCAGTCAGGGGCAACAGTCAAACCAAAGTATTTCAAACCATTAGCCAGAAGTAAGAAAGCAGACTTTCGCATGGACGAAGTAGCTCAAATCACAGAATCCGTGGCAATGGCAAGGAAGGAGTATTGGAGTCGAGTGTCTGACTGGCTCAGTAGCATGATTCCGGAGACAACTGACTCGGTGATAATTGGCGGTGGGACGGCGGAATATCTAGGTAGCGAACTAAAAAGCTTTTTTAGCTATACCCAAGTATCATGGGCGGCAGAATTAGAAGAGGATGTCAGGCTTGCTTTTAACTTAGGAGCGAACAAAGATGCGATGTGCTTGCGTCTGACAGATGTTTACGGTCTATCAAGATACTTGCAAAGTTCTGTAGCATCTTCGCCATCGGTAGTTAGGTAGGGCAAATTATGTCATCAGATTTTGAGTTTCGTCTGCGCCTGAGAGTTGAGTCGGATAGTCCAGAAGCAATTATCATAAATTACCTCAACTCCAAACAAACACCTTATCCTTCTAAAGACATGGCAATAATTGCGCTAACAACTTACTGGCTACCACTAGCTTGTCAAGATAAGGAGATGCGATCGCCGGAAAGTTTTAAGCGAACAATCCAAAATTCTATTTACCGCCTCAAACTTCATGTGCAATACCTGCAACAAATGTTGGGAGAAGAAGTGGTACTAGAAGAGATAGCATCACTAGCGCCAAAAGTTGTTGACGCTTCGCGGTCAGGAACGCCATTAGAAAATGCTGTAGCTGGGAGCGTTCCCGACCAGAATCTTAATGGCAACAGCATAGAATCACAAGGAGCCGCAACTGAAAGTGAAGGGTGGTTTAATCCACTCAAGTCAAGCTCTAATAAACATCCCTGATTAAAAGCAGAGCTATGTCGATAATAGTGACATCCCTGTTAGATTTACCAACACAAGGAACTAATCATGTACCAAAAACACGAACTATTTGGCGAATTATCATCTGTTGATATTGCCGAAACACTCAAAGCTTGCTCTCTAGAGCAAAAAGAAGAATACATGGAAGATGAAGCCGATCGCTTTCGTGAATGTCGTGCGCTAATTGAGCAAGGCAAAACATACAAGCAGGCAGCAGCACAGTTTCGTAAGCAGGACAAACTTAAGCAAACTGGAGATATCCAACCGGATACCAACGAATTAGAAATATCTGAACTATTGACTTTAGCAAGCGAACAGGCTGGGACGAGAATTACTTTAATTGAAGCAGGGAAAATCTTGTCAGCCTGCGATTTACCGGATAAAGAGCAGTATGATTCCCAAGAATGCGATCGCTTTGTTGAAGCCTGCACATTAATTAAACAACAGGGCAAAACCTATGAGGAAGTAGCAGCACATTTTGGGATTGTGTGGCAGAACAAGTCTAACGCTCACAGTATTTTGCTTGATGAAGTCAGACAATTACTCAGTCAACCTGCTTTTAACCAAGCAGAAGAAATCCGTGCAGCATTGCCCCAAATGGCAGTTGAGCAACTGGAGGAAATCAAAGCATTGTTCTGGCAGATGACGGCTCAGAGATTACGCCAGTATGTGGATTCTGGGCAACTAGAAGCAGAAATTCGCACTGCATCTAAGAGCGTACTAGCGACTTCTTCGGGAAACTCACTGGGGCTGTTGAACCCAAGCAGCAGCCCGAATCAGAAGCGTTTGCCTGGTTGATTGATGAGTGTATCCAACAGCGCATTACGGTTATTTCCACCACAGATAGGCAGCTAATTGAGTTGAATAACTATAAGTTGCGGGAACGCGCCAAAGCGATCGCGCACAACCAACGTCTAGACAAAGCACGAATGGAGCGGTGGCAAATGTGGCTAAAGTGGACGTTTGGCACTTTGCATCGGGCATCCAATCGGACTACGTTCTACTATTTGGTTTGGACTCCATTGGTAATTTTCTATTGTGCGATTGCATTTATGGGAATGCCGACGGCGGTTGTTTGTCCCAAGCCCAAAGGTGTCTGCCACAATCTGCGGGTGCTGGCGGTGGAGACTAGGTTAATGCCGCAGGTGTTGTGGGCAAAAGTTGACAAAGAGGTAGCAATGGAGATTTTTGCTTTTCTGCTTGGACTTGGCTGCCTGGTTTTAATAGTTTGGGCGATCGCATTCGTTGGCAGTTTGATTTCTGGTTGGAAGTATCGACGACGAAGACGACTGCAAAGGCGAAGCCTTTCTGCGCCGCCAGAAATTAGGCAGCAAAGAGCATCCGACAAGTCACCTCTTGTCGCTGTTCAACCCCGCAAGGCGATCGATTTAGTTTGCTCTTCAGTCTCAACCAGGGTTCGGCTTCCCAGTTACAAGCATCAGCAATATATTCGACAAGCCGACATTGTACTGGAACAACTGCGTTCAGGTGAAGTTCAATTGCCCAAGGCACTCGGTATTCTACGTAAGATGAACCCCTATGCTTTTGAAGAACTGCTGCTGACCTGTTGTCACGAGAGGGGTTGGAAGATTGAGCGCAACTTTAAGTATAGTAATGATGGCGGGATAGACGGGCGAGTTACAATTGCTGGAAAGCTTTATTTAATTCAGGCAAAGCGCTATCGGGGCTACATTAAAGCCAAGGATATCCAGGACTTCGACCAAGTTCTTCAGAGAGAGAAAGTGCATGGAGGATTCTTTATTCATACTGGGAGAACCGGAGAAAAGTCTAAAGAATTACTGCGGGAGTATCAGGTAAGTTTGCTCAGTGGTCAAAAGTTGGTTGATTTTGTTCTAGGTCAGAGGTTGAAGATTTTGGGTAGATTGAATAATTGACCTTAGTAATTTGAGAGCGTTAACTTAGTCTCTGTGTTTTGATTTGTTACCAATAATTTAGTTCTTCAGTATTGATTTGTTACTACTTATAAAACACTAGAAGAAACTTGTGTATGCTAGTGAAACTGAGATAACTTGTGCTAACAAATTAAAGTCTACACTGAAGGAGAGATAATGCCTCCCATCAATGTTCTCGTAATGATTCACGGAATGTCTCCTGAACCAGAACCACATTCTCCCTTTGACAGTCAAGGTAAATTTTGGGGTTACAACGAGTTCTGGGCAAATCTCTGTCAAGAGCAACCTGATCTGCCAAACTTGTTTCCTCAAAGCTTTATTGGCGTTGAATGGGGACATGAACTACCTCAACCTTCTTTACCATCCGTAGAGCAACTAAGAGAAGATCAGCGCTTGACCCGCGCTCAAAACTTTGTTAATCAAAGGATTGCATACGATAACTTAGTTAAAGCTCCTAATGATAATAATGTGACGCTATCTCTGTTCAGTGGGCGTGGTGCTGATATACCACTGTTAACTCCAATGGTTCGGGCATTAGTCGTTGGCTTACGAGAGTCAATTGTTACTCGTGGCTTAGGTGACGTAATTTACTACACCTCAGAGCAAGGAGAGTGCTATGTCCGTCAAACTGTCTATCATCAAGTGCTGAAAAAACTAGCTCAATATGAACAAGAACAAGACGTTCGCATTCACTTGATTGGACAAAGTTTAGGAGTTACGCTTACCCACGATTTTCTCTACGGGCTGTTTGCACCTAATCATGAGCCTGGTTTCTACAAACAGGCAAGCGAGGAAGACAAAGAACGATTTAAAACTTGGCGGCAGAAACGTCAAAATGGACAGCTTAAGCTTGGTTCGCTTACCAGTACAGCTTCTCAGCTTCCCTTGTTTATGATGCGGACACAGAAGCTTGTCGATCGGTTAGCTAAGGGGGAGTTAATTGATGCCAAAGATATTGGGATTGATAACTCTAACCAAATACAATGGCAACTCTTTTATGATATTGACGATCTGCTCGGTTTCGGTACGCGCAGACTTTACAATGCTGCGAATGCAATTAAAGAGTACCAAGTAGACACAGGTGACAACCCAGGAGATGCACACACAGGTTACTGGCAAAACCGAATGGTGATTGAGCAAACAGCACAACTACTTTATGACAATGCCTCTAGACCATAAATTCTAATTTATCAACACATCTGGCTTTGGAGAAGTATTTTGGTTAAATTCTCGGCATTAGCCTCAGCTTGTCAGAGAGATATCTATTTACACACAGAGGCGAAGGGTTATGTTCGCAATTACTACAAAAGTATTAAATAACTTTGCTCGATGCTTAGGAACTGATTGATTTTATGTTATGGCGGCGGTCGAGGATTGTTGAGGTAACAATTTCTGCTTCCCCAGAAGGTAGCTGATAGAAATGATAAGTTTGAATCTGTATCAATGCTCGTATTTGGGCTACTTAAACTTCTGCGTTAACTGCTTTCTCTAAGCGAGTAATTTCACCTTCTGCCTCTTTGAGTAAGTCATCCCAGTTATCTGAAGGATTGCCATTATCAAGCATTTTCCTGAATACTTGATAAGCGTCTGTCTTACTGTCGTAAGCTTGTTTAGAGTCCTCATCGTTAACCCAGGCAAAAACAATTATTTTGCTTTCCAGATGATATCGAAAAAATAGTCGGTATTGTTGAAAAAACTTAGCCCTAAACCAGTGCTTATATTCATCACCCAGCGTAGAACCTTGACGATAATCACTGCGGGTTGGGTCAGTAGGGATAACCTCAAATGCTAGTTTGGCTATGGCAGCTAGACGTTTTGTAGCGTTTTTCTGTTGGTAATTTTCAGGATACTGCTGACGTAATTGTGTCACTCTGTTCAAAAGTTCTTCAAATTGGTTGAGAAATAAAGAATGAGCAAATATGTTCCATCCGTTGATTACTAACGGTTGAGTGTCAGACAACTTTATTCATCCTCATCTACAAGTGGCGCATCCAGGTCAATTTCGATTCCGGCAACTAAAGACTGAACTCGATTCACTAAATCCTCGCTGATCGCTCTGATGTGCTGAGGATTTCTTTCTATATCCTGTGCCAGAAAACTGAGAAACTGCCCCAGGATTGGGTCACTCTCTGTATTATCAGCGCGAGATATTACTACTTGTCCATTAGGCTGGATAGTATATTGAATTTTATCGCGCTTGTTTAAACCCAACACCTTGCGAACGGGGTCAGGGATAGTAGTCTGATACCGGTCAGTAAGAGTAGACTCTGAGCATGAGGCTAGTGTTTCAGCCATAGCGACCTTTAAGCCTATAAATTAAATTCTCCTTCTAAGGTAATGCAATTGCATTGTCTCGTCAACAGCTACGTTACTTGGAGATACAATTATTACCAAGATAATTATGTGGATAGGGCGATCGCCATGAGCAAAACCACAATCCATCAGGTGATCGGAATTGACGGTACAACCTTAATAGTCTTCTACACCCAAGCCCACTGCTGGCAGTTCCGGTTGATTAGCACTGGCGGGGCGGTCTTTGGAGAGCGCAAAATCTACCACACCCCTAATACTGCGCTGAAGGCAGGGTTAGAGTGGGTTGCTTGGGGGAATTGAAACCTAATCCAATATTCCTTCTTAGTTGTTTAGCAGATAAGAATAGGGATAGTCATGTGCTTTCGTTTAGCATCATAGTAAGGATATACTGAAGTAAGGAAATCTTACATTCGCATTTTCAACAATAGGAGATTAGCAATGCTTGCTAAGTTGACTGCAAAAAACCAGCTTACCTTACCTAAGAGTATTACCCGCGAGATTGGCAATGCTGAATACTTTGAGGTGAGAGTAGAAGACGGACAAATTATTCTTACGCCTGTAAAGATTCAACGTGCAGATGGAGTTAGGGCTAAACTTGCAGCTTTAGACCTAAGCGAACAGGATATTGCCGATGCGGTAGCTTGGGCGCGTCAGCCATGACCGCTCAAGTGCGAGTTGTAATAGATACCAATTTGGTAGTGTCAGCTTTAGTATTTGGTGGCAACGTAGGAAAATTACGGTTTTCATGGCAGGAAAATCGTTTGACTCCTTTGGTTTCTAAGGTGACTATTACGGAGTTGATTCGAGTTCTTGCCTATCCAAAGTTTAAACTTACGAAAACCGAGCAAGAGGATTTACTATCAGATTATTTACCATTTTGTGATACTGTGCCGTTGCCTGATAATTTACCTGTAATTCCTGAGTGTCGAGATCGGTTTGACGAGCCTTTTTTAATACTGGCGCTTGTAGGTCATGCTGATTATCTAGTTACAGGTGATCGGGATTTATTATGTCTGAAAAATGATTTCTTTTGTCCTATTGTGACTAT
This sequence comes from Synechocystis sp. PCC 7509, assembly GCF_000332075.2. Lineage (NCBI taxonomy): Bacteria > Bacillati > Cyanobacteriota > Cyanophyceae > Synechococcales > Merismopediaceae > Synechocystis > Synechocystis sp. PCC 7509. The sequence goes on along the minus strand of NZ_KI966369.1, from coordinate 198,909 downwards.
TGAAGACTTTTGGAGAATAGTTGATAATCAATAGTTCTAATCTTGTTTGTGCTTCCAACTGTAATATTCCTTTTCAACATAATTGAGTAAGAAACGATTGTTGCAAAAAGTAAACTCAGGTTGACTTACTCTTTTGCAGAGTGCAAAGATCCAGCTAACCGCAAGTTACTGCTTGCGTTCGCTCAACTACTAATATCACTTGTGAATAGCCAACCGAGAACCGTCCAAATGTTTTTTGACGGCGTTGAAGTGCTACGGATAGAAGACGGTGACAAATGTCATGAAATATTATTTCCCCCTGGTCATCAACCGGATTTGATGGAGATGAAATGGGATGGAGAATTAGTTTATGCCATTTCTAACGCCACTTCCAAGGTTTTAGTCAACCGTCTGCCCACATAGTCGAATCCATTGCCAACTTAATTGATTTGAGGTGGTATTTTTGCACCAGCAATTAGTAACAGCTTTTGCCAACGGATTTACCAATGGCGATAACTTTGCCTCAATTACTTCCGCCCGAAAGCTGGCTCAATCGGTGTTAAACCGAAAGATTGAGCCAGGAACTCCGGCAGCAAAAATCGTAGATGAATCGGTAGAGCAAGGATTAATCCTAGCGGCGCGACAATTAGTGCAGCGCTCTAGTGATTCCGTCCAAACTTGGGAGCAATGCCTAGATTTATATGATCGCCAACCAGCATTAAACACTCGTACCAGCACAAGTATTCTCCAGCAAGCCTACAGTACACCCGTTCCCATTGCTTTCCTCGCGGGGAAGTTAGCCCAGATTAACGAGGAGACAACAGTTTACGAACCCACCGCAGGCAATGGGGCGCTGCTACTGCTTGCCGATCCCAATAAAGCAATAGTTAATGAATTAAACAGAGATCGCGCGGCGGCATTGAGGGCGCAAGGATTTACAGTAACCCAGAAAGATGCCAGTAGTTTTGTCCCCGCTACTGAGGCTGTAGACAGGATTGTCACTAATCCACCTTTCGGCTCTCTGAAGGATGCTCAAGGGCAAACTCGAATATTTCAGCGCGGACGGCTAATAACCAGCCAGTTAGATCATGCGATCGCACTTTCAGCTTTGGATTTGATGAAAGCCGATGGTAGAGCCGTTCTCATCTTAGGTGGGAAGATGGGTAATGATGAGTCGCGCACTGAGCGATATAATACCCAACTAACCAGGGGATTTTATCGCTGGCTGTACAAGGATGCGGGTTACAAGGTTACAGATCATTTTTCTTTAGCTGGGGACTTGTACCGCAAACAGGGTACAACTTTTCCCATTGATGTGATTGTGATTGAGGGGAGAGGGGAAACTGAGCTTAAGTTACCTGGCGTTGAGCCGCCCCGTGTTTATTCCAGCTATAACGAGCTAAAAGAGGTATTGATTTATGCAACAACCCGCCAACAGCAGTCAGTTAAGTCGAGTAGAGATACTGAGATTACCTTACCAACAGTTTATGCCAGGTCGTCGTTGGACACCAACATTCCCTACGAATACAGGGAAAGCGCCACCACTTGTTTGGACAACAGTATTAGTGCCACAACAGTTAGAGCAGATAGAGTCCCCAGAAGAATACTTGCTTCTCCTGACGCGCAGAGTAGAGTGGTTAATCGAGCAAATGGTCGAATGGAAGATGACTTACGAAGCATACGAGGAATTGGAAGCCAAGGACTGGGTAGCGCAGGAAATCAACCAGTATTTACCGATGTACATGAACAGTATCAATCGCCAGCAGAGTCCTCATCAGATGGCTTCATACCTGGTGATGAATTACCAGGAGTTGCAACGAGGGAGCCTGACGCAACAGTTTCCCGTCAGCCCCTATCCGATGCTAGAAACAGGAACCAATTACCTAGAGGACATGAACCTAATCGACTGGCTGATGTTTATGAATATGGACGCGAACCCACATTATTTTCAGGATTAGAAACTATGGCTGAACCTGTGCAAGCACTTGTTGCGGATGCTGGAGTAGTTGATGAAAGTATTGAAGAGCGAGTTGCTTATAGACCGAGAAGTAAAGCAGTTTCTCTTTCAACACTAGCTCCGGCTGCCTCACTTAAAGGATTAGAGAAAGCCTTTAACAAAATTGAGGCATTTACGGGAACCAGTATTGACGAGTATGTAAGAACTCGACTGAACGAGCCATCTTTAGAGTCTTTGTATAGTCATTATGCTGCCGAACAGATAGATTCCTTGGCTTTGTCAATCTACAACCATGAGTTTGAAAACAAAGCTACCCTGATTGGTCATGATACGGGAATTGGCAAAACTAGGATTGCTTGTGGTTTGGCAAGGTACGCACAGCAGCAAGGGATGACTCCGGTAATCGTCACGGCTGATTCAGTTCTGTACGCTGATATTTTAGCGCGAGACGCTGTAGATACTGGCAATAGCTTTAACCCCTTAATTACTAATAATGACTTTCACTTAACACTGCGTTCTAATGATGGCAGGAAAATAGGAGAAATTAACACTCCTCAAAGCCAGGGAGAAAGAATAAGGCAGTACGCCCAATCTGGTAATATTGGGGAGCATGATTGCATTTTCACTACTTACGGGCAGTTAACAGGTCCAACTAGCGTAGGGCGACGACAACTACTAAGCGCGATCGCACAGCGCAGTTTTTTGATCTTGGATGAAAGTCACAAAGCCGGAGGAGCCGCAGCCGAAAAGCGCCCAGAGCGGAATACAGATCGAGTAGTTCCTTCGTGTAGCGACTTTTTTCAGGAATTAGTTACTCAAACTCCAGGTTTTGTAGCCTCTAGTGCTACAGCAATTAAAGATCCAATTGTTGCATCGCGTTTGTTCTACGAAACCACCGACCTAAGACTTGCCGCCCCAAGCCAAGATAGTTTTACAGACCACCTCAAATCTGGTGGCGTACCGTTGCAGCAACAGGTATTTGCAATGTGGGCAGAGAGCGGTGGCTGTATCCGTTGCGAGAAGTCGTATGAGGGAGTAGAATTCGGCATTACCAAAGTTCCTGTCAGCCTAGAGACTGCTGAGAACAACTCCAAGATTCTTAATCTAATTTGGCAGTTCGACTCGCTCAAAGAAAAAGTAGTTGCAGGTATTAGGGCTGATTATGCCGATGCAGGGGAAGCGACGAAAGCCACAAATCCAGCACTAGGAGAGGCTGGTGCTAGTAGCACAATTTTTACTAGCGTCTTGCATAACTTAGCAGCAGTGACTTCTTTGGGCTTAAAAGCAGAAGAAACGGCAAATGCAGCGATTTTGGACATTGAACAGGGACGAAAGCCAATTTTGATGCTGTTCAAAACAATGGAATCGACGGTTAAAGATTTTGTGGATAGCCACAATGAACTAGCCCAGGTGCATAATGCCGAGTTTCCAGATCGCCCAATGCGGCTGATTCAAGTAGGGGATGATATTAATATTAATGCGGGACAGCTATTTACCCGTTACTTGGAGAAGGCACGTACAGTCAAAATTACTGAGGCTTATTTAGATGAACTGACTGGAAAAAATAAAACGCGCTCTCACCGCTTCACTGACGCAGAGTTGGGATCGGCAGGAGTTGCCGCTTTTAACCGCGCCGAAGCTGCGATCGCCGAGGCGGATTGGACACAGTTGCCCATTTCGCCTATTGACTACATCAAGCAGAAACTTGTTGATGCAGGGCATTCGATAGGCGAGATTACAGGGCGTAGTAACATCCTCAAGTACGAATCAGCCGAGGCACTAGCATCTGGAATTGTTACCTACCAGACGCGGGAACACGGTACTGCCCAAAAGAAACAGGTGATGGACGACTTTCAAAACGGTAGATTGGATGCAATTATTACCAACTCCACCACAGGGTATTCTCTCCATGCGTCGCGGACAGTCGCCGACCAAAGACAACGGGTGATGTATCTTGTACAACCGCACCTGGATGTTAACCAAGTGGAGCAATCCATCGGGCGGAGTCACCGTAGCGGACAGGTTGACCCCAGTCGCCACGCGCCCGACAGCTTGGACGAGCATGGTTTACCTCAGTGGGGGCAATATCCTGGTACTTTTGGGCTGCCAGCATTCAAACTTGTAGTTGGACAGGACTTGCCTACTGAGGAAAGAGCAGTAGCAATCTTGATGAAAAAGATGTCCCACTTGAAGGCGAACACTACAGGCAACCGCTCTTCTAATTTTGGATTAATTGAAGTGCCGGATTTCATCAATAACTACGGTAATGAAGTGGCTCAGAAGTTGATGGAGCAGGACGAAAATTTACACGCTGCTCTAGATTATCCGCTCGGTACTGGCGAAGAACTCAAAGATCCTCAAGCAATTCAAAAAGTTACTGGTCGCGCAATATTGCTAACCAGTAACGAACCACCAACAGAGGAACAACCCTATCCATCGCTAGCTAGACAGGCATGGTTGTATGACACTTTATCGTCAGAATATAAGGAGTTTTTGGCACAAAAAATTGCTCTGGGCGAAAACGAGCTAGAGGCGCAAAAGCTCGACTTACAGGCAGAGCCAAAAGCGCGGCTTGTTCTCAGTCCTGGCGATTCTGAAATAGACAGTCCCTTTACCAAGCCCGCTTATTTAGTAGAGGTTTTGGCGAAAACTGGCGCTAAACCCAACACTACAGAGCAAGTTGTTAATGCTGTAAGGCAGGAATTGGGGTTTGAACCTGTTTCTTTGCCTGACGACTACGCCTTGTCCCAGGTAAGAGAGACTGGGCAACAGGTAGCTCAAGATACGGTGAGAGAATTACGCGCCGCAACTGAGCAATATATGCAGGTTGCCAAAGCAGTCAAAGAAGCAGAAGTTGCGGCTTCTTCAGGGAGAATAGATAAATACCAACAAAAGCTTGACGTTGCAACAGAAAACTATACTGGCTTGCAACAGCAACAAGAAGCTGCTGCCAAGTTCGGCAACACCGAGCTACTGGAAAAGCTGACCGCTCAGTTAGCACAGCAGCAACCGAAAATCGATAAGCTCAAAACGCAATTGAGCAAAGCCAAGCTCGATCTAAATGGTAAGGAGTTTCAGCTAGCCAAAGAGCAGCGAAACCTCAAAGGGATACTAGAAGAAGTTAGTGTATTAGTCGGGCAATTTCCTGTAGGGCAACCTGTACGATTGATGGACAAGGAAACTAAAAACTATCTGTATGGAGTGGTAGCAGCAGTAGAACAGAAAAATCGAGCAAATAATCCCTCTGCCCCTGGTAATTGGAAGCTGAAGTTGTTGGTTGTTGATGGGACGAGAAATCTATCAGTTAGGCTCGATAGCTTAGTAAAAGGGGGAAAGCAAGCTCTCGAAAGAGTAGAAACTGCTCCGAGCTTTCTAAATATCAAGCAAGAAAGCTCAGTCTACGAACTATTTGACCAACGGCAAACTGAAACTAAGGAAAAGCGGTATTTAGTTAGCGGTCAAGTTTTAGCCAGCGAACTCACAGGCAAGTTTGCTCAAGTTACGGACGAAAAAGGGCAAGTTCACCCTGTTTATCTGCTGCGACGTGGGTTCGACCCTGCTGTAGACATGAATCTTGCACCTGTGATGCTGGAGAACGCAAAGCAAGTCAAGCAATTTCTGTTTGATTCGACTGAGCGTTTAGGAATAGCACAGACCCCAGATGAAAATTTGACAGTTATTGCCGATATCAGGCGCACAAATCCCAAGGGCATAGTCATCAAAACTGCTAAAGCGACAGCCCAAGGCGGTATCTATTTCAAAGATGAAGGCTTACGCGAACTGGTTGGCGATTTTGTCTCGAAAACCGAATCGGTGCGTGAAGGCAACAATACCAAGTCACGGAGTTTCATGGTCGCTAGTGTCAGTGCCGATAGAGTTGATGTAGCATTGGACTACCTTTGCGGTAAATGGGGTTTAGGGGCAGCCAGTCACAAAGATGTTGCTAGAGTAATGATGGGGCAGGTACTACCAGGCTGGGAACCTTGCAGCGAAATTAATCCTGATGCCCTACGCATACCTGTTACTCGTACTGTTCCGCGTGTAGCTGTGAGCGATCTGCAACAAACTTCGGTAACTGCTAGCACCCCTCAAATTGATAGTTCGCCAAGTTTTGTAGAAGCTTCTACAAAACTTGGCGAAGAATCTTTGAGCAATAACGGTATGCTTAATAGCGATGCCGAGTACGGCGGGCGCAGCCATCGCACTTTATCTACTACAAAGGCGATCGCCAATGCTAGCAAAACTTTGGCAGCACCTACACCAACAGCTATCGCGTCCCAAACGTTAGAGCCTGTTGGACTAACCAAGCAGGTACTTGAAGCTAATCAGCAAAACGGGGCTGCTGAAAAAAACATTGCCAAGCTACTTTATCAATCAGGGTTAGCCGCAGAAATTCTCAAGGGTGAAGACTTTTACCTCAAAGTTGAAAACGCTCCTTATACCCCTCTATCAATTGAACGACATGGAAAAGAACTGTACTTAACCCATTACCTTACGGATAATTATGGGGATTTATTTCTCGATGCGGAAATGGTTTTTAATGTTTCTAGCCAAGGACAATTAACTCTTACACAAACTGCTAGTCAAAATCCGTTAACGGGTGGAGAGTACCGCACAAGAAGCGATCGCTCTTTTGGTCAAATATTCTCTCACAACCTTCTAGAGCAAGGATTTGGCAAAGCTGCGCTATCAGCTTTTCAAGCCAAACAGCAGTCAGCACTGGCACAGGAGCAAGCCTCAGTAGAGGTAAAAAATCCAGAGCAAATAGCACCAGGGCAAGAACAACCCTTAATAGAGGTGGAGACTCCAAAGCAAACAGAAGCTCCCCAGCAGATAGAGCAATTACCCGCCGTTACCGTTAAATCTAACGAGCAGCCCTTAGAGAAAGCACCTGCCGTCGCCACCGAAGTCAGTAATCCTTCAGTACAAAAAGTTGCAGAGCCATCTTTACAGCTTCCACAAGTAGCAGCTAAAGAATCGGCTAAAACTAGACCATCTTTGGGTAAGTCTTCTGCCAAGTCTCAAGTTCAAACTGAAGCACCTCAAGGGGTTCAGTTGAACTTGTTTGATCTTGGGTTGGGTCGCTCTACTGCCGCCGAATCTAAACCTGTACCTCAAAGTCCAGCTAAAGCAGAAAGAGAACCGACTTTGACTGTAAGTCCAGTAAGTGAACCCGTACAAAGCGTTAAAGAAACTGTTGTCGCTCCGCAGGTAGAAGCGCCGCCGATAAACAAAGAATCTTCAAACGACGGCTTAACCTCTACCGTTCCTTCTACGGAGACGGCTACGAATAAGACAGAGACAGTAGACCCAATGCAGCTTTTCCAGCAAGTAGTTGAGCGCGTTGATAAGCGCACTGACGAAATGCTGGCTACTATCCAATCAACTAGCCCGTCGCTAAACACGCTGCGAGATTGGTATAAAGCCGCCAGAGAGTTAAACAAGTCCCAAAAACATCTTGACCGCATTTCGGAAATTGGCAGCGAGTTTAAGCAAGGAACACCTCTGACGGATAAAGCCGTAACAGTCATGCAAGCAGATTTTCAGGCTTACTACAAGCAATTAATGGTAGTGGAGCAACTAGGTAATTTGGGGGATAGAGATTTGCTTGCTCTTAACCAAAACATTACCAAATACTTAAATTCTCCGCCGCCTACCCCTCCAGCCCTAGCTGACCGACAAAAAGTTGAGTCTGAGGTCAAGAAAATTACCGAGCATATCAACGCTTTGGGTCATCAGCAAGCCGAACAGTTAGCAACTGTTGAAGCTATGCAAAAAAGTCCTTTCCGTAGTTGGAATGGTAAGTACGATTTAGCTGTCGCCCAGGTTGAACAGACGGCAAATAAGTTAGATAATGCGATCGCGCACAAACAGCAAAAAGACCATCAACTAGGTCAGTGGAATAAGCAAGAAATGGCTTACTCTTTATGGGATAAATCTCCCCAAACTATGGAGATGCGGAGTCTTGCCCAAGGCTTGAAGTCGCCGCAGTTGCAAGAGCGGCTGACTAGCATTGCCAAAGTAGAACGACAGGAACTTGCGCGTAGCCAAACATCCAGTGCGCGGCAGGCTGGATTATCAGCGTGAAGTAAAAAGATTCCCACCAATTATTCCAGAAGATGAAAGTAAACTTCAAGTATATATTATTGAGTTTGGGATTAATTAGCCTGGGTGTTGCGGGCTATTTTGGTTATACTTTATGGCGAGTCTTAAATATTGGCACGGCTTATCAAGCTAAACAATTTTGTTCCGGCGTATTTGTCTCTGGGCGCACTCCCGAATCTATTTTTAATCAAGATATTTTAGCCGAGATTGAAGGTTTATCTGCACTGGAACAGTCAATTGTCAAGTCAATTCAAGTTAATGTTGATCGCCCACAACAATCTAGAACAGCAAGTATTTTTGGTTTAGTAAAACATTTTGCCATCTTTCGTTCTGGGCTTGGTTGTACTTTAGTCATTGCTACCTCTACTACAGAGTTGCGATCTTAAGTTAAGTCAATGCGTCTGTTTCCCCAAAAATTAGACGCACAGTGGTTACTAAGACAAACAGACCGAGAGCTACCTGAAGTTGACCAAAAACAACTCAACGTGGCGTTGCTGAAACTATGATGATTTTCAGATAGGTGTTTACGCAAGAACTGGGGGTTCAAGTTTCACATCTATCAAATTTCATTATGGAATCAGCAACGCCAAGAAAGTAAATTGAGTCAGCCGGAGCCAATAATCAAAACACGTCTAAATAGTAGGTAGCTTAATACAATTTGAAGTACGATGTCATTGGCAATTGATGACAGTTGAAAAGCTTTGTGTTTGTATACTACATATCCAGCTAGAGGTGAATGGACTCTGGATTAAACTGAGCAGAAGTGATAGAATCTAAAGCACTTTATAAACTCTGATTAGTATGCCCTTTCACCAAGAATATGTGGGTATCGAACAGCCAGTAGTTAGTCAGTTAATCCGAGAACTACGGCAAACACTAAAACTGACGCAGGAGAAGTTTGCCGCTCAACTGGGAGTCACGTTTCCGACGATTAATCGTTGGGAGAAAGGACGCGCTACACCTTCTCCCTTAGCACTTAAGTAAATCGATACCTTACTCAAGCAGCTAGGAGAATCACCAGATAAAATATTGAGCGAACGCAGTAAGGCAATACAAGCAAAATACTTCTCGGCAAAAGAGCCACAAGCGTCAGTACAAAGTGATTAAGGGTAGTTAAAGACAAGTTTGCAAGACCTTGGTGTTAGTAACAGAGCAATAGAATGTGTTTGACCAAACCTCATGACTAACCCGCTTGAAGCGATGACAAACCCAGCCCCAGTACCTAGCAACGAAATTGAACGTTTGGCGGCTCTACGTCGATACAATATTCTCGATACTCCTCCTGAAGCAGCTTTTGATCGGATTACTTCATTGGCAGCACGGCTGTTTGAGATGCCAATTGTCTTAGTTTCGCTGTTAGACAAATCTAGAGCCTGGTTCAAATCTTGCTATGGATTCGACCAGGACGAAGTGCCGAGGAAGGCGAGTATTTGCAGCTTTGCTGTATTATCTGATGAGGTACTGGTAGTTCCTGATACTCGGCAAGATGTTCGCTTCGCTGGCAATCAATTTGTGCAAGGCGAACCAGGAGTACGCTTCTATGCAGGTGCGCCGTTACTAACCTCAGATGGATTTAATTTAGGGACATTGTGTTTGCTAGATAGCAAGCCGCGCGATTCCTTGAGTGACCAACAGCAAGCAACCCTAGCAGACCTAGCGGCGATGGTTATCGATGAACTAGAGCTAAGATTAGCGGCGCGAAAAATTGCTCAGATTGATGCGGCATTGTTAACGGTCAGCCAAGGTGTTTCAGCAACTACTGGCGAAGCATTTTTTTTGATGCTAGTGCAACATTTGGCAAAAACTTTGGGCATAGACTATACGTACATTGCTTTATTAAAGGGAGATAACCCGGAAGCTTTAAAAACCCTTGCTGCTTGCGCTCAAGGTCAAATCATTGACAACTTTGAATATTTGCTGCAAGATACTCCCTGCCAAGAAGTAATTAGGCAACGGAAAATGTGTTGCTATCCTAGTGGGGTTCAAGCTCTGTTCCCCGGTGCGCCACTATTACTACCTTTGAACGTAGAGAGCTATGTAGCAATTCCCTTTTTCGACTCTAGAGGAACTGCATTAGGATTGCTGGGCGTAATGGGTCAAGCTCCTCTAGAGAACATACAGCTTGCAGAATCTCTGCTCACGCTGTTTGCCCAGAGGATCGCTACTGAATTGGAGCGGCAGCAAATGGAGTTACTGAGGCAACAGGTACAGAGTGATTTAGAGCAGTTGGTAAAGCAACGGACGGTTGAATTATCTGAGGCTAATGAGTTACTCCATCTAGAAATTACAGAGCGGCAGCAAGCCGAGGTAGCCCTTGACCAAGAACAGGAATTTCTCAAAGTATTGCTAGATAACGTGCAAGCAGGCATTGTCGCCTGTAATGCCGAAGGATTTTTGACGTTATTTAATCCAGCAGCACGCAAATTTCATGGCTTACCAGAGCAACTGTTGCCGCCAGAGCAATGGGCTGAACACTATAATCTGTATCTGCCAGATGGAAAAACACCAATGCCTAAAGCGCAGATTCCATTGTTTCGCGCGTTACAGGAGCAGGTAGTTGACGATGTTGAGATGGTGATTGTACCCAAGCAGGGAACGGCGCGGACGCTATTAGCTAGCGGACAGGCAATTATCAATATCCAGGGCAAAAAGCAAGGCGCAGTGGTCGTCATGCATGACATTACTGAACGTAAACAGGCCGAAGCCGAACGTGTTAAGTTGATTCGAGAGCAAGCCGCTCGTTTAGAAGCAGAAGTTGACCAGCAGCGTGCTACGTTTTTAGTGGAAGTTACGACGGTGCTAGCATCTTCACTGGAATACGAACGCACCTTAGCAAGTGTGGCTAACTTGGTAGTGCCGTTCCTTGCCGACTGGTGTGCAGTCGATCTTTTAGAGGCAAACCAACTCATCCATCGAGTTGCCGTAACTCACCGAGATCCTGAAAAGGTGAAGTTAGGTTGGGAACTCCACAAACGCTATCCCCAACAACTTGATGACGCTGAGGGACTATCGAAAGTTCTACGCACAGGACAAACAGAAATTGTGACAGAAATTTCAGATGTAGCACTCACGGCATTTGCTCAGGATGCTGAACATCTGCAAATTCTGCGCGAACTAGGTTTGCAATCTTATATTATCTCGCCTTTGATTGCTCGTGGACAGATTTTGGGGGCAATTACGTTGGTGACGGCTGAATCAAATCGTCATTACAGCAGAGTTGATTTAGCCTTGGCAGAGGCTGTTGCCCATCGTGCTGCAATTGCTATCGATAATGCCCGTCTCTATCAACAAGCCCAGCAAGCGCAACAAGCCGCAGAGCAGGCATCCGCAAGGGTTGCCCGTCTTCAATCTGTAACTGCGGCTCTGTCTGGATCGCTGACTCCAACTCAAGTTTCCCAAGTTATTGTTGAGCAAGGCATTGCAGCTTTGGATGCTAGCTTTGCGCTCGTTGCGTTGCTCAATGAAACCAGTAATGAACTAGAAATCGTCCAGGCTATTGGTTGTGAAATCAACCAACTTAATGGCTGGCAAAAATTTTCTCTCAATGCCCCAGTGCCGTTAGCAGAAGTGGTGCGAACTGGGCAACCATTGTGGGCGGAGTCTTCAGAAGAACGAGCCGCTCGTTATCCTCACCTAGCTGAGAAGTACGAGCAACAAAACTTTGGTTGCTGGATTTCTCTACCCCTGATCGTAGAAGGTCGGGCATTGGGAGGCATATCCTTTGGTTTCACGGAACCTCAACTATTTGCAGAGGAGGAGCGGGCTTTCCTTTTATCCCTGGCGCAGCAGTGCGCCCAAGCAATCTACCGCACTCACCTTTACAAAGCCGAACAAACCGCTCGCAGTCATGCTGAAACAGCAAACCGGATCAAGGATGAGTTTTTAGCTGTACTTTCCCACGAGCTACGAACACCGCTCAATCCCATTTTGGGCTGGATAGGACTTCTGCGAACGGGCAGGCTCAAGCCTGAAAAAATTGCGTATGCTTTAGAAACTATTGAGCGTAATGCTAAACTTCAAGCTCAATTAATTGAGGATTTGCTCGATGTTTCCCGTATTCTCCAAGGTAAATTGACTCTCAACATTTGTGCGATTGATCTCGCTGCTACAATTGTCGCTGCTCAAGAAACAGTCCGTTTAGCGGCAGCAGCCAAAACAATTGAGATTCAAACTGTGTTGACTCTCAATGTAGGTCAGATTTTAGGTGACTGCAATCGGCTGCAACAGGTAGTATGGAACTTGCTTACTAATGCAGTAAAATTCACTCCTACCGGAGGACGTATTGAAGTTCTACTTGATGCGATTGATGTTGCTGCTCGAATTCAAATTAAAGATACTGGAATAGGCATTGAGCCAGACTTTTTACCTTATGTGTTTAACTATTTCCGTCAAGCCGATGGCGCAATTACTCGCAGGTTTGGCGGGTTAGGACTAGGACTTGCAATCGCCCGGCAAATTGTTGAACTGCACGGCGGGACAATTGCCGTGGAGAGCGCAGGTGTGGGACAAGGAGCTACTTTTACTGTGCTTATTCCCTTGGCTCCCCAGTCCTCTGCAATGCTGCCATTAAAACAATCATTAGAACCTGCCTTCGATTTGAGTGGGATGAAGATCCTAGTTGTGGATGATGAACCGGACTCACGGGTATTACTCTCCTTTATCCTAGAGCAAGAGAACGCGCTTGTTACAGTTGCTTCCTCGGGAATTGAGGCACTACAAGTTATGGAGTGCTTCATTCCCAATTTAATCATTAGCGATATCGGAATGCCAGAGATGGACGGCTATATGCTCATGCGTCAGATTAGAACTAGGCTTCAAAGCAACCAAATTCAAGCCATTGCACTTACTGCTTATGCTGGAGAGATGGATCGGCAGCAAGCTGAGGCGGCTGGTTTTCAATTGCACGTACCTAAACCAGTAGAGCCAAGCCAACTACTTGCAGCTATCTCTAACTTGATTAGAGATAAGTAATAAGTGCAACAGCAGAGGCAATCGCAGTTAGCAGCAGGAGAACAGCTTTTTTCTAGCAGCTACTTAAAAATAGGCTCTACAGACTTACTCTCACTTTGCCTCCAGCCTTGCGATCGCCACCCCAGAATAATACACCTCCAAAATCTGCCGATAATCATACCCCTGGTTTGCATAAGCATAAGCCCCAGTCTGGCTCATACCCGCTCCTTTGTGCGCCCTATCAACAATCTCCTGCGTTGCCGCACAAAGCGATTCGACTACCCCACCCTGAGAACTAAGGATTTCCCCGGCTGTCTCTCTGACTGCCTGGTGAGTCGTGTTGTATTCGGTAGCAATACCTTTGTATGCCTGGTGTCTTTCCCCGGAAGTCACGTCAAATTGTTCATTAGCTGGACGAAAGGTATGCACCAAAGCATAAGAACGGGCTGCTACAGCTTGAGCTTTCAGTGCCTCCATTGGCGCGGCGGCGCTCATTTCGCTGCTTACTACAGATAATAGATATTCTTCCAAATCCACGTAATTAATAGCAAGTAGCTTGTCACCCTGAGCTATTAATAGCAACTTGCCTCTGTACCAACTATTGCCGACGAATAACGCCCCGCCGTCTGTTGGCTCAATCCACAAGGTCGAAGGTAGCAAATCTTTTTGGAATAAGATGTTTGAGCCACTAGCAGATATTTGAACTGCATCATCTGGCGGCAATTGCTCTAGAGCTTGACCGTTGCCGCCCGTGATGCTTGCCTCTGTTGAGGATGCGAAGCACGGCTCGCGCGCTGGCGCTATCGCAATACTGCTGATATTTTGTGCGATCGCTCAATTTCCCCAATACTCTCCAGGAAGATCCTTTTTTTGAACAGTAACCCTGCCAACTTTCTTACCTGAGATTCTCAATAATTCATCACCGGAAAATTCAAAACCAAGCTTGAGTGCTATTTGTGCAACTTCATCTGCTGTTGATGAAGCAAGCACCTCATTTTTAAGTGCAGTTTCAGACTGCATTTTCCTCAAAAATGCTTCGAGTTGACCTAAAGCCATATTTGAAACTCCTATTCTCGCTCTTTGGTGTTGCGAACTTGTTGATAAGACTTATAATAGACCATCTTAAATGCTCAAAAACTGAATATTCATGACTGCCAAATCTTAACCTCTATATTCCCAACTGCATACTGTTCCTTCAAATACACGATTGCCGGTTGTGTTGCAAAAAATGGTAGGCTGAAATAATTCCGCTAGAGAAAATCATTGTACCGGCCTCTAATGAATTCTAAATCCCCCTTCAAGTGGCGGCATTATCAGTCAGAAATCATCCTACGTTGTGTTCGGTGGTATCTAAGCTATCCGCTTTCCTATCGCCAAGTAACAGAGATGGTGAACGAGCGGGGATTAGATATACATCACAGCACCGTCTTCCGTTGGGTGCAAGAATATAGTCCAGAAATGGACAAACGAGTCAGACCGTATCTAAAGCTTACTAATGACTCATGGCGGGTAGATGAAACCTATATTTTGGTCAAAGGCAAGCAGAAGTATTTATACCGAGCAGTCGATTCGGCAGGGAACACCTTAGACTTCCTCCTCACAGCGAAGCGGGATGCGAAAGCGGCGAAACGGTTTTTGCGTAAGACATTGAAAGCAATTCACACTTCCGTACCAAGAGTCATCACTGTGGATAAGAACCCTGCTTATCCAAAAGCGATTAACGTACTCAAAGCTGCCAATAAGTTACCCGAAGTAGTGAAATTACGACAGATTAAATATCTCAATAATATTGTGGAGCAAGACCATCGGGGGATAAAACGATTAGTCAAACCAGGAATGGGATTTGGCTCCTTCAACACTGCAAGAAGAACCATTCGGGGATATGAAACTCTGAACATGGTTAGAAAAGGACAAGTTATTGGTGTTCCCAGGGGAGCCATCAAAGAGCGACTTGTCTTTATCTATCAAATCTTTGGGGTAGTTGCATAATTTCAACTCCTGCCACAGGGGTTTTCTGTCTTCACTAAGTTTTTGCAACACAACCATTTAAGGTATGACTGTTTAAGTCAAGATACTACTGGAGCTTATTGGATAAGAGTTTATCAAAGGAAAATGAAGAAAGAAATATCATTGATAATCTCTAAAGAATTAGCTGAATTAATACACAAGCAGCAAAAATTTATTACTGAAAATTTGGGGATTGGGCGGCGATATTTATTTTGTGATACTAGAAATAGAAATGATTTTATAGATTATAAAAACAAGCACAAATATAGTCAGCAGCCTCTCTTACCGCTAAATCATTTTGAAGCTTGGGAAAAGAAATTACAAGACCGTACAGTTAGAGCTTATCTTCATCGTTTTGCTGATGAAATGAATATTAGGGATGAAGCTGGCGAAATATTTCCTTTGGGACAACTTCATCAATTTCGTCACACTCACGGTACAGAGTTGATCAATAATGGAGTCCCACAATACATTGTACAAAAACGTCTCGGTCATGAATCACCTGGAATGACTTCTGTATATGCTCATATCCATGACCAGACAATGAAAGCAGAAATGGAGAAATTTTGGGATGGTAAAGTCGTTAATAACAAAGGAGAAATAGTTGTCCCCGAAAACCCAGACTTAGATACGGCGGAAATGCAGTGGATTAAGAAGAATATGAAGGCTCAAACGCTAGCCGATGGTTTTTGTGGCTTACCTGTTACTAAAAGTTGCCCAGCACAGGATGATCCTTGTTCAAACTGTTCATTTTTCCGTACTACTAGGCAGGATATAGAAACTCATAGAAAACGATTAGAAGCAACGGAAAAATTAATAGAAAATGCTAGAAAAAATGGTTGGGAGCGACAAGTAGAAAAAAATCTACCGATTGCTGAAAACTTGAAAAAAATAATTAGAGGTTTAGAGCAAAAAGGTGTGATTTACGGTAACGAAAAATTCCCAGAGCAACAACTAGATCAAGGAGGTGAGCAAAGTGCCTAAAGGTAATCCAGGTGGAAATCCAGATCTATTAGTGGCTGCCGCTGAAATAAAGAAAAAGGAAGCTATCAATAAGACAGAGAAAGCAATATCTTCACTCTCCAAGGCTGGGGAAGAGATAACATTCAGAAGTATTGCTGCCAAGGCTGGCGTATCTGTTAGTTATTTGTATAAGTATGAGGAACTAAAAGATAGAATTAAACATTTAAGAGAACAGCAAAAACGAGAAGTCAGAAAAAAATCTCCTCGACCTCAGCAATACCAACCAGCTTCTGATAAGTCAAAAGCTGTATTAATTTATAATCTTAGAGAAGAAAACAAAAGACTGAGATTAGAAATTGAAGGGCTAAGGAAACATATTGAAGTAGTTCAAGGTAGGTTATATGAGCTATCTATGGTTGCAGAGGAAAATACTAGGTTACAGCGGCAACTGGAAAAAATAACACAGGAATTACAGGAGTGCCACAACTTCAAAGTTGTTGACACTATTTCAGCATCAAATGATTCAAAAGTAACATCCCTAGATAGGAAAAGGTCAAAGCACAACGAAATTAGCGACAAAATTAAAGCCAAGCTAGAAAAAATAGGAATTAAACTCAACACAACTCTGACTAAAACAATTAAATCTTGTGCATCAGAGGAAATGGCTTTGTTTGCTATAGAAGCTTTATCTGAGGCGTTAGAGCATGGCGAGGTTCGGGTGTGGTCAAAAGTAGTTGGTAGGAATAATCAAAAGCTGGATTGTGGACAGTTAGCAAGGTGAAAGCGCTTATTTTTATGGCAGTGTCATTAAAAGAACTAGAAAACGACAACCGACACCGCCATGAAATCTGGATATACAGACCTTATCTTTGAAATGAGCAATACCTTATGCCAAGCAGTGTTGGAACGAGAACCAGAATTAGCACAAAGAGTCCATGAACTCGATGGTGAAGTAAATAAGATACTGCGGCGGTTAGGATTTTTTACGGTATCGTTAATGTTAGCCCAATTAAGTGAGCAAGTAACGCTTGAGGCTAAGAAGAAAGGTTTAGCTATACACCGAGCTAAACGAATTAAATACTCATCTTTGTTTGGAGTGGTCGAAATACTATCTCCCTACTTACGGAATAAAAATACGAGTAGTGGCTCACGACCAGTCAAAGAGCAACTGGGGATTGAGCATGGCGACATTTCTATTGCAGTCCAACGAGCCATGTCCGATTTTGGCGCAGAAGAATCTTTTGGGCAAGCTGCTAAACGTTTTCAAGAACACTACGGCTGGACTATGGACAGAGCTAAGGTGCGCCGAGAAGCGGAAAAAACTGCGCTATTGGCACAGGAATATGTAGAAAAACGACTGGATGCGACGGGGTGTGACTATTTGCAGCCACTCGTAACTAGACCAGGGATAGCACAAATATTAGTGGAACTAGATGGAAGTCATGTTCGTACAGGAAAAAAAGTAGTGCTTGAAAAAGTTGAATTTACGCCAAAGCGACGATTGCCAAAGTGCCAACGACAAATAGATTGGCGTGAGGTGAAAGTAGGACTAGCTCGCCCACTTCAGGAGTTGAAAAACAGGACTTATGTAGCGCAAATGGGCAAATATCCAGAGGTAGTCAGACATTTGGTAAGTGCAGCAATTGTTCAAGGAATGTCCGTCCGAACACAAGTAATTGCCGTAGCTGATGGCGGTAATGGATTACGTGAGGCACTGCAACAGCAATTTCCACGCATGACATTTATCTTAGATCGTCCACACCTCAAACAACATCTCTATGCAGGTGCAGAAGCTATAGGGCTAACTGAAAGCGCGCGGCATTCTTGGGTAAGTGACAAGCTACAACTAATCGATTTAGGTTTAGTTAATCTAGCCCTTTGGCAACTAGGGAACTACCAGGGGCAAGGCATAAAGCGGATTGTTAATTTATCACAGTATCTTCAACGGTTCTCTGATGCTGTAAGTTATGAAAAATTTATTTCTCTTGGTTTCCCGATTGGTTCAGGAGAAGTTGAGAGCGCTCATCGTTATATTCCCCAAAAGCGTTTGAAAATTCCCGGAGCAACATGGCATCCCGATACAATAAATCCTATGCTGGCTTTGAGAATTATTCGGGCTAACGACTGGTGGCAGGATTTTTGGACTCAACAAGCCGCCACCTGCGCTCTTGTCGGTTAGATTTCTAACCAACTACTTTTGACCACACCCGCGTGGATGAGTATCTAGCAACTCGCCTCGATCCTTTGCAAACAAAAATGGCTGCTTTATCTGAGAAGGTGGCATTTTTAGAAGGGACAGAAGCCGCTAATCAATTACCTCGCAGCAATAAGAAGACAGCGATCGCCAAAAAAGAGCCTGAGTTTTGGTTTATCCAGCAAAGAGCCAAACATTTAGGTTTGGAAATTAGTGCCAATCAAAGGATGAAAATTGAGATGTGGGCAAATGAGTCATACAAAGAGCGATACGGACAAATCCCCCCGAAGCAGTTGTATAGGGGAACTCAAGCCTCTGTTTATCCAGCAAAGGATGTAGATTTATTGGATGCAACTATTACGGGCGTAGTTAGGGGAGGGTGAAATTGTTGTCTGCTCGCGCTGAGGTTAAAGAAACTAGCTTCCCTCGCCAATGCAAGCTGTTGTGGTTAAGTTGAACGATGTATTCATTAGGTTGAGCAATCATAGCTTCAGCCAGGGCGATTGCTTTTGATAATTGTTCCTGGGGTTTTTTGTATGTCCCCTCGAAAAAGGGGAATAGCAAAAACGATATTTGGCATTATTACCTTCAAATGCTTATCAGCAGAGCTTTTCCCACCAATGTGTCTCAGAAACTATACTTTCTAAGACACGCCTGAATTATGTCTCTTTTAATGCCTCAAAATGCAATTCTCAGATCATCTAGGAATAGTGGTACTCTAAACCACATATAGCTTTTATCGATTATGCGCTAGTTGAAAGGTGAAGTACCATTCGTCAGTAAATTCCTTAATCCCCCTTTTCGAGGGTTTATACAAAAAACCCCAGTACCTAATCTGTGTAGAAAATTAGAGACATTCCCGTAATGGTATTGCTGCCGCTCAAAGAGCAGACCTAACGGCAGAACCTTGGACATGGCTAGATGTTGCTGTTTATCCAACGCTTTGCTGAAGCACAATTTTATTTATGTGGGAATGATTTGCAACAATGACTTAGCAAGTTTAGGAAAACTTTATCAACACGCTCTTACAGTTCTTGAATTGGCTTTTCTTCTTTAGAGATAATTTAAAAAATCGTTCATGTTTTCAACCCATGCATTAATTGCGGTCTTGCCTGAACTTAATTCTTTTGCCTCAATTATGTCATAGGGATACTTTGGTTTTGATATTAGATAGTATGGAACTACCGATGTTAACTTATTCATATTGCTTTTTGAAATATGAATTTGTGCATTTCTAATTATTTGAATATGCTCTATTGTTAAACTAAAAAGAGAAGCTGCATTAAGAACATTGCTTACACTATTTCTCGTTGATGACAACGCTAAAGCTAAATCTTGAATTATTTTAATATCTCCCCAAGTTGCTTCTTGATAAGATGCCATAACCGACCCTGTTGAACCTCTCGTCTTTTTACCTATAAGGGTGAGTAGATGATAAAGTGCTTGAGGTTCACTTAAATTAGAAAACAAGGGGATTATTTGGTTATTCTTCAAATCTCTTCCACCAATCATATGAGCAAGCCAGTAAGCTCTCCAGAATTGATTCCAATTTTGCCATATGTGATTAAGTAGCCCAGTAGCTACAATAAATTTCCTAGCTTGATTGCTATCGGCAAAATTATAATGGGCGAGTGCTAAATTTGAAATTTGAGCAAATCTGGTTTTTTTCTTTCTAAGAAAGTACATTTAATCTAATTTATTTTGTAATGCTCTAACAAGCCAATTTAATCTTATTCGCCTGTTAACATCACTCGTAGTTGCACCTGCTGAGGCTTTCACAAAACTAAAATATTTGCTGTTGCCATTCTTCTGTTCAGTTGCATTGAATAGTTCTAGAATATTTTGAATAGACTGATTGACATCGAAAGTATACACTCCGATTGAATCTATACCACTCATATCACTGAGAGATATATTAGGTATTCCATAACGATTATATAGTAGTGCTGTAAACAAAGAGTAAAACGAATAGCTACTCAAAACTTCACTCTCTAACACCTGATTTAGTTCTACTTTAATAAAATCTAGTGTTTCAGTGAGTTTGAGTTCCACTTCCTTTCTATTAGCAAAACAACCATCATTATCTTTGTAAAGCTTTTCCAAAACTGTACTTCTTCTAGTTTTTATTCCATCTGTAATTACTTGGCATAATTCCGTTACTAACTCCGCATCCATCATTCTTGAAATATCTTTCACACTAAGAATTTTGTATTTTTCAAGCATAGGCGAATACGAATCAATAATGTTTTTAATAAACCATTTAAAATCTCCTTGATAGGAGGCATGCCTTTTTTCTGGCTCTTTTAGTGGCAAGGTATAAGAATTTATTCTTCTAAATATTTCTAATACTTCATCTTCTGTTGCTGAAACTACAGTATCAGTGGATACTTCATATGCAAGAAGTTTAGCCTTTATATCATCAGGCAATTCGCTAAAAGATAAACCTTGGTAATTTCTACTTACATTTGATAATCTAAATTTGTCTTGTATGTAATCTCTAATTGTTGTTAGCCTCTGTTGACCATCAATTATTTCTCTTTTTGTTTTTTTCGTTTTCAAGTCTACTATTTGTCTTACGACTACCTTTGGAAAAGGAAATTCGTTTAACACAGTATCTATAAAGTATGCTCTTGCATTGTGTGGCCAAAGACCTGAACTTCTTTGGTAGCTTCTATTAATGGTAAGTTCGTTATCGACCATCAAGTTAAACAAATCTGAAATTGGTATTGTATTTCTTATGATTTTCATATACGAATACTTTTCTTTAAATTTTCAACAAAAGTTAAAGGTAGCTATTGTTGGCGAAATTGCTCTTAGCGCTTCAACGAACACAGAGATCATCGTATTCCCTAATAACTCGTTTTGTATAGTGATTGCCACTCTGTTTTAAACTTGCACTGGGTAATATTTGCCCTCCTGAAACTCCCAAGCTAGTCCATCGGGGTCTTGCTCCTTACTGCGAGTAATTAATTTAGAACAGAAGCTGGGTCGATTAGCGGGGTAGTACGGCTGTACTTCACTGGACTTTTGATGTGGGGTATTCGCTCCCATCCCAACTCAATAAGTTTTCCGTTTTCTTCCCAAATCCGAATCGCTTCATGGCTGACATTGAATAGCTTGCCTAGTTCTTTGCGCGATCGCGTTTCCCGATCGAAGTCGGGCGCGGCGGTCACATCTGTAATTTCGCCCCGTGCAATTGTTTGGCGCGGTTTCTGCTTAAGAGATTTCGCCTCGTCTCTCAGGCGCTTAACTCCCCCACTTTTAACTCCAGGGCTGCTACTCGTTCTGGTAGGACGGCAACGGTTTTCTTTACCTCCTCTAGCCTTGTTATCAAGCTTGATATACAGATGTTATCTTCAGTTATCTTCCTGCTATCAGGGTCAGCTAAAAACTTTGCAGCTAGGGATTCTAAGACCTCCTGAAGGGTGAGTCTTTCACTAGCCGCCCATGCTTTAAGTTGCTCTAGTTTCGACCTGTCCCAGCGAAATATTACCTGTACTCGTTCGCTCATTGCTATCACCTTTTATCAATTAATAGCTCTTATAGCAATACTTGATAACAACTGATAACAAAGGCTATTAAACAGTGATAAAGACTAATACAGTGTGATAGCTAGTAATAATAATGAATCTAAGTAGTATCAACCCCCTTGGACTCCCTTCTCTACCTTTAGAAAGGCGATCACAGCTTCCAACAAAACCTGGAATCTATTTTGTGCTTAATAATTTGGGTCAAGTGCAATATATTGGGCGCTCGATTAATATTCGCCAGCGTTGGGTAGGTCATCACAGATGGTCTGAATTAAAAAATATTGATTCTGGAACTATTGCTTGGTTAGAAGTAAACTCCAGCCCAGAAATAAGAGCGCAAATTGAGGTTGCCCTAATTGACTGGTTTAATCCGCCTTTTAATGCACCGATAACCGTAGTGGTCGAAACAAGCGATCCGAGACTTCAAATATTCGCACGGGCATTTAAAGAAGTAATGTTTCAATATAAACTATCGGCTGTTGAACTTGCCAACGCTAGCGGAGTAAGTACATCCCAAATTAGCAGATTTCGTAAAGGGGATAATCTTAGAATTGATAGCGTTGAAAAATTACTTTGGGCTTTGCCGCCAGAAGCGTACAAACATTTTTGTGAACTTTTAAAAAGCTCGTTTTAGATGAGTGCGACTTTCTGTGCTTTTAAGTTCCACAAATTGTGGACATTTTTGGCTCGTCTATTTTGTGCGCCATTGGTACACAAAAAACCCTCAAGCAGCTAATAAGCTTGAGGGCGATCATCCACCAAAGGTTTTGTCTCCACCGCAATGATGGTTACATGATTTATAGTAACGGGCGATTATGCTGCGTGAGAGTGTGTACTGCCAGTACATATTTGCGCTGGTCTGGTTTGTCCCCCATTGGCGCACATTTTGCTGTAAAAGCGCGATTGCATCAAAACCAAAACAGAAATAGCTGTAAAGCGAAAGGTGTCAATTACTCGGCTTTTTTTCGCGCTTAACCTAGACTCGTACTTTCAAGGTTTATTCTATGTCTGTTAATACGTTTATTTATATTGGCGGTCTAAATGGTTGCAGTGACGAGCCTGTAGTCTATACCATCACCTCAAGCACAGTGATCGCGGTTGGTGATAAAGTTGTTAGCCTGACTGTGACTACTCCTGCGGAGGGCGAAGTTTACATCCGTAAAGGCTCTTGCCTGCATTTCGGAGCTAACTATATCGTAGTTGCGGTTGATACTGTAATTACGTCTGTTGCTACAGCCGTAGATATTAAGCCAGCAGAAAGCGCGATTGTGCTTGGTGACACTGCTCTTACTTGGGGTATGCAACAGGTTCGTTCTAGCTATATCCATTCAGATAAATCAAAATTTACTGTAACAACCTCTGATTTGGAGAGTCGGGGGCTTGGCGCAATTATTCACCCAGCGTCTCGAAGCAATCAGTTAATTTATACGTTAATTGTGCAGAACAGTCGTCATACCTTTGGACGCGCTCTCATTGAGTCGTTTGAAGATCAAGACAAGAGCGCCAAGTTTTTAGTAGGTTTTCAAGCTCGTTTCGCTAATAAAGTTTCGTTTGCTGTTCGATCCACGTCTGATGAACAAACAGCACTCAATGACCTTCGTAAGCTATCTGGATTGCCTGTATTGGTTGCCGAGTAGTTCAAAGAATTGATAAAACCTCTCAAAAGAAAGCCACGACTAAATTAGTCGTGGCGATCGCCATCAAGGGTTTTGTTTCCGCCTGCAAATAGACAATTAATCCAATCCATTACTACCCACATTCATCTGAGTCACCTCTTTCAGATAGTTGAGTAGTGTTTTCTCTGCTTTAAACCACTCGTCACTTATATGCAATTGGGCAAATTGCTGGTGTAACGTCCCCTCCAATTGTTTAGCAGTTCTAGCGCTGTGGGTTTTAATTACTCCAAGTAGTTCAAGTTGACCAGGGCTGCTGGTTTGGAGCGCTGCTAAACGCTTAAGCACATCCTTAGCAAAGCCAATTTTGATTGCATTGCATTCAGAGTTGAAGATGAAGTAGACATAACTAGGTAAATCAGCATACTCACTGCTGAGATTTATTACTCGTTTCCCAGGGGTGATAAGTCTAGCATCAGGCTTTGCCCAACTGCGGACAAAATGTAGCACTGCATCGATAGTTAATTTCTTCTGCACAAGAAGCAAAACTGCCTCTCCATGACTATGTACAATAAAGCGTTTCTTATGACGACCTCCAAAACCGTAAGGATTATCCAGGTAGGCATTGAACTTCAACCCATCTGGTCCAATAATCTCAAAATTGCCACCACGAAACATACATTTATATAAATGATGAATACCTAGCCGCTTTACGGCATCATCATTTATTTCTATCCACCCCATACCCTTGATAGGCTCAGAGGGAGTTCGCGGTGTAAAGAAAACTTCCTTCATAAATTGTGGACATTTTCGCGCCTGCCCGTGCGATCGCATCTTAGTTGCGTCAAAGTAGTTCGGCTTCCTCAAAAATAACTTTTGGTGTTATTTCTAAACCAGGCAGCAGCGCATCAATAATTTTGGCATCGCCGGAGAATGAGGAGCGCGAACCATCTCTTAAGAAAACTGTAATGCTAAAAGTTTCAGGATCTATAACCCATACCCTCAATACCCCCGCCTTGATGTAGTCAAGGGCTTTGTCTGCTAACTGCTTAAATGTTTGGTCTGGGGAAATAATCTCAATTGCTAAATCGCAGGGTATAGGACAAGCTTCATTGCGTTTCCAACTTTTAGGTAAACGAGCATAGGAAATGTAAGTTAAATCAGGAGTAGGAACCCAAGGCGAACCATTGCGTTTTAGGATAACTGACCACTCTGGTCTAATTCGTCCATTACCAGGACACCAAGCATCAAATAGCCTCAGCAATGCTCTTTGCAGCGAGGAATGAAAATATTTAGGTGACACTTTGGGTATGGCTTGTCCGTCTATTAATTCGTAAGCAGTCTCTCCTTCTGGCAATGTCCAGAATTGTTCGAGAGTTAGATTGGTGAGGTTGGTTAGCATGGCGCTTTGTCAATACCAAACTATTTTTTTTCGGTAACAGGGGGAAAAGTCTGGAATCGTTTAAGGACGACTTGAATATGTGCGTCTCGTTCGCGGATCTCAGATTCCAGGATAGCCAAGGTTCGCACAAAATTTGTTGCCGTATTCAAGTTAAGAAACTGATCCACAAAGCAGGCAGCATACAAAAGTTTTAATCCCTCTACGAACCAACTATCAAGTTCCGATACAGCAATTCCTTCAGATGTTAAGGAGTTTCTTAGAGATGCGATCGCGCCATTGCATCGAGATATAAACTCTTGGTCAGGCTTTAAAACATAGTTTTCCAGATAGTCTTCATCAAAGTCCTCATCGTCAGAGCCAACAGATTCATCATCAGCTTCCTCGAAGTTATCGTCGTCGTAAACAGTGAATTCGCAAAGCATATCAGTTAATCCTAGTTTTATTGAATCAGACGCGATCGCCCCGGCAATCAAAATTTTGGACTTTGCTTCAATCTTAGTCCACGCTACACCAACACGACTCTCCTTTAATAAGTTTTCACGTTCTTAGGAGAGAGCGGAATTACACTGGAGAAAGATTTGCTCGTGGCTTAGAATTAACTCATTTTTGCAAGCCTTGCTCTAAGCGCTGGGTCAACTCGTGTGCGATGGGCTGGAATATTGCCAGCCGTTTTTGGGTAAGTGGCTCCGATGGATCGCCAGTTACTTCGCACCTAAATTCCATCTGCTGCGTTCCGTGTGGGATAAGCAGAATCCGTCCTAAACTGCCGAGGGTGCTGTGGGTAAAAGCATAGCAATAAAACCCTCCTTGCTGCTGCCTTTGAAAGCTTACTTCAGGAGGTAAGGTAATAGGAGTCTGGTCTACTTGAAATACGCCAAGGGATTTCATCGTGGCATCAAGGGAAACCAAAAATGGTTGAACGGTGGTCTGATTGACCATCACAAGTACGGCTGCTTTGCTTGGGTCGTAGGTTAAAAGCAAGTCGGCTATCACTCGTTTTGTACTTAAAGCAGTCATCCACAGCGCTGTGGAACTATCTGTAGCAGTAACATATAGAAACTTCCGCCCCTTGCTGGTTTCGTGAAGAAGAACCATGCCCCGAAGCGACCCTGATTTGTACTGAGCGATCGCTTCCTTCAGTACGCTAGGCGCAAATAGTTCTAAGAGCGGGATATTTTGCTGGGTGTGCTGCTGTGCCATGCGCCCGTTGATTTGCTCGGTAATATCGATTCCAATGGGTGGCAAATAGTTTGAGTCTTGGGGCAGGTTTGGCATAGTTTATTTATATAGCTCTTGAGAGGAGCGCTTAGTTCAACAAACCCCAATTGTCTGATTTATAGGGAATTTAGCCAATCTTTTGCCACATCTCCTTCCTGTTGGGGTTTTAAGTACAAAGCACACTCCCTTACTATTTCTTTCTCATCAACGTCATGTTGATTACACCAGGCGCTAATGCAATCATCGCTTAACTCTTCTATCAACTCTGATTCAACCCAAGCTACTTCAGTATCTTGAGTGCATTGGATTAAATCAAGGAGTTTGATAGCCGTTGGCTCACGCAGTCTTTTAGTTGTAGGTTCATACACAGACCAATAATATTTGTCGTTGTGCTTAAGTAAAACGTAGATTAGCGGACTATGACCGTTATAGAGCTTGGCACTAATAATATCGTTGTGAATTGCTTGAGCATAATGGCGATTGAGTTGCAGCTTTGCTGTGTGCTTAAAGAAAGGTGAGACATCTTTATCATCAGCCACATCAAGTTTAAAACTCCCTGACTCAATCACTACTTTCTGTGGAGCTAAATTTGGCAGATAAATTTCTTCAACTGTGTTATTGGTTAACACTGGTAAATCAATAATTTTTTGGGATTCGCCATGCCGCTCTACCAGATTTTGCCATCGTTGCTTAATATTTAGTAATTCATATTTAAGGTCAATTGACGTTGTTACTGTAGGAATAAAAGTATATACCTGTACCTGACGCGGAGAATCCCACAAACGTAAGATTCGTCCGGCTCTCTGAATTGGCTCAATGGGAGTCCAAGCAATATCATAATTGAAAACAACAGATGCGTCTTGCATATTAACGCCAATTCCATAAGCATCTGTGGCAATAAAAATATTATAAGTTTCTTGATGTCGCCCTACCGCATTATTAGCTATAGGCGCAAATTTCTCAATAGCTGTCTCTATAAGCGTATGATCTTTCTGGATATATTCATTGTCATAATCTACAGCCCCTTGAGGGTTTTTAATTACAGTGCTGAATATTCTCAAATCCGGCATCAAAATGTTGAGAGCTTGTTCTAAGTAAAATGCTGTAATAAGACGCTCACAAAAGATAATTGCTTTTTCTTGCTCAATGTGTTTTTTCAACAAAGTAATAAGGGTTTGGAGTTTCCAGTCTTGATCGTAGTTTAGCTGCGATAGTTGGTTAATTATCGGTAGCAATGCTGTCTGGCGCTCTGACTTAGAACGAGCAAATTTAGATTTTTGACTTTTAGCAAAAGGAAATTGTTTATCGCCGCCTGGAGTATCAATAGTACGCTCCAGTGTATTTTGAATTGCTAAAAGAGAACTGCTCCAGCTAGTTTTGACTTGAGTTTCTATATTTTTTCGGTATATAGGATGGGGTGTACTTAGATGAAAATAGCCCTCATTGATGACTTGAGCTATCTCATTTTCTAGAGGTAAAGGAACATAAATACTATGAAGAATTAGTTCGGGAACATATTTTTTCGTGCCATTAAAATCAATGTGTACTCCTTCAGAATCAGTCTTTCCATAATACCTAGCTACGTGAGGAGTAGTTAATTGAGATCCCACAGGAAAATCATTGATAAATTCATCAATTTCAGAAATACGCCATGAGCATCCATCTACAAATTCAGGCAACAAAGCATGGCTCAAATTAGTATGAGGTAGAAGTAACAACTGAGTATTTATATTGTCAATTTCTGTAGCATAAGGAGAACCTGTTAAAAGCAGAACTTTGACATTGCCAGATTCAACAAGTTTCTTGATGCGAGTAAAAGCTTTGCGCTCTTTTTTATCTTTTTCTCTATATCTTTTATTTTTAAAGTTATTAGGATACCGTTTTCTCAGTTTATGACTCTCATCAAATATCAGTAGCCACCGACTATTTTTAATATTTCGCTCGATCTCTGCCCAATCTTCAAGAGCATGAGCTTCTTTAGAATCTTTTTTATCTAAAATTTCAAGATTAAAGAATTCAGAGTAGATACTAGCCGCACACATTTCACGTTTCCAAATGCTTCGGACAGCATTGGGACAAATAACAATTACTTTATCAATTAAGTCTTCAGCTTTAAGATGTATGGCTACATGAACTCCTACTACGGTTTTCCCTAGCCCAGTCGATGCAACTAGCATTGACCCGCTATGCTGCCGTATTTGTCTTAGGGTTTGAGCAATCATATCTTGTTGATACGAAACTGGAGTTTTGGTATAGCTGCTCTTAACATCAGTGACTTCTTCTAAAGCTAGAATAGTTTTGAGATAAATATCCCAAGGTGAAGCTAGTTGTAACCAGCGTTTTAACGCTTCAAGTAACTCCTGAGTGATATCTTTGGCAATAGCAAAATACTCATCAAATTTACATACATAATTAGCTACCATCATTTGCATAAAGTGATGGAGTTGCTCTATCAGAGCAGGAGTAATGTTTTGATTGCCATATTGTTCAATAAAGCGTTCAATTAGCGAAGGACCATAAAGACCACCAGCTTCTTTTTGCTCAAGAAAACCGCGTCCTGTTGTATTAGCGGAAGCAACAATGGCTATGGAGCGATCCACAATGTAGAGTTTGCCGTGATGAGACGTAGCGCGCGCATCTACCATCCGTAGTAAACCAGACTCCATTTTTTCTACTAAGTCCTGCACGCTTTGTCGGCGATCTCGATCTCGCCCTGTTGCTAAGTCATGTAGAATTTCTTTGACTAAAACAGCCCTAGCTCGTTCTTCTCCTGGTTCATCTATACCGACAAGAAGATAGACGCGCTTCCCATCTGTGGTGTTGCGAATTAACCCCCAACCCCTGATGGTGAAAAATCCAGAGGCGATGCGAATTTCTTCTTTACCCGCAGAGAAACAAGAACGAATTTGATCGTGGGTAATACGCGATTCAAACCATGTTGGCGGTAAATTCATCATTTGCTTGTCGGATTCAAAGCCGGATGAAACCAAGTTGTTGTCCTTTTATTAAATAAATTGTGGTGAGTAAGTGTCGCTCGATTTTAGCTTGAAATTAGCCCGTAGCTCATCGGCGGCTTCCCATAAGCGCTTTCCAACATCAGTGTAATTAGCTGGCATTTATAAAGTCACTTTTCAATTAATCTATTATTCCCATTTTTAAGCTTGAAGCCTACAGCATGACATCATTAGCACTAGCATTTATTAGAAATCCTTTCACGGAGGGCGATAGCTCCGCCGCCGCAGGCATCGCACTAACCCAAAAACCTCAATAAGGATCTAAGTTACTTTAGAATTGCACTTAGCATGAGCAGAAATAGGGTTTATACAAATAACCCCAACTTGCAGCCCTTAGCCGCACTAATGTAAGAGAATTAATCTAACCGGATATTTACAAACTTTTGCGTACTCAAAAATTCAAAAACTCACTAATTCAATATTTTTGCACTCTAAAAGTCTAAAACAAAGACGTGCAGTCAGCTTCTCTATTGGTAATTAGTTGTCCAATTCATTCTTCATTGGTGGCTTCTACTGAAACCGTCTCTAAAACATCTTCCAATTCTTCGATTGTTGGCAAACTGCTTTTCAATTGTTCTGGCAATGCACTTTGAAGTTGGTAGGCAGAAACGCCAATCGGTTTATTGAGATCGCGCAAAGCATACTCAGCGATCGCCTGATTTTTACTTTTACACAAAATTATCCCAATACTAGGTTGGTCGTCCGGGTGGCGTAGCAAGTCGTCGGTGGCTGAGAGATAAAAGTTCATCTTGCCCGAAAACTCTGGCTGAAAATCTGACATTTTTAGATCGACGACCACATAGCATCTCAAACGTAGATGATAGAACAGCAGGTCGATGTAAAAGTCTTGTCCTCCTACTTCAAGATGGTACTGGCTACCTACAAAGGCGAACCCGACCCCTAGCTCTAATAAGAAATCGCGGATGTGGTCTATCAAAGCCCGTTCCAAGTCGCGTTCTAGTGCATCCTTTCCTAAACTTAGAAAGTCAAAATTATAAGGGTCTTTCAACAACTGCTGCGCTAGTTCCGATTGGGGCTTAGGCAGAGTTCGGTCAAAGTTAGTAGTTGCTTTTCCCTGGCGGCGGTACAGTCCGCTTTCAATTTGATGAACTAAAATGTTGCGACTCCAACCGTATTCGATTGTCTGCTGGATGTACCACAGCCGCTCGGTAGGATTTTTTACTTTGTCTAGGAGAGTGCAGTTGTGAAACCAAGGTATTTGTCCAGCAGCTTGCTGGACAAATACCTTATCTGGGTAAGCTTCAGCAAATGCTCTCATATAGAGAAGATTTGTCCTTGAAAAACCCTTCATTTCTGAAAACGATGAGCGTAAGTCCGCAGACAAGCGCTCAATTACTTTAGCTCCCCAGCCTTGCTGCTGTTGTCTCGTCAGGATGTCCCGCCCAATCTGCCAGTAAAGTAATACCAACTCGCGGTTAACAGCAAGTACCGCCCGTACTTGAGCGCTGCGGATACGTTGTTTGAGGTCGCGGAGGAAGTCATCGTAGCCTTCAGCTATTGAAGCTCGGTCATTTGACATACTATTTTTGGTTGTGTTGCAAAAACTTAGTGAAGACAGAAAACCCCTGTGGCAGGAGTTGAAATTATGCAACTACCCCAAAGATTTGATAGATAAAGACAAGTCGCTCTTTGATGGCTCCCCTGGGAACACCAATAACTTGTCCTTTTCTAACCATGTTCAGAGTTTCATATCCCCGAATGGTTCTTCTTGCAGTGTTGAAGGAGCCAAATCCCATTCCTGGTTTGACTAATCGTTTTATCCCCCGATGGTCTTGCTCCACAATATTATTGAGATATTTAATCTGTCGTAATTTCACTACTTCGGGTAACTTATTGGCAGCTTTGAGTACGTTAATCGCTTTTGGATAAGCAGGGTTCTTATCCACAGTGATGACTCTTGGTACGGAAGTGTGAATTGCTTTCAATGTCTTACGCAAAAACCGTTTCGCCGCTTTCGCATCCCGCTTCGCTGTGAGGAGGAAGTCTAAGGTGTTCCCTGCCGAATCGACTGCTCGGTATAAATACTTCTGCTTGCCTTTGACCAAAATATAGGTTTCATCTACCCGCCATGAGTCATTAGTAAGCTTTAGATACGGTCTGACTCGTTTGTCCATTTCTGGACTATATTCTTGCACCCAACGGAAGACGGTGCTGTGATGTATATCTAATCCCCGCTCGTTCACCATCTCTGTTACTTGGCGATAGGAAAGCGGATAGCTTAGATACCACCGAACACAACGTAGGATGATTTCTGACTGATAATGCCGCCACTTGAAGGGGGATTTAGAATTCATTAGAGGCCGGTACAATGATTTTCTCTAGCGGAATTATTTCAGCCTACCATTTTTTGCAACACAACCCTTCTTCATAAGGATCTCTAAGCTCATCTTCGTAGACAAGCGAAGTAGTGGCTGCAAGTTTTTCGACTCTAGCTGCTTGACCAAGCTGATCGCGTAACACTGTCCCCAATGCGCCTCGCACACAATGATAAGCCCATGATGCCAGCGCATTTCCAGTGGTCAAGTTGAATGTAGCGATCGCCTTTTGGAAGCCCTCAAGCGCTGCTGAGTAAGCATCATCTGAGTCTAACCTAGGAATCGAGTTGATTTGCTTCCAAATCCATCTGTTATATCGCTTAAGAAGTTCGGCAAAGGCGCGATCTCCTGAGCGCTTTTCACTATGCGTTAATGCTTCTTTGTTTGGAGCGCAAAGCATTCTTTGACAAACTTCAATTAAATTTTGCTCGGTTTGAAGTGTAATTGTACTATTTAAGTTAGCCATGCTGTGTCTCAGTATTGCTTTTGGTCAGTACAAAACTTTTGTGTTTTGAAACAGATAATTCGGTGCAGAGATTCAAAGACTGAAATCGCCGGAGGTGGGAAAACATTTCTTCTCTGCTGTTTACTAAGTTAAGAACTCTGTATTGCTGGAGATATGCACTCTCCATTGCCGAGAGTTTAGCAAGTTAATTTTTTTTATTAGTAAAAGCTCCATTGCGTAGTGTTGCTTAAGGCTAAGAATTGCCGAAACTGCCTGCGGACAGCCTGGATTAGCTTGGGGATTTTTCATCGATTTAAATGATTTGCTTACTATTACATCAAAAACCGTTGCCCCATAAAAGGGCAATTAAGCAGTCACTAATTGTTAGTGCCGCAACAAGAAGTTAGTAGAGACTAATGCCTCTCCTGCAAGGGTTTTATCACCCAAGTTAATAATTGAATTTAGATCGTTTGTGAAATCAAAAACTACTGCAATCAGCACAGCACTAAGTAATTAGTGCTTGCTCGATCAAGAATTTATGATTTTTAAAAAAGCAGCAGTTGTAGCTCCGATTTATTAGCTACAGATTCATCTTATAGGATCTAGATTACCTGTCAAGCTAAATTGAACATTAAATATTAAGAATTGTAGTGTTCTCTGCCAACGCCTTAGAACCATCAGGGGTATGGATTTTTGCTCTCAAGCTAATTTTGCAATTGCCCTAGGCTTGTTATAAGTTCAGTCATTACAGATAAATATATAATTTATAATCATAACGGCTAGTGTTTATGATTATAAATTTATTTTAAAGTGGAGAAATAGCAAGAGCCATATTCGGAGCGAACAAGGAGGGGAAGGATAGCGGACGAGTGCGCTTCTACGCTATACATAGTCTGTTTGACTGTTGAGTTTAATCAAGCTACCAAAATTGTTTAAACGAAATACAAAAAATTTATAATCACAAACACAATTAGTTATGATTATAAAATTAAAAGTTGTTGATATATAGATCCTGTAAAGCAAATTACGCTAGTATTTTAGAAACTTAGTTTTTTACTAGAAATGTTGCTCCTAGTTTTCTAGATAACAACCTATCAAAATCCAGACTCTAAAAAAAGTTCTAAGGAAACTTAACTTTAACTGCCAATTTCTAGTATGATCTATTCAATTGAATAAGCTTCGTTGGTAGGGGAAAGTCTGTTAGCGCAGACTATTATCTTCCGCCACCGAAGGCTCCGACCAAACACCGTTTACATGGAGGTCAGAACGTCAATGCTCTTAGTAGTATTGTGCAACTTTAGTGTGCCTTTTGGCAAGTTATTTCCCAAAATAATTTCAAATTCTTTTGGTTCAAGGGCATTAGATAATGGCAGCATAGGAATTACAGCCATTGCAGCTACTTCTAAAATTGAGGCTGCTAGGCAATAAGTCTTAATAACATTGAGGATTATTTTAGAATGGAAACGTCTATCTATTCGTTAGCATGGCTAGGTCTAAGAATAAAAAGTAAGTGTGGTGATGATGTATATGAGCTAATTTACAGTTTAGATACAAATTTAAAACAAGTCCAACAGGTCAGCACTTCACTAAATTCAGTCAAGCTGACCATAAGTTGTGAGCAAATTGACCTGTTTGCTATTGAGGTTATAAAGTTACGGTTATTACATGGAGCTAAAAACTTAACCAACTCTATTTGTGCTGAGTTAACTCAAACTATTGTTGCTTCCTTTGATCGCTGCATGGTAATAGAACGCCTTTCCTCAAAAGCTTCTATCAATTCAAAAAAGGGCATATTTAAGTCATTTGCAATTTTACGTAAAGTATCAAGTGTAGGTGATATTCCACCATTGAACCATTTAGACCAATTACTTATTTGTATACCCGTGCGCTGTCTCAGATCCCTGTACGAGAGTTGCAAAAACTTTTCTTTACTTACGGACTCACATACATACATATGGCTTACAGCGATTTTGGCTTGTGTTATTGTATTTACTAACAGTTGTGTTATTCTAATAACTAACATAACACAGGCAATAAAATATTGGTTCACGCCAAGGTATTTTGTCAGCTAGTTTTCTTTGTACTAGCTAAGAAAGTTGTCTATGCCGATGTTAAATGTGTCCCCGCCTGGTGGAACAGGTTAGGGGGTTCTACAGTTACGCCAAACATTTACAAACAGAGCGCAACACTAATTATGAATATATCAAATCTAGAGAGTAATGGGGACTCTTTAGCTAAATTCTCGCAATTTTTTAGCAGGTATTTTTCTAAAGTGAAGTGTCTTCGTACACTTTCTTTAACCCAACAACGAATATTTACTGTAAAGTTCGATAGCGGTGTAGACCTCGTAAAAATTAAGGGGGCAGTGCAATGACTGCCGCCGTCAAAGAGGGAAGTGAATTAAGCCTGTTCGTTAGACGAGAAATAGACGACTACGGGTTAGACCCTTATGAATTTCGCATCTATGCCCGGATAACTCGCCGCGCTGGGAATGGGGAAGCGTGGGAGAGTCTTGCTAATATGGCGAGTGCTTGCTGTATGAGCTTAGGTAGGGCAAGGAAAGCTGTATCCTTGCTGAAGCTGGCTAAGTTAGTTGAAAGTATCGAACGCCCAGGCTACAGCACCCTTTATCGCTTAACGCCTCAGCATAAATGGGTGGAATGCGATCGCTTACAAGAACTTCGTGCATTTATTAATTTAAGGGCAAAGTCACCCACCCCTATCAGAAGTAATAGGGGTACTAAAAATGATAGCCCTACCAGAAGTGATAGAACCCCCCTATCAGATGCGATACCCCTACCCCTATCAGAAGTGATAGACGAAGGTATTCCATCTGAAGGTATTTCCCTTAAGGTAATCCCCCAATCCCCCCTTACTCCCCAAGGGGAAAAAACAGGGGAGGGGGAAGAAGTTAAGTCAAGTAGACAAATATTGGAGTTATCACAGCAACTAGCTCAATCGCTCACTGATGCTCTGAAACCCATATTTGCTTCTTTTGTAGCGGAAACCAAATCTGTCTTGTCAGAAATTAAGGAGCGGTCATTTCTAGCTAATAGTCAAGACAAAACTGAATCACTACCAAGGCAACGAAGTAAAAAAGCTGTACTTTCATCTGATATCGATTTGGCGGATTCAACAAGCTATTCGGTAAAAGCTCAAGAATTAAGTAAGGTGGAAGACTATTCGCAGCTAGTGGAAGAATTGGCGCGGATTGTTGGTGAAAGTGCTGAGAGTTTAGGGTCTAATTCAAATCTAACTAATGCGTTGAACCAAAACCCTGACAGTATTGAGCCAGCAATGCAGTATTTCAAGCAAGCGTTGGCTACTTGGAAAAAGAAACCAGGGTTAGGTTTATTTATTTCCGCAGTTAAAAAAGGACTCAAACCCGTTCCAACTAAGCCAGGGGGCGGATGGGGAGATTGGGCAAACGAGGCATTGAAGCGGCAGTTAATGCAGTTTTCTCAATCCCATGACGGGGATATCATGGTGTACTTTGTCGGCGGCCTTCAAAAGCTGTGGAGTGAAGTGCGGCATCTTGACTGGGTAGAAATTGAGGCACTGGTAGTTAGTTCAAGCAATGAGCTAGAGAGTGCCTAGAAACTGTTGGATAAGTTTGGAAGTTGGTTAATTCAATCTCTACATATTTGGCAAAACTATGATTAGTGTTACTGAAGAAATATCTTTGCTGACGAAGCAAGAAAATCAATTGCATACGAGTCTAGACAACCTACGCGGACAAAAAAGCAAAGTTAAAGAGCATAAACAGCTAGAAAAAGAGTTGACAGGGGTTTTAGAGAAACGACAGAACTTGCAAGCATGGGCGGTTTTTGAAGTAGGAATGCCCGTATATCGTCTTAATTCAAGCCAACTAGGAATCGTTAAGGAATTAAAAGTTACACCTGGGGGTATGGGTGTGGTTTGGGTAAGTTGGGATAACACAATTCAAATACCCGAACAGCCGAACTTGTTACTAATTGATGGTGCGGCGCTGGCAAAAATTATTGCGGTGGGCGATCGCATAAAAATTGTTGATGGTCACAAAGAAGCTGGCAAAAATTTTACGGTAGCTCGGCTGTTGGCGCTTGGAGCGGTAGAAACTACTGAGGAGATGGTTTTTGAGCGCGAGGAGTGGCAGAAAGTTGAAAAATCTTTTCAAAGCGAAGGCGAGAAGGATCTAAAACACAGTGCTGTATTTAACCAGGAAATTTTCATGGATAATCCGCCAACAGAAGAACTAGAAGAGCGAACACCAGAAAATACACTCACGATCGCTGTAACTGTCCAGCTTGAGGTATTAACCGAAGATGAGGAGAAAGAGCGGCATTGGTTGGAACGAAAGGTAGAACTAGCATTCGTTGAAGCTGGTACAGCATTACGTCGATTAAGAGATGAGCGGCTTTATCGCTCTACTCATAAAACTTTTGAAGCTTACTGCCGCGACCGATTTGGATTTACACGCCGTCGTCCTTATCAGCTAATTGATGCTGCAAATGTTATAGAAAATTTGTGTACCAATGGTACACAAATTTTGCCAAGTAGTGAACGTCAAATACGTGACTTGATTGAGCTAAACCCCAAAGAGCAATGCAAAGTATGGCAACAGGCTGTAGATGAATCTGGCGGCAAAGTTCCCAGTGGTCGCATTGTCAAAGGCATTGTTGAACGCCTCAAAGAAAAGCCTTTGGTTAAAGCCAGTGATTTTTGCCAAATCGGTGGTGTGTTTATCCTAACTAGATTAGAAGGCAATGAACGTAAATATAATGGCTGCTGGGCGATCGCATCGGAGCTAAGAGAATTTACAGTAGTAGTTGACGTTTATGACGGAGAGTTTGCTGTGAAGCCTGAAAATCTTAACTCCATTGATTTACCAGATGTACGCCGTCAGTTACCAGAGACGCTCAAACGGATTAGACGGTTGCGAGAAAGTGGGTTGTTAGATCGTTGCGTATATACAGTCTTAGAATCTTTCGGTAGGCAAACCTATCTAACGGATTTTGAAGCCGAATTACTGACTTTTATGGAGCAACGTTATGGAATTGAAAATTGAGACAAACCAAGCTAAAAGGAGTAACAAAGCAATTACCTATCAGGCGATCGGCTGGGTTATCGGCAATTATCAACCGAGTGCGGACAATCCAGATTGTGGAGTGCTGGTCACTCCTGACGGTGTTGCTATCCCTGCACAATTAAAGGGGCGCTTGCATCATCAACTGAACAAGAAGTTTCCCAATTACAGCACAAAGCTAGATTTGTTCCCAAAGGATGCTTTATGGACAGTTTACCCAAGCACAGAGCCACTAAATTTTTTACTGGTCAACATTAACACGCTAGAATCAACTGGCTTGTCTTCTCCTAAGCTAAAGAAAGACAATCAAAGAAAAGTTAATGGGTTTAAGCTAGTAGGGCAAATCGAGTCGGTGGAAGATGGAAGGATTACTATCGTCATTCGGCGGAACGACCAGCGACGTAAAGGTAAAAAGCATGGCTTGAAATATCAACCCTTTGTCTTACAAATTGTAGGGAGTTTGCCTGTGGAAGCTGTAGGGCAAATTTGGGAACTAGAAGTAAAACGGCAAAAAGCAAAATTGGTTTTGGCGAAGGGATGTTGTGTGCGTGGTTCCCTAGGGAAGCCGAAGCTAGTAGAGCATAAGCGAGAGAACGTTTGCACGAGTACAAAGGCTGCAACCGATACGTTGCCACAAGAGAGTAAAGCTATGGCAGCACTATAGCCAAAACACCGACCCACTTCATTGGATGAAAACAGATTCCGTCGTGGCTTATGCAACAGCTAAAGATGGTTATAGTCCTGACAAAATTCATCAAATTTTGTTGGACGACTTAACCTTAATTGAAAATTTGACAGTGGGATCGCACCTCTTGTGTACTAATTACTTATTACGCTATTAAGGTCTAGTCCATCCTCATGACTTAAGCAAATTAACGCTTACGCAGTCGAAGCAACCTTATCCTTAAAAGACTTCCCCGCAGAAAAAGCAGGGACGCGAGTTGCTGGGATAGCAATTGATTTACCTGTGCTGGGGTTACGGCCTTCACGGGCTTGGCGTTCGCGCGGCTCAAAGGAGCCAAAACCGACAAAAGTTACTTTATTCCCACTTGCAACTGCTAGCATAATTTCCTCTACTATGGCAGTCAAGATGGTATCAGTTTCTTTCTTGCTAACATTGGTTTTTTGGGCGATCGCATCAACTAATTCAGCTTTATTCATAACCTTTGTAACTCCTAACACCGTTGCTATTCTATGGGCAGGTGCTAGAGAGTGCAAGCGTACTCCTTGAGAATACTCATTTATTAGAGTTGATTGTACTCTTAAGCTTTCCCTCCCTCGCGATCTTCTTCGCTGCGGAAGGTTGGTCACAAGCTATCTTCGCGGCGCTGAAAATTACTTTTGATAATGATAGTTTGAATAAGTAATGCTGCGCTCATGCCGCTACAAGCTATTGTAGAAACAGGTGAGCGCGTTTTCCTTGATTGTGATGAGTAAGGCTGATGATGCCCTGGAGACAAAATTTTCCCCCCACGACGACCTGCACCTATTGCAGCCCCAAAGTCTTGTCCAACATCCAGCCGCAGTATATCTTTCCCAGTTACGTCCTAAGTCGCAGCAAACGATGGGACGGAACTTAGACCTGATTGCCAATCTCCTGACCCAAGGACAGTGCGATCGCCTCACCTTAGACTGGAGCAAATTGCGTTATCATCATACAGCAGCAATAAGAGCGGTACTGGTTACGAAGTTTGCTCCCTCAACGGTCAATCAAATGCTGTGCGCTCTACGCCGAGTGTTAAAGGAAGCCAAGAAACTCAAGTTAATGTCGCCAAGCGATTATACAGACGCTGTGGATATTGAAAATGTTAGATTCACTAAGGAATTACGGGGTAGAGCGCTGAAGCCTGCCGAGATTGTTGCAATTATGCAAGTTATCAAGACTGATTTGACTGCTGCTGGGAGGAGAGACTCGGCGCTGTTTATTATCCTCATGGGTTCGGGGGTGAGGAGGCAGGAGGTAGTGTCTATAGACTTAAGCGATTTTGACCCTAGTAGTGGTGCAATCAAGGTGCGCGGTGGTAAAGGCGGTAAAGACCGGACCGTGTACTTGCCTAGTAGCGGGATGAAGGCAGTGTCAGCTTGGCTAGAAGTTAGAGGAGTCAAAGCAGGTCCTTTGTTATATCCAGTTAGTAAAAGTCATCGGGTGATGAGGCGACGCTTGACTGACCAATCAGTGTTGTATATTCTCCAGAAACGAGCAAAGCAGGCTGGGGTAGACTCCTTCTCTCCCCATGATTGCCGCCGCACATTTATTTCGTCTTTACTAGACGCGGGAGCCGACTTAGTAACGGTTTCTCAATTAGCAGGTCATGCCAATCCTATGACTACAGCTAAGTATGACCGTAGAGGTGAGGCAGCCAAACGTCAAGCTGTAGAATTATTGCACATTCCTTACGATGAATGATTCAAGCATGGAGCAATTACGCTGCGGTAACGCCGATCTAAGTCAATAGGATTTCCCGTTTGTTATACTGCTGAGTCTTCCTCAACGGCGGCACTTGACATACTATATTTACCAGCAAGCCCTCGATACCATTTTCCTCTCTTCGCACCCACTGATAGGACATTGGAGACACGTTCTCGCGCCTTAGTTCTTAACTCTTTTGGGATCTCCTCGACAAAAAGGGCATCTAGTATTGTTGTAATCTCTAATACCTGCTCTTGTTGCTGTTGCATAACTTCAGCGACAGCCTCTGCTAGACTAGCGTTGCTAAAGTCATCTTTTAGGTACTGCTGCCAAGTATCTGCTTCCTTATTTACGTTTTTGGTGGGTAAAGATTTTTTATTTGACTTGCTAGTAGAAGATAGGTTTTTCTTTCCTTGTCGCTTTTGAGTGGATGGCGCAGCTTCGGTAGTATCTACCGTTGTATCCTCTAATTCTGGAGTTGCCACTTCTGAAACAGGGGGTTTTTCTTGTTCTTCAAAAACTGGGGTTGGTGTGACTACAGGTGTAGAAACGGCAGTATCTACAGAAGGAAATAGGCTGATGACGTTTTTGAGACTGTGACGTTGTTCTTGAATCGATTGGAGTTGAGCCGCTAACTGGGCTTCCGCCACTGCTAAGTCAGCATCAACTTCTAAAAGTTTGGCAACGATGGAGTCAGATGAAGGAGAAGAAATGGAGGAGTTTTGCACCGCAAATAATAACTTAAGTTGAATAAGTATAAAGGTTTATTTCCTATTATGCACTTGCTGGTAACAACTAGAAAAATGTTATCTGGCAGTTTTATATGTTTTCGGCAAAGTTTTCAAACGCCAGTTAGAAGGCGCAAGCCAGTAGTTATCAGAAATTTCTGGCAAGCGGGGAGACAACAAATAAGCACCCAAAAGATAGTCGATGATATTTTCATCACTGCTAATGCCAGAAAAAGCTTTGATTTGCTCAAAAGTCAGTAAAAAAGTCTCCTCACGCTTGCGTTCAATCGCTTGATACTCAATTTGAAAGGAAGCAGGCATGGCAGAGGATGTGGCGTAATAATTCCACAGCAGGCAGCACTCGTGCAAAGACAGACTGGCAGTTTGTAGCAACAAAGCAGCGCGGTAATACAGCCCAGAACGGCGGAGCATATATGGGTGAACCGGAATTGGCAAACTAGCAACAACGCCAGCTTGGTAAACGATATGGTGCAAAGAGCGATCGCTTAATCTTTGTTGTCTTTCGCTTTCTAGAATCCAATCAGTTTTGCAATGCTCGGCTAATTCCTGCAAAATCTCGACTTCCGCAGGACACAAAGGCTGTTGGTTGACTACGATTTGCGGTTGAATGCGGAGAGATTTGGAGCGATTGCGGACAACCAGCAAATTATTGGCAGCTTTATTAAGGTCACACCAGCGCAGCCAGCAGATTTCTGATGGTTGTAGCGCTTGGCAAAAGAGCAGTTATGCTCTACTAAACATTTATACTAAACAACAACAACAACAAACATATTTAGTTGCGTAGTGTAAAGATAGGTAGCTACAAAATTTACTTTTCACAACGATCTAAAATTATATATTGTTTAATACATGAGACTGACACTGCAAAAAGGTATTGACCCGCTTTCGCAAGAGACAATCTGGCTAGTGCTAGATGAGGAATACCAAATAGTAGAGCCGATTCAACGATATCTAACTTATCTATGTGGCTCTAAGTCGCCGAATACAGTAGAAAGTTACGGTTATGACCTCAAAGCCTGGTGGCAATTTCTTGACCACAGGCACTTAGATTGGCGCACCGTGCAAGTGTTAGATTTAGAAGACTTCGCCTATTGGCTGAGGGTTGGAGATACTTCTAGAGTAGTATCCATACAACCTGTAGAAGCAAAAAAGTCAGAGCGGAGTATCAATCGAGCAATCACCGCTATTACTGGATTTTACGAATACCACATTGCTAACCAGACAATTGATTTTAAGCAGTTTGATAGGTTCTATATGCCTTATGGGTTAGCCAAGAAAGGCTTACTAACGGGCATTGCTAAAAGCAAACCAACTAGGCAGAAGCTAGTCAAGCTCAAAGAGCCGAAGAAGTTCGTTGGTTGCCTAACCAACGAGCAAATAGAAACTCTGGTTAATGCTTGTCCGAAGCTCAGAGATAAACTAATTATTCTCATGCTCAACGGTACGGGAATGAGGAAGGGAGAGCTATTAGGACTATGCCATGATGACATAGGTGACTTTGATGATAATAGCATTAGGGTAGTGCAGCGACTCAATCCCAACGGCGCAAGAGCAAAGGGGCAAGAGCGAGTTATACCAGTAACGCCAGAACTACTCCAGATGTATAACGATTACCTGATTTATGAGTATCCAGCAGTTGAATCAGACTATGTATTTATCAACATCTGGAAAGGTGATGTTGGTATGCCAATCAAGCCGAAAGTTCTCAATACTATGTTTTCTCGGCTTGCCAAAAAGATAGGCATAGAGGTTTATCCGCATCTGTTTCGCCACACCTACGCAACTCGTCTTTTGAAAGCGGATTATCCGCCAGAGCGAGTGAAATATCTACTCGGACATACCAGTATCCAGACCACCCTAGATATTTATTCCCACGTCATTACAACAACCGATTTGATGGCGGTAATTGAACAAGAGAAAGAAGAATGAGTATGAGTAATTTATTCAACTTAAATTTAGAAGAAGATGATTGGCTGACTGCTCAAAATATAGAGACAAAGCAATTACTTAAGAATCCGCTTTTACAGAAAGATATTTGGCGGACAATTGAAGACTTAAAACTCAAAGTCAATGAGCATGATAAAGTTCTAATTATCAGATTTGAGTCAATAGAGCAGGATTGGTTAAAGCTACTGGCTAAATTGTATATTTTAATTAGAAGCCAGCGCAACTTAGTTGCTGATTATTTATACAGTGAAGTTCGCTACCTAAAAAGATTTTCGCAATTGATTAAAAACAAATCTATCTCAAGTGCAGAACAAATTAACAATCATTTGTTTGAAGAATTTGGTTATTATTTACGGTCATTGAAGCTATCACAGACTTCAATATCACTTCATTACATGACCCTAATTAACTTCTTTAACATATGCCGTCAAGAAGGATGGTTAGAAGTTAACACTTATTGGTTCAAGGGTAAATGCAAAAGAGCTAGTCCCAAAAATGACGAGATTGAGTACATTCCCGAAGAAGTATGGCAGCAA
The DNA here is from genome assembly GCF_000332075.2 of Synechocystis sp. PCC 7509. Classification (NCBI taxonomy): domain Bacteria; kingdom Bacillati; phylum Cyanobacteriota; class Cyanophyceae; order Synechococcales; family Merismopediaceae; genus Synechocystis; species Synechocystis sp. PCC 7509. Next base: position 156,489 of record NZ_KI966369.1, on the reverse strand, counting down.
TTAGACACACATCTCCACCATCTTCCCGAACCGATTCAACGAATGGTACTGGTAATTAGAGGGACTGGTTTGCGAATTGGAGAATTACTTAATCTACCTCTGGATTGCCTGCGGCAGAGAGGTAAACAGTGGCGGTTGCGACTTCTAACACAGAAGTATCAAACGGAAGATGAACTACCCATCTGTCCTGAATTAGTAGCATTGATACAGGAACAGCAGGATTATATTAGACACCATTTTGGAGATACCTACGATAAATTATTCGGGAGTAATAGGGGAGGAAATTACTATCAACCAGTTCCTAGAGTGACGCACGCAAGCACATTTAACGCGTGGCTGAATAGGTTAGGAAAGAAATACAATATTTGCACTAGGGATAGTCAACTTTGGCATTTCAAGTCCCATCAATTTAGGAAAACTCTCGCTACTGTTATGACCAACGCGGGAGTAAGAGATTTAATTATTCAAAAATATCTTAGACATCGTTCTCCAGATATGCAGAACTACTACAAACATTTACTCAAACAAGTTTTGGGAGATGAATATCGAGAGTTGATGAAAGAAATCAAGTATGTTGATAGCACTGGTAAATTAGTTTCTAGTCATACACCTAAAAATCCTATTACTGAGTTGCTACGGCGCAAAATGTATCAAATTACAACTCAGTATGGTGAATGCCATCGACCAGTATTAAAGTCTCTCTGTCAAACAGTTAATGCTTGTTGGCGGTGCGAACACTGGCAGACATCTACCGACGATTTAAATGCTCTTACTGATGACCTTCAACGCATAGAAGCAGAGTTAGAAATAATAACCAAACTAGAGATGCTAAGGCAACAACAAGGATTAACCAGCGACCAGCAAAGTTTAGCCATTCGGATTCAAGGTTTGGAGAAAATCAATGATAGAAGTTAACTGGAAGAAAGATTATCAAGATGACTTTAATTGTCCTCGCTGTAATCATAGCAAAATGAAGCACGCTGGATTTAGGAATGGTATAAAGCAGTTTAGCTGTATAAAATGTCGGCAGGGAACCATCGTATCTATTACTTTAAATCAACGCTCTAAGTTTTTAAATTTTGCTTCTAAGCCAAGACACGAAACAATAGATTGGGAAAAAAATTATAATCAAGGAAAATTTATTTGTCCCAGTTGCAAAAGCTTAGGAGTTAGTCTTGAGAAAAAAACAAAGCATAAGAAGAACCAATGGAAGTTTTATTGTCAGGCTTGTCCTAAGACATATCCGGTATCCTGTCACATAGATATCCGAGCTATAGCTGACCCAATCAACCAAGGAGTTATTTGGCACACTAGCCATAAAATCAAAAACTTTGTTTGTTCTAAATGTCAAGCAGAAAATATTTATTTCGTTACATTGGACTATGAAAAAAATGGTAAAAAATTATTTCAGTGTAGAACTTGTAAATCTATAATCAAAGATTCAATTGACTTAACTCTTAACAATATTCGTCGCTGGAGTGGTAGGCACACGCCAGTAAAAACTTTTAATTGGTCAGAAGACCAGTGGGATTTAAGGTCAATTAATCCTGAGTTTAATCCATTAGATCTAAAATATTCAACCATTAACTTTACTGCAATTCAGCCAGATTGGTTTAAGCAAGAAGTTAAAAAATACATTCAACACGTAAGCAAGACTGGTAATGCCTTTGGTACAGTTGCACAGTATCTAATTAGTTTACGAAGTTTTTCTGTTTATTTGAATCAAAAGAAAATAAGTGGCTTTCAACAAATTAATCGTAGTCTTATACTTGATTATTTAATCCAAGAAAAAACAGCAATTAAATCTAGATTAGGAACTTTACGCAGCTTTTTTACAGCAGGTACAGTCAGAGGTTGGTTTAATATTGATCCAGATATTATCCGCGCTGAAGATTATCCCAAACAACATATTAAGAATCCTGACCCTTTATCAGATACGGTACGCAAACAAATTGAGCAAAACCTGTCTAAACTCCCCGATCCACTTGCGCGGATGTGGATTATTTGCTACTTCACTGCAATGCGCGTCTCAGAATTAGCTCTACTTCGCCGTGATTGTTTGGTACAAGAAGGGCAGCAATGGAAACTAGTTTGGCATCGAAAAAAGACCAATGACTATCACGAAGTCCCAATTAGTAGAACCATTGCCAAAGTAGTTCAAGAACAACAAGAGTATATTCAAAATCTTTGGGAAGAAAATTGGGATTATCTTTTTTGTCATTATCATGGCTTATTTATGGCAGACTTATCGCAGCTAAAACTAGAGCCAGTTAAAAGGATAATTCCTACAGCATCAAAGCACCCACTCATAGCAGGTATTCGTTGTTTAATTCAAACTCTCGATCTTCGTGATGAAAACGGTAAAAGGGCTGAGTTTACTGCCAAAATCCTTAGACCAACTCGCTTAACGCAATTATTTGAGCAAGGACACGACTTATCAGTAGTTAGTGCTTGGGCGGGTCACAAACATTTTGCCACCACCAGTACCTACTACACTTTCGTTAGTTGCGAACTGATAGAGCGAGAAGCAGGGCATATTCAGAAAGCACTGGTAAATAGCGATGGACATCATCTACCTTATGAGTCTTTACCCAAGTCTTTTTGGAAAACTCCAACTCCTCACAAATTGGAATTATCAGGAACGCATATTAACACTCCTATCTATGGCTTTTGCGGACTGCCACTAGAGCAAGATTGCCATAAGTTTAGGGCTTGTTATACCTGTAGTTCTTTCGTTGCCGTTCCCGAAAAATTACCTCAATACATTCTCACCCGCGACGAATTGAGAGCAAAACAGTCCAATGCTTTAGATTGTGGACAAGAGGTATTAGTTGAACAATTTGGGCGGCAAGCCGACCAATTAGACAAAATTATTGCTGGTTTGCAGGAGGCAGCATGAAGAAAGAAGATACTAAGGAAACTCGCATTGAAACTCTAAAAAAAACACAACAGTTTCGGAAACAGGATTCTCTAGAAAGGGTCTACAAAGCAATTGAACGCTTACAGAAAATAGGGGCAAAGATTAACTTTCATACTGTTGCCAAAGAAGCTAATTTGAGTGTCTCCTATCTTTACAAATATCCAGAACTAAAGCAGCAAGTCGCCCTGCTTCGTAGCCAGCAGTCTTCTATGTCTCTAAGTCCAGTGGCCAAACCCACTTCTTCTCAGTCCAAAGTAATTAGTCGTCTCAAAGACCGTATTCACCAATTGGAAAAGGTGAATCAGGAACTTCGACGCAAGAATGAAGCCTTAGCAGGACAGGTTTACCGAGTTCACCATTTACAGGCACAAGTGGAACGACAGCAACAGACTATTGTTGACTTGCAGAAAAAACTGATTGATGCCTGCTCTGAGAAAAATCTTGCACTTGTAACACCCATTTCTAGCAACAGGAATTCTGTTGTTACTGACCAAATTAAAGCCCAATTAGCTGCTTGACTGACAAAAGTATTAGAGGCTAGGACAAAGACTAGGCGGGAAGTCGAAGCTAGTTTAAGCTGAACAGTTACCACACTAATCGGCGAACACTATGACTCCCACTTCCCGCCTTTATGATGCAATGAATGCCTTCCTGAGTCAATGTGACATTCAGTGGCGCGATATTCGGCACTTAAAAACGCTCTGCTGGATGATGGTCGGCATGATTGAAAGCCAAAACGTTCATCTCAACGGCTTTGGAGTCTATATTAATAGTCGCGCCCAATACGCTCAATCTCACCAGCGACGATTTCGGCGCTGCCTCTCTAATCGTCGCATCGATATTTCTGCCACTCACCAAGTTCTGATGGCACAAGCCTTATCCACATGGGGCAAAAAACGACTGTATTTAAGCTTGGATACGACAATGGTGTGGAACTGTTTCTGCTTGATCTGGGTGGGGGTGGTCTATCGAGGACGCACGGTCGTCGTCGCTTGGCGGATTGTGCCGCAAGCCAGCAGCACTGTCAAATTGTGGGCAATTCAACGGGTGTTGCGACAAGCTGCACGGATCGTTCCGGCAGAAGTAGAGGTCGTTGTCTTGGCAGACAGAGGGTTTGCCGATGGCAAGTTCATGAAATACCTCCGAGAAACCTTGCAGTGGCACTTTCGGATTCGGATTAAACGTTCCTTTCAGTTTCAACTGGACGGTCAATGGCGCAAGGTTGCATCCGTTTCTCTTCCACCCGGTCAAGCCTATTTCACGCCAGCTATTGCCATTGGTAAGACCAGACCTTACGGGGATGTCTATTTAGCCTTTGCCCATGACCGCCAAAGTGGCGAAGATTGGGTGATTGTCAGCGATGAACCGACGACTCTTCAGACCTTTGCCCAATATCGCTTGAGGTTTCAAGTGGAAGAATCATTTTTGGATTTGAAATCGAACGGCTTTAATCTCGAAGCCTCTCGGTTGCGAGACAAGTTTGCCCTCACGCAACTGTGTGGGGTCATTGCTCTGACCACGCTATTTTTAGTTTTACAAGGGACGCAAGTTGTGACCTCTGGAAAGCGTCGATTCGTCGATACTCACTGGAATCGTGGCATGAGTTATCTCAGGCTGGGTTGGAACTGGATTCGTCTTGCCCTGACTCGTCAGTGGGAAATTCAGATTTATCCATGCCTCTCCAGTCTGCCTGACCCCGAACCTGCCTTTGCTTCTAAGCGTCAACAGGAGAACGAGTTTATGCGTGAATTCGTTGTTCTCAGCCGCATTCCAGCTTCTTAGTTTTGTCAGTCAAGCAGGCCCAATTAGATAAGTTAGGTATTTCTGTTAATGCCACTTTGAGTAAGAAAATTAAGCAACGCGACGAGGAAACAGTTTTAGCCGCGATAGCAGCATTGATTGACCAACTGCAACGAGCAGATATTAAAAACCCTGGTGGTTGGTTAGCCCGTGCTATTGAACAAGAATGGACGACCAGCCAGAGCCTTCAGCAACAAGAAAAATCTCGTTATCCAGAAGGTTTTGAACACTGGTATGCCCAAGCGGTTGAATTCGGCTTTGTTCTAGATATTCCTGCCAACTACTTAAGCCTAGACTCCTATCATCAACCAATGGTAAAAATTGACCGACCTGATACCTTTGGTGCGCCTTATACTACAATGACATGGAAAAATGCACAAGAGGAAATGAAATCGTTATAGAAAATAAATACGACATAAAAAGCTAGGCTGTGCGACCGTTGTGTATATTGTGTAATACATAACAGGAGCATAACTAGAGCTTGGTTGCGGATGGGGGCGCGGGTTTGTCTTGTGGCAGCAATCAGAGCATCGACTTCATGAAGGTAGAGGAATTCGCGTTCGCGGCGAGATGCGTTAGGAGGTTTGCGTGGGGGAAGCTTGGTCATAAAGGAATCAACTTTTTACCCGGTCGCTATCTATTGTATTGTCGGAAATGCGTTGATACTGGAAGCCTTTCTCACCAATCAGCTTATGGTCAAAAGAATAGGTAGTAGAACACCCAGCTTGATGAGCAATTGCACCAATTAAGTAGTCAGAGAAATCAGCTTTGCCTACTTTCATGCGAAGCTCGTCGGATGATTTCATCATCCCGACAGACTTCGCGCGCTGTAAAGCTTAATAAACGGCAGAGCGGTTCTCAAACTCCATTACCGGAGTGTTGAACATCCTTATTTAGGGGTTCGACTGATTGAATTGACTGCTGATTTACGATAGTAAATCAATCAAAGTAACCTTGGTTTTAAAGTTAACTGAAATGAAGGAATTTTGATTGTGGATGTAGCGCGTAACTCTCCAGCAGCAAAGGCTGGCTTACGTCCAGGTGACATTATTACTCAGATTAAAGGAGTAATAATTCAAAATGCCGAGCAAGTACAAGACCAAGTAGAAGTAACACCTTTAGGTAATACAATCCCTATCCAAGTACAGAGGGACGGTTCAACTTAAACTCTCACAATTAGACCAGAACAATTACCTTTTACTACCTCTAATTGAAGTAGTAAGAATCATCTCATCACTCATTTAACAGCTATGAATACATCAAATAAATTAAATTCCTATTTACCTGCTCCAACTAAACAAAAATTTGCTGCTATTTTTCGTGTAGTCAGCCGATTTAGTTTTTGGATGCAGTTAGCGCTAGGTGGTTTTTCGGGAATAGTTTTGTTGTTAGCTATTTTTAGTCGTAACTCTGCCACACAAGCAACTAATCCTGCGATTGGATTGGGCATCTTTTTAGGAATTGTAGGAATTTTATTGCTTGCTGTGAGAATTTATTTGGCTTTTCGTTATAGACGTTTAGCCCGGCGCTTGCAAACACCAGATGTAGAAACCCACCCGAAAAGAGAAGACATAGTTCGAGTATTGCAAATTGGGTTAATCATTAGCGCCGTAGGGCTATTATTAGCGTTTTTAGCATCTGAAACAACGGTGATCGCATTACTAGCACGCTCATTAGCAATACCTCAAGGGGTAGCAGTTTATAGACCAGAAAATGTGATTCGTTCGTTAGATATTTTTGTAGTGCTGGCAAATGTAAATTTAATTGGCGCTCATTTGGTAGGGGGTACTACTTCGCTTGGTTTACTTGAATGGTTAGATTGAGATGGCACACTTTCCAAATTCTTCAGATTTATCGTCTATCCTTCATATTGTCGGCGGTAGGTATGGTATCAGCTTCTCTAGAACTGTTACAGCTATCCTAGATTGGAGGTCTGCATTGGTTTATTTGGAATACGAACCCGCGATGCATCTTCACGACGATAATATTCCAAAATGAGTGATCGTTAATCGTAGTGCCATCGAACTTGTTTGAAGGACTTTGCTGAAAGTGTGATGAATTTTTCTTCCATTACCTATTACCAATTGGGTAACGCCGTTTGAAGAAATAACCTCGCAGAAGCTACGATTGCTAAAAAACCATTACTAAATGAAAACCGCAGAAAAACAGATACTTAATCGAGAACGGCAGGAAATCCTGCAACAGTTGGAAGACTGGCTGGAAACCCCAATGCTCGTGCTAGGTTTCGTGTGGTTGGCGCTATTTGTTGTTGAGTTAATCTGGGGCTTGAATCCTTTACTCCAAGCAAGTGGCACGGTTATTTGGATAATTTTTATTCTTGACTTTATCCTCGAATTTACCTTAGCTCCACATAAGCTTACTTATCTTCAACGCAATTGGCTAACAGTTATTTCCTTACCACTACCAGCGCTGCGCCTGTTTAGGTTTGGGCGCGTTTTGCGGGTGCTAAATACGGCACGGGCAGTTCGTGGTATCAGGTTACTACGAGTAATTACACGCACAAATCGGGGGATGCGGGCAATTAGTGCTAGTTTAGGTCGTCGCGGCTTCGGCTACGTTGTAACCACAACCTTAGTCATTACCCTAGTTGGAGCCGCCGGGATGTATGCGTTTGAGAGCAATATTCCTGATGGGCGTGGTCTAAATAACTACGGCACGGCACTGTGGTGGACGGCGATGCTGATGACGACAATGGGTTCGGAATACTGGCCTAGGACTCCAGAAGGGCAGCAATTCTCATTATGACTTTTGACTATTCAGGGCGGTGAGAACGGGGTAAGGTAAGAGAGTCAAAAGCTCACCGAGTCGAAGACGTTGACCCCCAAGAGCAAGTTCGACGGTATCATCAGGTTCTTTCACGAGGTGCTGCAAACGTTACCAGACAAGCGCACGGGGAAAAACAGGCGCTATGGCATGGAAGATGCGGCATTGAGCGCTTTGGGTGTGTTTTTTACGCAAAGTCCCTCGTTCTTATCGTATCAACGGACGATGACAGACACGAAAGGAAGAAGCAACGCCCAGAGCTTGTTTGGGGTGCATCAAATCCCGTGCGACAACCAAATTCGGGATCTGCTTGATGGGGTCGAACCGCAGTGCGTGTTTCCGGTGTTTGAGGAAATTTTGCTCTTGTTGGACGAAGCAGGACGCTTGAGCGAGATGCGGGCGTTTGATGACACGCTGCTAGTGGCAATGGATGGGGTGGAGTACTTCAGTTCCCACACGATTGCGTGTCCCCATTGTTCAACGCAGACTGCCAAAGATGGGACAGTGCGATACTTTCATGCTGCCGTTACTCCGGTCATCGTTAGTCCAGGACGCTCGACGGTGTTGCCCTTAGCGCCGGAGTTCATCGTGCCGCAAGATGGACACGACAAGCAGGATTGTGAGATCGCAGCGGCAAAACGCTGGTTGACGACTCACGCCCAGAAGTATCGGGCGCAGCGAATCACGGTCTTAGGCGATGACCTCTATTGTCACGAGCCGTTCTGTGAAGCCTTGCGGCGCGAATCGTTCCACTTCATTTTGGTCTGCCGTCCTAACTCGCACCAAACCCTGTATGAGCATTTGGACGGCATCGTCTTACCCACAGTCGTCTGCAAACGGTGGACGGGCAAAACTGAGGAAATTTATACTTACCGCTACCTCAATCAAGTGGCCTTGCGCGACGATGACGATGCACTGCTGGTTAATTGGTGTGAAATCACCGTCACCCGTGCCGATGGCAAGCAACTCTATAAAAATGCCTTTGCTACAGACCACTGGATCACCGACCAAACCGTGGCAGCGATTGTGCAATCGGGGCGCACCCGGTGGAAGGTGGAAAACGAAAACAACAACACGCTGAAAACCAAGGGCTACAACCTGGAACACAATTTCGGACATGGCAAACAGCACCTCGCTTCGCTGCTGGCAACCTTCAACCTCCTGTCGCTCCTATTTCATACGCTGCTGGAATTACTCGATCACAAGTACCGCTTGTTGCGTCAACATTTGCCCACCCGCAAGACGTTCTTTGACGATCTGCGTGCCTTGACGCGCTATTTATTGTTCGAGAATTGGGATCATTTGCTCACCTTCATGATTGAAGGACTAGAGTTGGCAGTCCCTCCCAACTCCAGTTGATTTTCCATAATGAGAATTGCTGCCAGAAGGGCAAGTGCTTTGCTTTTGCCTATCGTTGTATGCTTTTGCCGTATTTGGTTACTTAACAGCAGCGATCACTACATTTTTTGTCGGTCGCGATGCGGATGACGAAGAAGCGGAAATAGCCGGGGCTAAATCTCTAGAACTACTGCACGCTGATATTAAAGCTTTACGTTATGAGATTCAGACGCTATCCGAGCGGAAATTAGAACCGTAAATATTTAAAGTTTTTTCGCAGGATATTTATTTAGATGAGGAAACGAGATCGAGCCAGCGAACCAAAACAATTGCTTCCTCAAGAAGGTTTGGTTCGCGCGAGATCGCACTACTGTTTAATTACCCCCTATTTTACATCTTGATTGAACTGGCGACTACTATAAATGTAATGAGAAAATGACGTTAGAACGATTGCTTGATTTCATGGAGTAGTTTGTAGTTACTTAACTGACTTTCTCATTGCCAGTGTGTAGTAATTCTGATAGCAAAGGAGATAGCTCTTTACTCAACCGTCCTGCTTTGACAAATTCAGCGTAGGTATTTGCTTCAATTGCCAGTAGTTCTTCCCGCAATTGGTCTGTTATAAAGCTTTGGAGATTAGGGTATTCCTGTTGTAACTGGTTAATTTCTAATTGGATATCTTCGATACCGTCTTTAAGCAATGCTTCTTGATAACGGTAAAATTCTGGCTCTACACCTGGACGATGGTTTGTTTTCAGATGTTGTAAAACGCGCTCAAGGGCAACTTGACGCGCTACAAATTCCATATACTGCTGGCGTAAGGGCTGATCGCCCGTTAATCTTAGCTTTTGTACTAAAGGTTTGATAGTTAATCCCTGAAATAGCAGAGTAAACAGAACCACGCCGAACACTGTAGCAATAATCTTATCTCGCTCTGGTAGGGCAACGGGTATTAGACGACACTGTTAATGGCGGGTTATGACAGGGTATTGGCGGGTAGGTGAGACAAAGAAGCGATTTTGTAAGATGGACGCTGAATGAACCAAAAGTAGAATCAAAGTCAACCAAAAAGAAAGACACTAGAAAATCTCCCCGCAAAGAGAAAAAGTCTAGTGTCAAGAAAAACTATCCATTTATACCAAAAAAGAGCGTATATGAACGCAAGAGAAATTGGCTTAACACAAGCCAACGCAGCGTGCATCGCTGAAATATCCGAGCGAACGGGTCAACGCATTGAAGCCGGGCAACATCAACCCAATCGTGGTAAAGTCAAAAGTCATAGCAGCACCCAAGATCCATTAGGGGAGGTATGGGACAAAGAACTAGAGCCAATGCTCAAAAAGGAACCTCGGCTCAAACCGATGACCCTGTTTGAATATCTACAAGACACTTATCCAGGCAAATATACCCAAGTCCTGCGAACGATTCAACGACGAGTTCAAACTTGGAAAGCTCTACATGGGCCAAGTCCAGAAGTAATGTTTGAGTTGCGCCATGAACCAGGCATGATGGGACTATCCGACTTTACCCAACTCAAAGGGATGGAGATAACCATTGCTGGCAAGCCGTTTGAGCATTTGCTCTATCACTATCGACTGGCTTATAGCGGCTGGCAATATGCCCAAATTATTCAAGGCGGAGAAAGCTTCATCGCCCTCGCTGAAGGATTGCAAAATGCACTCACAGCATGTGGTGGAGTACCCAAACAACATCGGACAGATAGTCTAAGCGCAGCATATCGAAATCTAGGAGGAAACAAATCCTTAACCCGTCTGTACGATGATCTGTGCGACCATTACCGAATGCAGCCAACCCGCAACAATACAAGCGTTGCCCATGAAAATGGGGCAATTGAATCTCCCCACGGGCATCTCAAAAATCGGATTAAACAAGCAATTTACTTGCGTGGTAGTAATGATTTCCAAAGCCTGGAGAAATATCGATTACTGATTGAAGGCGCGGTTGCCAAACTCAATCAGCGGTGTCAACAGAAGTATGAGCAGGAAAAACCCCATCTCCAATCATTACCAAAATATCGCATTCCTGACTATGAAATTTTAACCGCTTGCGTCAGCACCAGAAGCACGGTTGAAGTTCGGTGCATTCTTTATACAGTGCCATCCCGATTGATTGGACGACAATTAGAATTACACCTTTATCACGACCGAATTTTAGGCTATTTGGGTACGCAATTAGTAGTCGAGCTACCACGACTGCGGGTGACTGATCCCGATAAACGACGGGGGCGGTGCATTAACTACAGACATATAATTGAAGGTTTGCGCCGCAAGCCCAGAGCCTTTATTTACTGCACCTGGCAACAAGACTTACTACCCACTCCAGCATTTCGAGAACGATGGTTAGAATTGACTGCTCAATTTGATTTAGATACGGCAGCCGTGTTGATGGTCGAAGCCCTGTATATTGCCGCCATCCAAAACCAAGAAGCGGCTGTCGCTGACTATTTAGAACGAGAATTAAAAGCTCAAACCCTAACTCTAAAAAGACTCCAACAGCAATTTCGGCAGCATTGTCTTGAAAGTTTTCCACAATTGACCGTTACACAACACGATCTCTCTAGCTATGACCAACTCATTGAGTCCAAACCCCACGGGCATAATCCCCAGTCCGATTTCCCCAATAATAGCCCCCAGTCCTCACCAGCAGCTAATTCTTTACCTCAAGCAACTCAAACTGACTCATATGCTCGCTCACTGGGAATCATTGGAACACCAGGCTATACAGGAGCAATGGTCTTATGCCAAATTCTTACTAGCATTATGCGAACAAGAAACACATCGCCGCAACGCGCTCCGGTTGCAACGGACCCTCGCCGAAGCTCAACTTCCCACCGCAAAAAGTTTTTCCAACTTTGATTTTAGGCATTGCCCTCAGTTCAATCCTGCACCGCTAATGCAGTTGGCTGAAGATCCTGCTTGGTTGGAGCGGGCTGGAAATTGTCTAATTTTTGGTCCCTCTGGAGTAGGGAAGACTCATCTGGCTGCTGGTTTAACTCGTCGGATGGTGGAGTTGGGCAAGCGGGCTAAGTTCTTTGCGGCTAATGCTCTAGTCCAAGAGTTGCAGCACGCTAAACTGCAATTGCAACTGCCAGCTTTACTCAGAAAGCTCGACCGCTTCGACTTGCTGGTGCTTGACGATCTGGGCTATGTCAAAAAGTCTGAGGCGGAAACTTCGGTCTTGTTTGAGTTGATTGCTCATCGCTATGAGCGCAAAAGTCTTCTCATCACTGCTAATCAGCCTTTCAGTCAGTGGGATACGATTTTTTCCGATTCAATGATGACGGTTGCTGCTGTAGACCGCTTAGTTCATCATGGCACGATCTTTGAGATTAAGTCTGACAGCTACCGTCGTCAGGCTGCTACTAATCGCTCGAATAATTCTCAATCATCCTAACCGAGCTATTTTTTATGTTTCTATTCGCAAGCGATCTGTAGTTGTCGTTTCGATCTGAACTTCCTTTTCGCGTCAACTAACCGACAATACTCTGTCGCGACACGTTAAAACACTTGACATTTAACAAACGGGTACGCTCAATGCCAAGGCAATAGAAACAGAACCGCGCAAACCTCCCCACCAAAGTATAGTTTGCTCGGATAACCCAATTTCAGGTTTGACAAAGTAATTGCTGATACTGCTGAGGGTATAAATAGAGATCGCCCGCATCAAAATCATTGCTATAACTGTCACGCTAATAATTACTATGTTGTCTCCCAGTGTGGAAAAATGAACTTGGTCCCCAATGAGCAGAAACATAATCGAGTTGACGAAAAACGCTAGAAATTCCCAGAACTCGCTGACAATAATCCGAGTGCGGGGATTCATGCCGATGCGAGAACCAAAGTTACCTAGTATCAAACTCGTGGTCACCACCCCAATTACTCCAGAACCACCTAAATCTTCAATAATTAAGTAAGTACCGTAAGCAGCAACTAACGTTAACGACTGTTCCACCAAGGGCAAATCAAATCTTTGCGTAAAGTAGGAGATGCCATATCCAATTAAGCTCCCCATTGCTACGCCAATTCCTATAACGGTCAACAATTGCCCCACAATTGGTTGAAATGCTAATTCAGCCTTTCCTAAAGGTAGTGCCACCAAAAAACCAAAGGCAACCACCGCCATCCCGTCGTTAAATAAGCTTTCACCTTCCATTAGTGTAGTCAGACGACTACCTACACCCAATTCTCGAAACAAAGCTGTGACCGAAACTGGATCGGTCGCAGATAAAATAGCTCCTACGAGTAAAGCCGTAGTTAGTGATAGTCCTGCCAGTTGATTTAGACTAAGTGCCATCCCCACAATCGAAACAACGACTCCCACAACGGCGTAGAGGCAAATCGGTACTAAGCTTTGCTTCAAGTCCGACCATTTCACATTCCAGGCAGCTTCAAATAGTAACGGTGGCAGAAAAATTGATAGGATTAAGCTGGGGGAAAGTTCTACTAGGCGAACATCAACAAACGCCAACCCTAAGCCGACAATTACAAGTAGTAAGGTGTAAGGAATTTGGCGAAACCAGCTAAATATTTGTGGCAGCGTTGCTACGCTTAAAGAGACTGCCAGTACCAAAAGAAACTGCTTTAAGTTTGTTTCAATTGCTACTTCGCCTATTGCTGATTCAAGTACCATACTCTAAACCTTAGTGAACTTTAAAGATTGATTATAATCAGACCATTGCTAGAGGACGACTACCTAGAGATATGATCACTTTTAAAAAATAGCAGTTAGCTATTAGATTCTTTAGGAGTAAGAGTTTTGCTAAACAACATTTAAGGGTAGCGCTTAATCTGCTATTAATTTAAGCCAAACCGATAACTATGTCAGTCATCTTTTCTGACGCGCAAAAACTAGATTATATTTTCAGCCAATTTTTTGGTTCTGGTTTTATTTGAACTTGCCTTGAGATAGATTTTAATTGCTAGTTATAAACAGAGCATGATATCTTTTGCAAAAATTAAGTGGAGACCCGATCCAAACCCAAAATAATGATAATAAGTAGCTTGTTTCTGCTTCAAGCATGGATAAGATTAAGTTATAATTGATCTAGTTGCTTTTCTATATAATTAATTTTGTTTTTGCTTTATCTATGAATGTTAAAACCTTTAATAAAGTTCCCTTACTGCCTTTAGTGTTACTCTGGCTAACTTATACGGTACTGGGATGGTATCTATCTGCTCATCATATTGTTTGGCTTGTTGGAGCTTTTATAATAGTTTTCGCATTAGCAGTGGGTTGGAACAGTAGCTATTGGTTAGAGCGGTTGGTTGAATTTATTTCTCAAAAGCTCGTTACAGTTTTAATTGTAAGTTTAGTTATAACTATATTAGTAGCTTTAGCAACAACTTGGTCAATATTTTTAAAACTTATTTTGTTGCCCTTGGGAACTGTATTTTTAGCTGAAATTGAAATGTGTTTCGCTGGCTTCAGTAGACTAAATAGATTTTTAATGTTAACAATCTTAACTGGATCGGGTCTAGGGTTAGGAGAAATAATAGACATTTTATTTTTTCCTAGTATGAGATTTTAACTAATAAGCATTGCCCTAATAGACAAAAGTTATATTTATTTCTCTCCCAGGAAACAATTTTAGCGAAGGATTTAGTAGCAAGGTTAAACTCTATTGCTTGCACTTTTCGATTACACAGTAACAACATTAAAGTTGGGTTAGTTTGAATAACACCGATACCGATGAGAGGATTTTTCCGCGATCACTCGATTGCCATCTAAAGAGCTTTCAAAACTGCCTGATATTGCTTTTCAATATCTTTTTTGTCCCATTCTTCAGAAACTGCGTCGTTACTGTCCCGTTGAATCATTTCGGCATGGCGGCGTAGCGCCTCGCGGTCTTTCGGGTTTTGAGTATAACGAGCAATAGTTGTGATTGCCTCCAGTAGACGAATAGTTACAGCCACATCAGAATTACTATATTGTCGAATTTGGTTAAAGGCAGCATTAATTAGCCCTACAAACGTCACTGGCTGGGTAATAATCCGCAGGTTGCCCAAGTCATCGTAGCGATAAGGGGAAGGAAAATCCCGCCCTGCGAGGTAAGATAATCCCGCACTCAATCTGTCGATACACCGAATTGCAGTAAATGGATCGTTAATTCCCGGAGAAATTGCCCGCAGGGCAACTTCAACTAACTGATGGATGGGAAACTCTATATCCTGTTGTTCGGTGCGTTCTGTACCCAGAATAAAGACATCTCGAAACTTTTTGGCAAATTTTTGATTTACCCGTCCGCCAGGATAAACCATCATTAACTCGCTACCTTTGACGATAAACTTGCCTGGTCGAAATTCTAGGCGCACTATCAACTCTTGCTGGGAGGTAATCTGCATTAACTTCTCATCATCAATTACTTGTAGATAACCGCTCTTAGTTGCCTTAATCGGGTAAGCATCTTCGTCAAAATTCGCTGGAATTTCTGCCACTTGCCGTCCTGATTGGGATAAGCCTCGTCCGATTTTTTCAGGAAATAATCGATCTGTAGCGCGGTCAAGCTCGGCACTGACTTCACTAATAATGTGAGATGCTTGAATTATAGTGGAGGCGTGATGGATAAAGTAGATTAGCAAACTAATACTAACGATCGCTAACGCTAAGGCTACCGTCACCGAGAGTTGAGGGATAAAGGAGTTGTAATCATCTCCGTCTCCCCGTACTGTCCGCAGAACAAGCAAGCAGTAGATAAACGTGCCAATAAATGTCCCCAGTACCACTTGATTACTAACGTCCTTCATAAAGTTACGCAGTAAGCGGGGACCAAAATTGGAAGCAGCTAGTTGGAGCGCCACAATTGTAATTGAGAAAACAGTACCCGCAACAGTAATCGTCGAACTAACGATGGCAGCAAGCATTGCCCGCGCACCGTCGGTGCTGCCAGTGTAAATCCAGCCCCAGTTTTTTAAGACTCCATAATTGCCCTGTCGGTCGAGCGTCAACATCATAACAGCTAGGGCGATCGCGCTTACCACAATAAGTGCTGGTACGAACAAATAGCTCGATTGGAGCGAGTCCCAAAGTTTAGTGATTTTAACGTTTTTCATTTGCGATCGCCCGTAGTTAGATTTTGGCTATCACTGTCACTACCGTTTTTCGAGGCACTCTTTTCAGCTAGCTTCTTGAGTGAACCGCTAATACTGCGTGATAATGGTACTTTTTTATTGCCTGCGGGCCAACCTTCGCGTTGACGAGCGCGATCGCCATCTGTTTCTTCTGTTTGGTCATGGAATAAAATTTGCCTGGTAGGATAAGGCAAGTCGATACCATTTTCCACATAGAGCTTTTGCTTGATGGCAGAAATTACCTTGTCCCGCGACTTGAGATCGTCTATCCTTCTGGGGGGCTTAATCCACCAACGAGCGCGGATGTTGACGCTACTTTCACCTAGTTCCAGCAACAAAACATCGGGAGCGGGATCTTTCAAAATATCATCTATGCTATCAATTGTTTCTAGCATCAACCGCTTTGCTTCTTCAACATCGTCACCATAACCGATGCCAAAATCGTATTCCATCCGACGACTATCATAGGCAGTATTAACAGTTACCGAATTTGTAAATAATTCGGAGTTGGGAATAACGATCCGGCGACCATCGTAGGTTTTGATTGTTGTTGCCCGTGTTTGAATATTTTCTACTGTTCCCTCAAAGTCCTTAAAAACGATTTGGTCGTCAATCTGGAAAGGTTCAGTTAATAAAATCAGGATACCTGCTAGAAAGTTTTGCAAAATATCGCGAAAAGCGAAACCAATTGCTACCCCACTAATACCCAGCAGTTGGATTAAATCTCCTGCTTTAAATGTTGGGATAATAATTGATAGCGCGACGAACAAACCAATCAAAATAACGACTCCTTGAGCCAATCGCCCCAGCACCATACCTAGATTTCTTGCTTGCCGATGCCTACGGGTGATGCGTTTTACTAATAACTTTAGCCATCGAGCGGCGAAGAAAAATAGGATGAAAACAACAAGCGCCAATACAATGTTTGGTAGCGCAATAATCAGTCCATTTATCATTCCCCCAATCTTATTCCATGCTGCTGTTATTGCTGACTGAATATTCATAGCCGTCGCCTAATGCCTATCATTTATATTTTGAACCTTAAACCTTAAAAGGGTGACTTTTACACTTCTATAGGTGTATCTTCATAAGTATCAAAATTTTATTTACACTGATAAAATGACGTTAACTTTAATGGATAAACGCCGAGTTAAAACCTACCTACAGTTAGGAAAGTATAATTCCTAAATAGCAGAAAAATATAATTTTCAATGCTTGGGACACAGCCTATATCAGGTTGATGACGTTCAAATTCAAACAATATTTTATCTAAACGCTTGAAGCGGACTAATGCTGAGAATTATTTTTTAAATTATCAACACCATTTTCAATTGGGAGTGGCGGAAATCCGACAATATTATAAGTCGTCGTCGCGATTCTAATTCCAACTGCATCGAAACCTTTGAGCAAGTCGCGGCTGATAGTATCTTTGAGATCGCGAATTCCATGTTCTCTAACGACAAAGCGGACAGTCAGTTCTAGCCAGTTGTTAGTAATCCGATAATAGACCTTTGGTGTCAAATCGGCGGCATGGAGAAAATAACGATCTCGCATCACCCGCAATGATTCTTGACTCATCTGATTAATATTTTCCGTATGACGAGTAGCGCATTCTAACAAAATTTGTTCGGCGACTTCGCGATCGGCGCTGTAAGAAATGGGAATGCTGATTTCCTCCCAAAGATAAGGAAAATCTTGGGTATAGTTGTAAACTGGCTGCTCAAAAATCTTGTCATTGGTGACAGTAACAATTCTGCCAGTAAATTGACGGCTTTTGACCCAACTAGGGGAAATCGGATCTTGCAGTGAAACGGGCTGTCCCATTTCCATAATTTTGGTATGGGTAAAACCTAGCGCAATCACATCGCCGCGCACACCACCCATAGTAATGCGATCGCCGACGCTAAAAATATTACTCCGCAGAATCAAAAAGTAACCCGCGACCGCCGTAATTACTTTTTGTAGAGCAAAAGCTACACCTGCTGTTACTAATCCGATCGCCGTAGCGAGTCGATTGGGATTGTCAAACCAAATTTTTAGCAGCCCCAATATCAAAAGTACGGCGATGAATAAGTTTAACCCTTGCCCCGCCCAGAACCAAGTCCGCCCGTTGTAGCGATCTCGTAGCGATTCTCCAATCAAAGCATTAGCTATACGACGCAGCAGCCAAAGTACAATTAGGAAGGCTATAGTAATTAATATTTTTAGCCCAATTTCGGTATTAAAGCTAATAAAACTTAAAATTTGCTCCAACTTTTGACTCCCCTGTTAGCTACGGTAAATAACATACATCCCACCCATGTAGAGTGATATCAGCGCCAGTCCATCCCAAGTAATGTATATTCTTGTAGGGCGAGCAGCGCGGTAAATTAACCCAACAACGGCAACTGAAGTCATTACCATTGCTACTACTGCGGTGAAAATATGCACCCCAGAGATATTTGCCCACAGATTGCCTGGATACACCAGATCGCAGATACCCAAAATTGCGATGTTAAAAATATTGGAACCAAATAGGTTAGAAACTGCCAAATCTAAAGCAGATACCAAGCTACTTTTTTCTGATTGCACGAAATTGCGCTCGCTGCCAGCCCAATCATAAGTATTGTCACACCGAAGACTGAAGTATCTTGAAAACGGACATTCATCAGCGATTGTCTCCAATACGTTACTTCGCCCGTAACTTACCACTTAAATGAATTAAAGTTGTGTACCTTCTAAAAAATATGAACGGTTAAATATAAGACGCTAATTTTTTTCAAATTTTTAACCCTCACCAGACAGATATTCGACAGTTGTTCTTGCAGCTAAAGCTTTAGTGAGACATTTAAGCACGACCTCCCATAAAGCCCATAATGCCTTAGAACTTCAAAACAAAATTAGCATAACCTAGCTATGATCGCCTTAGTCTCCTTAGATCAGCTTACTTTAACAAATTGACTTAAATGGAAGATTCCTTACCGATTATGGTTCTGATTAGTACAACCGTAGTGGTTGGTATTGGTGGTCAGGTTTTAGCCAGATGGCTTCAGATCCCCAGTATTATTTTGCTGCTGCTGTTTGGCATTGTTCTAGGCTCTAGTGGTCTAGGTTTACTAGAGCCATCGTTTCTAGGTAGCGGCTTAGAAGTCATTGTCTCTCTAGCGATCTCCTTAATTTTATTTGAGGGAGGGCTAAACTTACAGATTCGCGATCTTAGCAGCGTCTCAGTTAGCCTCCGCAATCTCGTCACCATTGGGGTGCTGATCACGTTATCCGGCGGGGCGATCGCTGCCCATACGTTGAGCAAGTTTCCCTGGGCAATCGCCTTTCTCTACGCCTCTTTAGTGGTTGTCACAGGTCCAACGGTTGTGACACCCTTGCTGAAGTTGGTTGGGGTTGAACAGAGGGTCGCAACGCTATTAGAAGGCGAAGGGATTCTAATTGATCCGATTGGGGCGATCGTGGCAGTGATTACCCTCACGATTGTTTTGAGTCGGCATGAGGTGCCTTTAGTTCTGGTTGGAACGGCGATACCCTTGCTGCTGCTGAAAGGATTGGGGCTGAGGCTAGGGATTGGCACGGCGATTGGACTGGTTGGGGGCGGCTTACTAAGCTTGTTGCTAAGACAATCCAAATCTTTGCCGCAAGAATTGAAAAATCTAGTCGTACTCGCGGCAGTGTGGGGGGCTTTCAGTCTAGCACAAGCCCTACGAAGCGAATCAGGGCTATTAGTTGCTGTTTTGATGGGTATGATCTTGCGGGCATCTGCAATTCCCGAAGAACGTTTGATCCGGCAGTTTAATGAACAGTTGGGAATTCTGGCAAATTCGGTACTGTTTGTTTTGTTAGCGGCTGATTTGTCGATCACCAACATCTTTGATTTAGGTTGGGGAAGCGTCCTGACGGTGCTAACACTAATGCTCATTGTGCGCCCCATCAACATTCTGCTATCAACTTGGAATCGGGGCTTTAGCTGGAAACAGCAATTCTTTTTGTCTTGGATTGCCCCCCGTGGTATTGTCGCCGCATCAATGGCATCCTTATCTGCACTTTCCCTCACAGAAGCAGGCATCGTAGGAGGTGAGGCAATGAAAGCGCTCGTCTTTCTCACCATCCTAATGACAGTTTTGATTCAAGGACTTACCGCAGGCTGGGTTGCCCGGTGGCTAGGATTGCAGACAAGGCAGGTCAGAACTGCGATCGTGGGGAATACTCAGTTGAGTCAACTGCTAGCCCAGTTACTTCAACAGAAAGGAGAAACAGTGGCATTGATTGACCTCAATGCTGATGATGCTAATCCAGTTCAGCTAGATGACATTCCTGTAATCAGCAAATACTTAGATTTAGAGGAACTAGAAGCAGAAGGGATCGCATCATTGAACACCTTTTTGGCGCTGACTAACAATCCAGAACTCAACGGCATCTTGGCGCAACGAGCCGTAGAATTGTTTCGCCCAGACATCGTTGCGATGTTATCTCAGCCGCCATTGAACAGTAGAGATAATTCAAGCGTTGCGGCAACGGGAATTCGGATTGCGTTTGCTGCTCAAGTTTCCCTCAATCAGTGGAATCAGTCTTTTGCTGCAAACAACGTGCAACTCGTTGAGGTTGTGTTGCAACTGGAAAACTTTGCCGCCCAGCAGTCTGAGTTGCAAGCTTGTATTGCCGCAGGCAGTTGGCTACCGCTTTTGGTCGAGCGTGACCAGCAGTTGCAAATCCTGCTAGTCGATGAACTGTGGCAGGTGGGCGATCGCATCACTTGTTTACTAGATAAATCTTCATCCTCCCCTGTGCCGACACTGAGCCAGAGCCACTCAAAAATCTTACTTTTACCGGATCAAGTTCCACTAAAACCAGTTTTGCTGCAAACAACGTGATTATTTAGGATATGCAATGCGCTTGTGGTAAAACTGCTACCAGACCTGCACAAAATGTGGAAAATTTGAGCCAGTTCCTGCCGCGTTAGTCCTGAATCAACTAACTGCTGATCTTGCCAGTGGGCTTTCAAAATCTAGTAATGTGCTAGATACAGCAATATACGCTTCCATCTTACATCAGCTAGATCGAAATTACTAAATTTAAAATATCTATTAAAAGTTAGAACTATCTGGAGATTCTCTTCTAATTTCTTCAATTTGACCAACTTCAAAAATTAAAGTAAATGTTTGACCTATTTCTTTTTCTAAAAATTCTTCTAAAAGCATCACTTGTCTTGGGGTTACAGCTTCTTTGGTGCGAACATTCAAACGAACTTGGGGCGGGTTAGTTAACCAATTGACATCACTATTAAGTAATACCATCCTCTGCAAAGTAACAGTTCGATTCAGTAATGCTTGTTTTAGACTGGCTTCAAGTTGAGCTTGTCTAATTAATTGAAAAAAGCCTACACCTAGAGGAACGAGGAGTATAGCAGTAAAACCTAGCGTCCAAAAAAGGGCTTTATGCGCGCGCTTACCGGAAGTGCAACCCGCGATCAGAAACGTCAGCATACAAGACAGAGTAATTCCCAGCAAATTGGTCAAATAAAGGAGAGTTGCGCCGAAACTAAGCGACCAATCAGCTTGAGCTAAACCCAAGCCAACAACACAAATTGGTGGCATCAAAGCAACGGCGATCGCAGTTCCGGCTAAACTTTCCGAAATCTTAGGCTGTACTTTAGCAAAACCACTAATTCCCCCGGCGGCAATCGCTATTCCTAAATCTAGTAAAGTGGGCTTTGAACGGCTAATAACTTCGCTACCAAACACGGGAAGGCTTACTAAATAACCAATAAGCAAAGCTAAGGTAATTGCCAGAAAAGTTCCTACCAATATTGCTGTTAAACCTTTACGAAAAAGGATAACATTGCCTTCTAATGCTCCAAATGCTACCCCGCGAATTGGCAACATTAACGGAGCAATAATCATCGCACCAATGATTACAGCTACGCTATTAGAAAGCAGTCCCAATGTAGCAATTATACAAGAACCTAGAATCAACACAAGGTAAGTAATACTTATGCTTGATTCTTCTACTAACCCCTGGCGCATTTCCTCCACTTGCTGTGGCAGAATTTTTCTGTTTTTTAAGTCATTAAATCGACTGCGTATATTGTCAATTTTTAACAAGCTACTATTCCTCATATTTTAGTCAAAAGAAGGCAGTGGCTATAAAAAAAGGTGATTCACTACTGAATATTGAAACTGATACCTGTTTGGAGATGAGATAATTGCACTTAAGCTAGGACTTAAAAAAAGCTCATTAATAGAGACTTTGCCGTCTTGGTCGCTATCTGAGGTATCAAAAAGAGATTGAAGCTCTTGTTGCTCGGTTGCCATAAGTTTCTGCCAGAATTGATTTTTCAATTTAATATCTCATTAATATCCCACTCATTAAACAAACTTATATTCTTAAACATAGAAATGGGTATCGCTGGGTGGAGAAAACGAGATGGTTAGGGATTTAATCCATATGCAACTGGAGCATAGCAATCAGATTAGTAAAGTTGGATATAGTAACGTTTACAGCATTTTTAAAAGCCACAATATTTAGTAAACGACTGCCAAAATAAATTAAAGTATTTGTTAAATGTATCCAAGTGTAGCTTCATCAATTACCAATCCAAAAATCCCTCGCATCCCGATAAAACTCCCCCTGACCATCCCACTGATAAGAGGTAGGCGAATGCAGCAGTCCTAGCCAAACTTCGACCAGTGGCATACCCAGTGCTTGCTGTAGTTGCTCTAGTGAAACTTTCTGCTCCTGGTGCTGCTCAATCCAGCAAGAAATCGCCTGTTGCCACTTAGGGATATTCTCTTTCTCCGCCAACTCTTTCAAAGTTTTCCTCATGGCAGCCCTGGCTTTACGAGCGATTTTTCTAGCTTCTTTGCGGTCAATTACCGATACCACCGAACCTGAACCAGGACTCGATTCAACACGCTCAAAAGTCAAGTCCTCCATCAAGTCAGATAAATCCATCGACATCGACTGTCGTATCAAACCCGATAAAAAGTCATCGCCTAAAACAGGTCCCTCACTGTTATCTGTTATCTCCAAACCATCCAAAATACCCTTGGCGCGTAAAACAAAGACTTCCACAATCTGAGAAATCGCATCTCCAGCAACTAATAATTGCTCATTGCTATCCTGGTTGGCGATCGCATCTTCCAAGCCTTGCCAAAGTAATTCCATATCGGCGGATTCTGGCTCTTTGAGTGCCGTTTTAAGATCGCCCCATAAATCTAATTCCAGTTGCTTGTAGCTTGGAGGCATTAGTTTATTTCTTCAACTTTCAAGGGGCAAGGCTCAAGAGGACACAAGCTGGGCTTGAGTTCGACAGTTGCCGTAACGCCGCTAATGCTGACTTCATACTGCTGAGAAAAGGAAGCGATCGCACTCAAAATATATTCCCTGACGTTTGCTTCTTTCCAACCCAAAGTATGGACGGGTTCGCGTGTGGCTCTCCTCTGCTGCCCTACCCATAGTTCCACTGACAGGGCATGAAGTGGCTCATCCTTACGTCCTCGGTAGAAATAGACAATAACCGCCGGGACGGAGGGAATGGTAATTGATTCTAATTGCTTCACCGATTCCTTATCCCCTTGATACTTAAGGCGGCGGTTGCGGTTGTATAAATCACGTTTTTTGTAATAGGTGCGGCGTTTATGGCAGAGTTCTCCTACCCAACAGCCATCGCCCTCGGTTCCGTGACGCGCGATCGCACTTTCAACTGACAGCTTGCTGCACTGTCTGCATTTATCTTGGATTTTAGTCGGCATCAAAAGTCCTCAACGAGAAAGCATTTTCTGGATAAAGCACCTCAGAATCATGGATTTTGTACCACCACTGGTTATCCTCCAAATCAAACCAGCGTCTAACTACTTTCACCGTTCGCTCTTGCTCATTCCAGTACAGAGTTGCAAATTCGTAAACGTCAAACTGGGGGGCAGGAATTTCAATCGTTGATTTGTTTTGACGGATGTTATTCGGCATTAGGAAGTCGTCTCGGTGCAAAAATATCTGTTAGAGCGATCGCAAGTTCTGGCAGCAGTACATCAGAAAGTGTATCGTTAATCCAAAAAGTTTGAGGAAAATCACTGCCACCGAAAACTGTCACTGACTGTGCTTGATTATCTACAACCCATATCCTGTTTACGCCAGCAAGTAAATAATCTGTTGCTTTACCTGTCATGCCGCCAAAAGACTGACCAGGGGAGATAATTTCGATGACTAGCTCAGGAATACCTGGGCATGGTCCCTGTCCATCCCAATCGGCTGGAATTCGACTCGTAGAAATATAAGTGAGGTCAGGAACGGGGGCCCAATCAACAGAGTTACGCTTTAGGGTAACAGTCCACTCTGGATTGACCTCGCCAAGATTGGTCTGTTCGCACCAATCATCGAGCCGCCGAAGCAAGCGTTTTTGAGCGCGACTATGAGGACTTGTAGGGGACACTTTAGTAATAATTTCTCCATCGATAAGTTCGGTGCGATCGCCGCTTTCGGGCATAGTTAAAAATTCTTGCAAGCTGAATTTAGTTTTGCTGGAACTCATACAGGCAATCCAAAAAAGCAATTGTTCTTCATTGTACCCCAATCTATGTCGCTAGAGTTTCGCTAGAGTCAAAAGGTGCTTTAGAAGTATGATTGAATGAGGGAGTATGCGCGTAATCACTCTTTCATGTCCGATCACTCCTTTTTAACCCCCAATAACGCGATCGCTCATTCCAGTGCGTCAATTACTCCTACGGAGGGGTTGCTTGACCTTTGGCTGCACGGCAAGTCACCCCATACTCAGCGTTACTATCGCCGCGAAGCATTAAAGTTTCTGGGGGTTGTAAATAAACCCATTGATTCGATAACCTTAGCTGATATTCAGGGCTATTCCACTGCACTGCATCAAAGCTCCCTGGCTGTTTCTTCTGTTGCTAGGGCGATCGCGGCAATTAAATCTCTGTTTACTTTCGCTCATCAAAAAACGGGGTTGCTGAAAGCTAACCCCGCCGGAGCGGTAACTCTGCCCAAGGTGAAGGATTCCTTGGCAGAACGGATTTTACCAGAATGGGTGGTACAAACGATGATTGGTTTAGAACAGAATAAGCGCAACCGAGCGTTACTGAAGCTACTGTATATTGCAGGGCTAAGGGTGTCAGAGGTGACGCAATTGCAGTGGTTCTCGCTGCAACCAAGGGATGTCGGGGGACAGGTGTTGGTCTACGGTAAAGGTGGTAAAACACGGGCAATTAAGCTGCCTGCGTCACTTTGGCAGGAATTGCAATCAATACGGGGAGATGCGGCAATTGGTGAACCAGTGTTTACTAGCCGCAAGAAAAAGGGGCATTTGAAAGAGATGCAGGTCAATCGCATCGTCAAAGCTGCGGCAAAAAGAGTACCAGGGTTAGAGGAGGCTATAGCTGAAAATGTATCACCGCACTGGCTGCGTCATGCTCATGCAAGCCATGCAATGGATCGCGGCGCTCCGGTTCACCTAGTCAAGGAGACTTTAGGTCATGCAAATATTGCCACTACAGGGCGCTATCTCCATGCGCGACCAACTGATAGCTCTAGTTTGTATTTGGATTCTTAGGGACATCCAATCGAAAT
Source organism: Synechocystis sp. PCC 7509 (assembly GCF_000332075.2). Lineage (NCBI taxonomy): Bacteria > Bacillati > Cyanobacteriota > Cyanophyceae > Synechococcales > Merismopediaceae > Synechocystis > Synechocystis sp. PCC 7509. Next base: position 130,995 of record NZ_KI966369.1, on the reverse strand, counting down.
TAAAAAGCTTGCGATCGTGCTAGTCCCGTGACTACCGCGCGGTACGATCGTCGGGGAAAGGCGGCTAAACGCAAGGCGGCGAATCTATTAGACCTCTTGCAAAAGTAAGTGTTAGAATTGGGAGAAAAAGATGAGATAGAGACAATAATGACTTATAAACAAGTAAAAAAGCTGACTCCTGAAGAATTCAAACGATTATCTGGAGTGCATTATGAGACATTTAACCAAATGGTGGCAATAGTTAAAAAAGTATATTGCTCACGCAAGATAACAGGCAGACCGCCAAAATTAAAAGTAGAAGACCAAGTATTAATGACTTTGGAATACTTGCGAGAATACAGAACTTATTTTCATCTAGGAGCAACTTGGGGAATTAATGAGTCTACAGCTTATCGAATTATCAAAAAAGTTGAAGATATTTTAATTCAAGCACCGGAACTAAGATTACCAGGAAAAAAAAGATTAATTCAAGAAGATTACCCGCTAGAGACGGTAGTAATAGATGTGAGGGAAACTCCGATAGAAAGACCTAAAAAAAACAAAAAAAATATTACAGTGGCAAAAAGAAAAGACATACATTGAAAGCTCAAGTAATTATCAACCAAAAGGATGGGCAAATCCTATGTACGACGTATGGAAAGGGTTCTGAACATGACTTTTAACTATATAAAAGGAGTAGGGTAAGGATCAAGAAAGAGGTTAAATGTTTAGCAGACAAGGGATATCAAGGAATTAAAAAGCATCATCATTTCAGTCAAACACCCAAAAAGAAACCAAGAAAAAGTAAGTTTTCTGTAGCTGAGAGAAAAGAGAATAGAGAGTTAGCGAAAGAAAGAATAATTATTGAAAATATTTTTGCTCATTTAAAAAGATTTAGGATTTTACAAGGGCGATATAGAAATAGAAGGAAACGATTTGGATTAAGGTTTAATTTAATAGCTTCTATATACAATTATGAGCTTTACTTAAATGTCAGTCAACTTTAAAGGTGACTTTTGCAAGAGGTCTATTGCATACGCCGTATGTGCGATCGCCTTTAGTCAAATCGGAGAACAATATCTAAACCTTGTTAGATTCGCTGCCAATACTCAATCTCTAAAGTTTCAGCTAAATCTTATAATCTTTGATAAATAACCGCACTTATCTGATTCACAGCCAAAAATCGATCTCAATTCAGTTGATTTTGTGGAGAAGCTTTGACATTGACAGCGTAAGAGCCTGCTTACTGCTGGAACGAAATGGTAATACAATTGTAACTTCTCCAGACTGATTCATTGTATCGTTTTGTACAGTTAGCTTAACTTCACCATTAGTCTTTCTAAGCTTAGATGTACAATGAAGAGTGAATTTATGAAGAGGATATAAGAAGACTTCAACAATAGGATGTTTCCCAACAGAGCCATACTTGAATTAAACGTATTTGTACAACAGATATTAAACAGAAGTCATTTTTAATTTTTGAGAGTTTTTTTAAGACAGGAGTATAAATTCTTTATGAAAAAGGAAAGCGCCAATGATTTTCATTGTGAAGGGTATAAGAAATGGCTACCCAATGAATCAAGTATTGTGCCTACCAATTTCAATATTCAATCTCCGCCTAGTATTCAGCAGCCTTTGATTGCCCCACTTGCCTTTTATGTTCGCGGATCTGTATCAGCAAATGAAGTACTTGAAAATTCATCTAAGGAAATCATCAAGAAAATCTCTAGTTACATAGAGGAATTTAACCAAAAAGATATATTTGAACCCAAGTACAAGCAATTGGTTTTTGTAGTTGGAAATTCTGGTACTGGTAAAAGTACGTTGATAAGTTATCTTGCAGGAGATGATTTAGTTGCAAAGACGATAAATGGCAAATTAATAATAGACAACAATACAACAAGTGATATAGAGATAGGACACGGGTTAGAATCTAAAACATTTTTTCCGCAATTCAAAGATATTTTAGGAACAATATATTGTGATATGCCAGGATTTGGAGATACCAGAGGCATAGTTGAAGAAATAGCAAAAGCTATATTCATGAAAAAAGTTTCTGATTATATTAATAATGTAAAAATTTTAGTCACTATAGCTTACTCTGATATTGATGCAAGGGCTGAAGGACTTCGTTCTTTAATAAAAAATTTGTCAAGTTTTATCCGTAATATTAATGATTTTGATAATGGGATAAATATAATTGTTACTAAAGTTGATAATGGTGTAAAAATAGATAACAACGCTTACGTTTCCAAAACAGACGATGAAATTACAGCCGAAATCTTGGGTACTTTAAACAGCTTTATAAATGAAAACCCGAATGAGCCTTCGTTTCTTAAATCAATAATCAGTCACAAACATATCAAAATTTTTCGCAAACCTTCAGGGGAAGGAACTTTAAAATATTTGACAATACCAGGATTAGGGAAAATTTTTGAAAATGAACAAAAATCTATCCAAGAAGCCATAACAAATACTTTATATCTCAGTAAAAATAATATTGATTTTGGTTACAGCATTACTTCAAATGCCCAGTTAGATAGTGTGGGCATTGCAAAAGAGTTAAGAACAAAAATGGCTTTTGATATGGGTGCTATTTTTGAACAAATAGAAAAGCATTATTCAAGTAAGGTCAATAGTAGCGCAGATATTTATCAGTTAAAAGAAATACTTGATAATCGGAATTGGAATAAAGATCAATTTAATTTTAGCGATCCCATCTTATTTTTAGAAGGTGTAAGACAGAAAGTAAATAAATTTAGAATTGGGATAACTCAAGCCAAATTTAAAGGATTCTTAGCAAACAATGAATTTCTTAATTTTTTAGGGCATTTAAGCGAGCAAATTGATAAATATACTTACTATCAAGCTTTAGATTCTCTCCTTAATTTTTTGGTTAGGGAAGAAGAATTTAATCAAATACTTATTAACTTAGTGAATATACAATTGAATGATGAAAATGTAATTAAGAGTTTAGATCAATTAAAAAATAACAGAAATAATGAAGATTTGATTTCCACAATAGTAAGGGATTTTGGTAATTTTACTGAAGCTCAGAAGTCACAAATCAATAAATTGCTGGATTATCTACTAAAATCTCCAGAATCTAAAGATATTGGTGATAGGAGAATCATCGTTGGTCGTATAGTAAAATTGAGTGAAGTCCTAGATTTTATTAAGGGTAAAAACACCGAATCTTTGTGTATTTACTCAAGTAAGGCATTAATTCTAGATGATAAGAGTTTAGACCTACCCGGTAAAAATGTAAGTATTATTGCCCCAGAGTGGTATATGTTTGGGTCAAATACAATTACGCTCGACGGATTAGATGGTCAGGCTCACGATTTGCCAAAAGCTACCGATGGTGCGACTGATGGACAAAAGGGCGCTGATGGTCTTCCTGGTAAGCCAGGTCACAGTGCTGGAAATTTTCTTGGTGTAGGTAACACATTTTATAATTCCTCCGCCTTAACAATTAGCGCCATTGGAGGCAAAGGAGGTTTAGGACAAAATGGTGGGAATGGGCATGATGGTCGCAGTGAAACTGATGCAGATGCTTACAAGAACTCAATTCATACTTTAAGTTATGAAAGCCCGGATAAATACAAACCCATTGTCGGGCATCCATATGGAGTTCCAAGAAAAAAAACTACCTCTGGATGGGGTAGCATCACCGATTATGAGTATCAAGACTATAAGAATGAAGGTCTAAATGGACAAGTCGGAGGTAACGGCGGTGCAGGTGGTTTAGGTGGTTTAGGGGGAAAACGAGGAATTTTTGAGATATTCAATACAAAAAACCAAGGCATTTCTGCTGTTAGCGAAGATGGAGAAAATGGTCAAGATGGTAATCCTGGTAATGGGGGTATTGGAGGAAAACATGGACAAGATGCCTATACTACTTTTTATGTGAGTACCAATAACAGATCGAGGGGAAGTTCAACCTGTGGTTTGGAAGATAGTCGCATGAGTGGTGATAAAGGAAGAGCAAACAATGGAATTTCTCTTTTAAGTCCAGGGTCAAAAGAGCCAGATCAAGAACAAAAAATCGAAATGATTTGGTATAAACCATTTATTGAATATAGAAAATTTATGGCTGAAAATATAGGCAATAAATTTCTTAAACATAACACCGAAGAATTGTTAAAAGCGTTAAGTGAAATCCAAGGAAGGTTAGATACTCACTGAGTAATTAATTTGCCTGAAGTTAATAGCTTTCATTAAGCTGTAATGAATTTTTGAAATTATAAATTTTATAGAGGAACAAAAAATGTCAAACGATATTCCTTTACCTTCAGATATTCGCTATGGTTATGGTGCTTTCATTGATGACTTAAAGGCTTTAGAAGAAGTTTATTATCCATCAAGTATGGATAGAAAGTTAACTCCAAGCATAATCAAACAATATTACGCGCTGCTAGAAAGGGTAAAAAATTATGCAAATTACGGCAAAAAACTTTCTGAAGGTAATAAAGTAGATAATCTTGAGAATAGAGATATTGTTATTCTTAACTATGTGCATAGCACTATTTTAAGCAGGCTGAACCAATTAAAATCTAACAATTTAAGTGACTTAGTAATAGATATATTGGGGTTCATTAAAATAATAGAATCAAACATAAAAAGTCTTACAAAACAACAGCAAATAGAAAAAATTGATTTTTATAAAAAAGGATACAATTCACAAATCAAGCAAAAGATCCAAGAATCTAATAGTTTTATTAAGCAATTGCAAGAGACTATCGAACAATATAATCAAGAAATAGATAGGAGTTTTGAGAAACTAATAAATGAAATTGAGGAGTTGAAAAAAGATGGAGAAAAAAACAAAGAAGAACTCATTAAAAAGAAGGAAGAATTAGAAGCACAATTACCCCTTAAAATATTTTTTGGTTCACTAAAAGTATTAACCTCACTTTTTGCGTTTGCTGGGCCGCAAGGAGCAGTGGCTGCGGGCTTATTAGATTCAATCTCAAACACTACGGAAGGATTCGTATTACAAGATTCCAAAGGTAACAAGTTGCCTATCGCAAGTATTCCAGAAGGAGCGAAAACGTTTATTAAAGGATGCAAAGATTACTCTAAAGGAACAAAAGAAGAAATAGAGAAAATTACAAAAGAAAGAATAAAAGAAATCACTGATATTCTGGCCGATCACCCAAAAGGATTAAGTGGCAAAATTGCACAACTTCAAATAAAAGGCGGGGAACTCAAATTAGAAATTGAACAGCTATCGAAGCGTGATGATACAGGGCTATATTTCCCGATCGAAGCGGAGGTATTTGCCCTAAATAATAAAATAAAACAATTAAATGAGGAATTAGGAAGCACTATCAAGGAAGAAAAAACAGCTCTCAAAGACGATACAAGCCCTACTGTTGAACACGCAAAATTTGAAAAATGGTTAGATAAAGCTGAAAAACTAATAAATGTGGCTAATGCCGGAATCAACATTTATAATACAATTAAAGATTCTGAATCTGCAATTGACGAAATAAACCAGGCAATTCTTAAAAATCAAGAAAGTATCAAAAAATTAAACGATTTTAAAGATATAGTAAATTCCTATTCTCAGGAAACGATAACAAATATGAAAGGAGATGTAACAAATTTAGAAAATAGTCTTAAGAACAAGTCACATATAGCACTTGATGTTTCAAAGTGGCAAATACAAGCACATCTGAAAGATATAAAACATCAACTAGATGAAATGACATCAGGGTTTAAAACTCACGGAGCTTTTATACATATTTTTGAAAAGATGAGCGATGCGATCGCTACTTTAGTAGGTATTTACGATCGCATCGAAAATTATCAAGAACAAGCACAGCTAGTTGATTATATAGCAAATGTAAACTCTGCTGGAGTAACAGTTGATTACCCAGAAGTTAATGAATTAAAGATAATTATTTTACAAAATACTATATTGGAAAGATATAGCACTTTAATATCTGCTGTAAAACAATGGGCATTTCCTTTTGCAGATAAATTTTTTAGCAATTTTAATTTCATGTTGAATATTGATGCTAAACAGGATATTCTCGAAAATGCTACCAGTGTTACCAAAATCATAGACTCATTGAAAGAGAAGGTAGAAATATATAATGCGACAATCACCGAAATGGATACAAAAATTGTGAAAACTAGCTTTGGTTTGAACGACTCAGTAATCCCGCCTTTCTTTACTTGGAAAGGTAGTCAATATGCTGACGCAATTAATATATTATTCAAAGAAGGGAGCAATAAGAAGTATGAAAGTGAGGTGGTAACTCTTATATCTTCTGTCCAAGGCTCTTACTATTATGCTGTTAAGTTTAATAAAATTGAACTCAGAATAAAACATCTAAACTCGAAGAAACAGCAAGAACTAAATTCCTGTTTAGACAATTTCAATGTTTATCTGACTCATTCAACAGATTCTTACTATAAATTCAACAACATATTTTATAAATTCGGTAGCAACATCGACGTAAACTCTAATAATAAGTTAGAGTTGATGTACGGATTTAAGAAAGATAGGAAAGAGCATCCTTATACTAAAAATGAAGCCTATGAAAAGCTAGATAATGGACAATTGATGCTCAGTCCTTATTCTGTATGGCAGGTAAAATTGGCTCTGGCAAATCCAGGGAATGGAAAAAATTCTTTTAACGATTTAGAAAAATACTCAGGGTTCGTCAACCTAGAGCTAGTTGGTACTGGTTCTTATGTTGATGAAGAAAACATGACTGATGAGGATAAAAGCAGCTTATTATTGAATTTTTATTATCAATATCAAGCTGATGACATGGTTCCAATTATTGGTGGTGTTCTCGATCTGTGACTTAGCTCTAAATCGATAAACCAAACTCATAACAGTTAACGAATAAGCCAATTACTAAATCATGCATCTCTTCTAACTTAGAGAAACAAATAGTCTTCCTGGCTAATCGCTTAATCCTCGTCCTCAGATTTAGATGTTTACGCTCAATCCTCTGAGTGTTTTTCTTCCCAACTTCATGCTTGTCTTCCGGCAAGTTGCGTTCATAAGCTCCCCAACCATCCGTACAATATCTCTTGATACCAAACGGCTCTAACAGTTCTTTCAGCTTGAGAAAAACTTCATCTTTTCGTCTGCCGAAAACATATGCTAGAACTTTCCCTGTACTGCGGTCTATCGCATGCCATAGCCATCGAGGATTTTTCTTATTGCCTACAAAGCTCCACATCTCGTCTAACTCAGATGATTTGATTCCTGGCTCTGGCTCCTTTTCTTCTTCGACCTTGTAGATTTCTACTTCTACCTGCTCTGGTCGAATAGTCTTTAACAATTTCTGATTAACTGCTTGCAAATGCGGCTTCTTTTTCTTTAATTCTCGAATCACCGTAGAGGGGCTGACATGAAGTACCCGCGCAATATCTCTGACTCCACTACCATTGATGCTCATCTCGACAATTTGGTGCTTGACACTTCGCTTTCGTCCCGGATGACTGTTGTCGAGGATAAAAGTGCGTCGCAGACATTCAGAATTATTACAGGCGTAGCGCTTCTTGCCTTCGGTAGATTTGCCATGTTTAGAGACATCAGTAGAGTGGCAATCAGGACATTGAACAGCAAGCCAAACAGTCATGTAACCTCATAGAATACTTAACCCGGTTGTGTTGCAAAAAATGGTAGGCTGAAATAATTCCGCTAGAGAAAATCATTGTACCGGCCTCTAATGAATTCTAAATCCCCCTTCAAGTGGCGGCATTATCAGTCAGAAATCATCCTACGTTGTGTTCGGTGGTATCTAAGCTATCCGCTTTCCTATCGCCAAGTAACAGAGATGGTGAACGAGCGGGGATTAGATATACATCACAGCACCGTCTTCCGTTGGGTGCAAGAATATAGTCCAGAAATGGACAAACGAGTCAGACCGTATCTAAAGCTTACTAATGACTCATGGCGGGTAGATGAAACCTATATTTTGGTCAAAGGCAAGCAGAAGTATTTATACCGAGCAGTCGATTCGGCAGGGAACACCTTAGACTTCCTCCTCACAGCGAAGCGGGATGCGAAAGCGGCGAAACGGTTTTTGCGTAAGACATTGAAAGCAATTCACACTTCCGTACCAAGAGTCATCACTGTGGATAAGAACCCTGCTTATCCAAAAGCGATTAACGTACTCAAAGCTGCCAATAAGTTACCCGAAGTAGTGAAATTACGACAGATTAAATATCTCAATAATATTGTGGAGCAAGACCATCGGGGGATAAAACGATTAGTCAAACCAGGAATGGGATTTGGCTCCTTCAACACTGCAAGAAGAACCATTCGGGGATATGAAACTCTGAACATGGTTAGAAAAGGACAAGTTATTGGTGTTCCCAGGGGAGCCATCAAAGAGCGACTTGTCTTTATCTATCAAATCTTTGGGGTAGTTGCATAATTTCAACTCCTGCCACAGGGGTTTTCTGTCTTCACTAAGTTTTTGCAACACAACCGTTAAGTCTACATAAGGAAGAATATTGTCAATCCGCTCTTTAAGAAAGTTTACTTGCTCCAAAGGCTCAGAAAAGTGTGGCAACTGCAATGGAGAACGAGTCAGAAAATAACCAAACTCAGTAAGTAGATCGAAGGGATCGGCATCCAAGTCGAAGTAGTTGCTGAAGGTATAGGAACGACTGGGGTCAAGGATCGGTTTATGGCTCATGGCACAATCATTTAGGTCGCCTTTGATTATTGAAACGGTAATTTTATTTTTCCTCTAAAACTTTTGCTAATAGTTCCGGTGCGATCCGGAAACCAGCAGTCTTAACCAAAGCATCAATCGCATCTAGTAAAGAAGACAAATCACCTTCTTGCTTTGCTCGAAGTAAAATCCCTAAAACTCCGGTTACTTTTAACCCAAGGGATTTAGCAATTTTACGCCCGTCTCGCTCGTCCAGTAATATTCGGTCTGCTTTAAGATCGATTGCTAAAGTAATTGCCTCGGATTCACCTCGGTCTAATACTTGCTGCAACAACTGCACTGACAACTGTGAAGATACTTCTTGAACCTTAATCCAACCCGTATCCACTGCTGCTTGAATCTCTTTTGATCCGGGTCTATCCTCAAGCACTTTTAATTCTGCCAAAACTGCTAGTGGTATTTGCACTTGTCCAAATTGCTGACGTATCAGTTCAAGCTGTCCAATAATAGCTAAGTTGAGGATTGGCGAAGTATTACTCACCACTGGCATAATCCAAGTCGTCCGATAATTCTTCTAAGCTGTAATGCCGCAATATTAAACGCTGTCCTAATAACTGTCCAAATTCGTACTTATTCATTTGTGCCAGTTCACGGGCTTTGCCAAAAGAAAGTAGCTCCTGAGTATAAAGAGCGATCGCCAATTCATGCAGCAGGACTTGCTCAATTCGAGGTTCTGGCAGCCGGATAGCAGACAAAACGGAGTCAGGAATAGATAGTTGCATGAGGGAGTAATGTTTAGTTGAAAACAACTATAACTAGCGTATCACTAATATTGTGAGATAATAATCTGAGAATAGTCTGAGTCTGATAAGTGCAGTTATCTCTACCTAAAAATCATGCCCCAACTCCCCGACCGCCCTATATTACCCATTACTATCGTTCCCCTTGATGGCGGACGGGAGAAGACAGGGCGAAGCACTTCTAATGAAACGCTGTCAGACCTTCGCCATTGGCAAATTGAGGAGTTTTTGCGGCAGACGGGTAAGGCAGATAACACGCAGCGCGCTTACAAGCGACAACTAAAGAGTTTTAGCGCCTGGTGCAATAAGTCTTGGCTAGATGTAACCCCTAGCGATATCGGCAAATATCGGCGGGATTTATTGCAGCAAGAACTTAAGCCTGCTTCGATTAACCATGCCCTGAATACGTTACGAGCATTTTATCAATGGATGCGGCGCAGTAATGGGTATCCGGTGAACCAACCCCTGCCGACGGATGCAATTGGGCTAGAACGGGTCGAGGAGCCGCAAGACCTACATATTGAAAAAGAGGACATGGTTGATATTTGGCACGCGCTGTCTACGGAGGGAGCGACTCGGATACGCGATCGCGCCATTGTCGCCTTGCTCAGTCACGGGCTAAGGGCTTCGGAATTATCAGTTCTTAATGTCAATAGCTGGAACGGCAAAAGGCTTACTGTTCATCGTTCCAAGGGGCAAAACGTGAGCGAAATTCCCTTGAGTAAGGAAGCACAACAATACCTGGAAACATATTTAGAGTGGCGAATGCAGCAAAGTGAGGCGTTTGCTCCAACGCCTGATAGCCCTATGTTTCTGTGTCAAGACCCGAAGCACCGAGGGGAGAGGCTGGGTTACAAGGGGCTATACAGAATGATCAAAAAATTGGGGGTGATCGCCCAAGTGAACGACATTAGACCACACCGCTTTCGGCACGAATTTGGTACAAGCATTACCCGTAAAGGCGTAGATCCAATGTATGGTAAGGAGTTGATGGGAATTAAAAGTGATAGAGTTTACGGGCGCTATACTCAAGGAGCGCTGAAACAAGCGGCAGCCAAGGCTTATTTGCAGGCGATCGGGGAGGATGAGGACGAAGATTAGCTCCTAGCTTGTTCCAGTTTTTTGTTCCATTACTTGTCGCTAACCTTAGACAATTAGTCAAGCCAGGGATGGGATTTGGCTCCTTCAACACGGCACGACAAACCATCAGAGGATATAAAATCATGAACATGATGCGGAAAAGTCAAATTTTGGGAGTTCCTAAGAAGACCGTCAAAGAGCGGGTTCTCTTCCTCAATCAAATTTTCGGAGTAGTTGCATAATTCAAACTCCTGCCACAGGGATTTTCTGTCCTCACGAAGTTTTCGCAACACAACCCAATTACTTGTACTGACTTAACGTTAAAGTGTGGACAATTCACTCGGATTTTAATCGTGAAAATACAATACACTATTTACTGGGACAAACTGGCAGAGATTCAAGAATTGAAAGAGTTTTTTGAGGAAGATTTCTCAGGATTCAGAAAGCTTATAGAAAATCGCATCGAAGAGTTTGAGAACTTTTCTGATGCAGCTCTCGATAAATTTGCCAAGCTACGGGTATTAGAAATAACTAATGGTTGTACTCAATGGGGATTTCGTCGTGGCGACCAAGAATGTTTATCTGTAGAACAAACCCGTGAATGTATGAACTTAATTATGGGTTTTATGAAACGGACAGAATTATATTTTCCCAGTGAGGGTCAAATTGAATTTGATGACGAACAAAAGGCATTTATTCAAGCCGGACGATCGCTTTACAAAGATGCGTTTAAAAATAATGTCAAAGAGTCAGAGCGCGAATACTACGCAGCATCTACAGCCCAGTTTATTGTCTATGGATATGAACGTGTAAAGCGAGCAATATCATTAGTCAAGCAGGATTATGAAACTCTCTTTTCACTTTATTACATTGAACGGGGGCAAAAATATATTGCTCCCTATTTAAGAGGGTTTCAAGGTTGATTGCCGATTTAATCCCGTGTTAACACTGGTTCTAGCGGATTTTGTGGTCACTGCCTTTAAAGGTGTATCACCACATTGGTAAAGACAGAACGCAGCGATGTTCGTACGTACTAACGGTACTGTGCGACAGCAAACTGGCAGATGGCATCGACGGCAAAACAAGGCAAGGCAAGGTATGGGAACAGACAAAAGTGACAACTCGATTAGTAGTGAGTCACAACAAAATGGATTTGGCAGCATGGTCGCTTCAAATCTACCGCAGCTCTGGCGTGCCGGATTAACCTCTCGATCCTGGACTTGGAGCGACATTGCCACCTATCCCACAATAGTCTAATGCACTACCCTAAAGCTACTGTATGTTGCAGGGCTACGGGTGTCAGAGGTGACGCAAAGTGGTTCTCGCTGCAACCCAGAGATGTCGGGAGACAGGTATTGGTCTACGGAAAAGTTGGTAAAACACGGGCAATTAAGCTGCCTGCGTCACTGTGGCAGGAATTGCAATCAATGCGGGGTGATGCGGCAATTGGTGAGCCAGTATTTACTAGCCGCAAGAGAAAGGGGCATTTGAAGGAAATGTAGGTCAATCGCATTGTTAAAGCTGCGGCGAAAAGAGTGCCAGGGCTAGAGGAGGCTGTAGCTAAAACTGTATCACCGCACTGGTTGCGTCATGCTCATGCAAGTCAGGCAATGGATCGCGGCGCTCCTGTGCATTTGGTCAAGGAAACACTGGGTCATGCAAACATTGCTACAACTGGGCGCTATCTTCATGCGCGACCAACCGATAGTTCTAGTTTGTATTTAGAGTCGTAAGAGTATTCAAGTAAAATTGAAAAAGTTGCAGTTATACTGATCCCGTGATTACCGCGCGGTATGACAGGCGGGGATAGGTGGCACTGGCGTAAGGTGGCGAATCTGTTGCACACGCCGTATGGGCGAGCGTGATTTTAAGGATTATGACCTCTACTATTTAAACCTCTGAAGTTTTTACGAGATAAAGATAAACTTATGTTCAAAATTGCTGCTCAGGTTACTTTTTCTAACTCATTGCCATATTTAGCAATAGTTCTAGGCGTTACTACTACAGCCGCAATAATTAGCAAACGCTGGTGGCAACGGCACAACACTTACAAACCTTTACAATTACTTCCTTCTCCCCCCAAACACTGGCTGTTAGGAAATATCCCTCAAGTATTAACAGCAGTAAAACAGAAAAAATACTTTCAATTATTGTTTGATTGGAGTCAGCAGCTAGGACCTATGTATGTTCATTGGACTGGCTTTCCAGTTCTTGTTTTGAGCCAGCCAAAAGTTATCGAAGATACTATTGTCAATGGCATGAAAGATGGCAGCCTAGTTAGAGCGTCGCAAGCGAACAACGCTTGGAACGATATTATCGGGCCAATTTTGATCGGTCAAGGCGGAGCGCAGTGGCAGTGGCGACGCAAGGCTTGGAACCCCGAGTTTAGTTCTAGCAGTCTGACTAAATATGTTGAAGTTATCGAGCTTGCTTGCGAACAAGCCATCGATACAATCAAAGAAACTTCTCCACCAAAAGAAGTTCAGGTAGATCCTCTGTTCGTAGAACTGACAATGAGGGTGATTTGCACTCTAATCCTAGGAATTCCTGTAGATAAAAAGAGCGCCAGTCATGAAGGACCACCCCTCGAAGTTCTCAAAGTGTACGAAGCAATGTCGATCTTAAGCTATCGGTTTTTGAGGGGATTTACTGGCGAGAAGAAATGGCAGAAATATCTACCAACTAAAAATTCGCGAGATTATTGGGCAGCAAGGCGGTACTTAGAAGAATTTATTACTCCTAGAGTAGACTTAGCTTTACAGATGAGATCACAAAACAAGACCGATTTAACACAGATAAGTCCTTTGTTCCAAGCATCAATGTTAGTGAAAATAGCTGCTAAAGAGCCAAAATACAATCAACAGACGCTCGTAGCAGAAGTTGTTGCACTATTACTGGCGGGTACTGACACTACAGCCCATACTTTATCTTTTGCAGTGGCAGAATTGTCCTTAAACCAAAAAGTTTTTCAGCAGGCGCAAGCTGTAGTTGACTCAGCTTGGCATCAAGGAGGCATTAGTTTAGAAACCCTTAAAGAACTAACTTATATTCATGCCATTATTAAAGAGACTTTGCGCCTTTATTCTGTCGCTTCGGGTTCGACTCCACTAGAAGCTACTCGTGACCTGACAATCGCAGGTAAGCTTATTCCTCGCGGAACAAAAATAACCTGGTCAATGCTTGCTGCTGGCAGAGATTCAACAATCTATCCTCAAAGCGGAGAATTTTTGCCGGAGCGTTGGTTAGACAAAAGTACCCATAGTCCACTGCTAATGATAGATTTTGGCTCAGGTTCTCATCGTTGTTTGGGAGAGCAGCTATCCATAATGGAATCAACAGTAATGCTGGCACTACTGTTGCGCTATTTTGACTGGGAGTTAGTCAACGGTCGTTCATCTGTCGAGCAGTTACAGCAGAACTTGTTGATTTATCCATCCGACAAAATGCCTGTGCGCTTTCGGCAAAGAAGGTAAGAAAAGGGTCAAGACAGTAACGGAACCAAAAATGGTAGTAAGAAGCCTTATTACCTCTTTTTGCTATGTATATACATAGTCAATTATCTAAAAACTTAGCTCTAAATATTTGAGAGTTTGAAATTAAAACGTATACTAGGGGTTGAGCCGAGATAGCTGTAAAAAAGTGCCACTTACCTTAGCAGACATGATTTTAGGGAGTTTTGAGTAGCATTAGCAGACATAAAACCCTTTTTTAAGTCAATTTACATCTGCTAATTCTAGTTAGCAGACATCAGCAACACCTAATGTAGTATGGCTGAAACGGAGATGAGGTAAGCGTTTCTAGTGAAGTGGCACTAAATTACACGTATCTCGGCTCAATCCCTATACAAGGCTTCGACCATCAACACAGCCGCCGTATCTAGGTCGAACTGAACGGTTAATTCTAACCACCGTTCTCGAAATGCTGGAGTGGGTAGTAACTCTTGTTGCCAAGTGCAGTAAATAAAGGCTCTGGGCTTGCGCCGCAAACCTTCAATTATACCCCTCTTCTGTCAGTTTCCGAGATTAAAAAGTAGTAAATAAAGCATTTCATCCAGAAGAATAAAAGGGTTTGAATTGATTCATGGCACTGATTAGATGATTAAATCCAAGCAATAAATTAGAATTGGGAAAAATATCTAACCAAGGATAAACTAGCCAAAATGATACGAGTGGTTGGACAACTAATCGCAGATTATTTAAAACATTCTTCCATCCGCTTTCATGATTCCATTGTTGATGATTAGAAAAATCTACAGAATTACTTTTTTGACTCTCAATTTGAATTTGATAAGATTCATGTATAGCTAAAAAAGCTGGAGAACTTAAACTAATCATTGTATAAACACAAAAAATAATCTCCCACCATCTTTCGATATCCTTGAAATGAGTAAAGCGATAATCTGTCCAACCTAATTCTTGTTTACACTGCCGGAAGCCATATTCCACCCATGTTCTCAATCCATATAGATCCCCTAAAGTCTTTTTCAAGTTCCCTTGAAGATTGGTCATGATGAACGAAGTAGAATTTTCTGGCATGGTTTCTGGGTCAGTAGTTATTTCCCAGTAGGTTATCGCTCTTTTTTTTCCATAAACTATTTCCCTTATGTATCTGATTTCTGATTTTTGGCTACTAAATGTTCTCGTGAATTTACACCATTTGTTTGCCCTAACGCTCTGACTAGCTGGCAGCCAGACTCCATGATTAGTTCTAATTGCTACGACATAAGCTAATTGATATTGGGTTAGTTTTTGAAGGAATTGGCTACTTTCACCATAAAAACTATCTGCCAGCACTAAGTCAATATTCAAGCCTAATTCAATTAATTCTGTAATTATTTCTGATGCCAATTCTATTTTTGTTTTGTATTGATCTTCCTCTTTTAGCGTTCCCTTGGGTTTAAATATTTTCAATGTTAAAGGAAACGTTATATTGGCATAAACCCCATAGGCATTGACGGACACTATTCCTCTATCAACCTTCCCTACACTTCCCAAATATTGCCGAGCTACATAATCAGTTTTCTTACCTTTTTTTCTGTCTCCGGTTTCATCTATTACTACGGTAATTGCTTTTCCATTTAGCGCTTTCTTGAGTTTATTCAATCTTCGCTTTTTTAATTCCTCTACTGACCAATCACAATTCGCTATAAAATGATGTAATGATTGGGCGGAGTTTATACTTACTACTTTGGCTATTTCTGGCAATGATTTTCTTTTTATTGGTGACGTTATTCCCAAGTGTAAGTATTTGAAGCATTCATAGTTTCTTACTTCTTTGAACAGTTCTCTGTACTCTGCACAATAGGTGTCTATGATGGCAACTGTTGGGTGAGCATCTCTTGCTAAATGTTTCAAGATTTGTAATTCCACATCCATTGCTCTGCTTACCTCCTAGAGTTTTATCTTTTGATTCTTTTACTTATTATACCCGGAAAGTGACAGAAGAGGGATACAGCAGTTCTCAGTTGGGTGAAACATAGCAACAGCAATGGGTGAACCAGCCAATAATGTCTTGGAGTGTCACCGCAGCGAGAGCATCGGTAATTGCTTGGTCTAACTGAGCATAGGTTCGTGCCGCTCTGGCACGCAGAAACTCTTTGACTTTTGACCAACAGTTTTCAATTGGTGAAAAATCTGGCGAATAGGGGGATAAATAAATGACTGTTGCGCCTACCGATTCAATTGCCTCACGGATACCATTAACTTTGTGGGCGGGCAAATTATCCATAACTACACACGCGCCTGTCCAGAGATTAGGCACTAATACCTGAGTCACATAGGTCTTGAATGCTAGAGCATCAGTTGCACCGGGAAAAGTAATTTCACCTACCAGCCCCCGTAGCGCCATTGCACCAATCAATGTTACATTTTGTCCGCGCCCGTAAGGAGCGTGGTTATAGGCGCGGCTGCCTCGGACAGAACGGGCATAACGCCGTGTCATTGCTAAGTTGGAGCCTGTCTCATCTACAAACACCA
This sequence comes from Synechocystis sp. PCC 7509, assembly GCF_000332075.2. Lineage (NCBI taxonomy): Bacteria > Bacillati > Cyanobacteriota > Cyanophyceae > Synechococcales > Merismopediaceae > Synechocystis > Synechocystis sp. PCC 7509. Next base: position 114,507 of record NZ_KI966369.1, on the reverse strand, counting down.
AATCCTCCAAGTTGACTGCTCCAATTTCATGCCAATATTCTACCCGCAACTGTTGTACTCGTTCGCTGTCTCGCTCCGTTGCGCGCAGAGTTTTTTTTTCTGGTAAGTTTGAGCTTTTGGACGTATCGTCCCATCGTAGCTCGACTGATCCTTACTCCAACACGTTGCTCCAGTTGGTCGCATAACTCTACCAAAATGGCATCATTATTTTCGTCTACTAAATCAGCTACTACCGCCTCTTGTTCGGGGCTAAGTTTAGCTACTTGACCTCCTCCATGCGCTCTGGGTTCAACGGTTCCATCGGTGCGATAACGCTTTAATAAATTCTCAATAAATGTCAAACTGACCCGAAACCTTCTTGCCAACTGCCTCTGGGAACTCTCTTTTTGGTTATACGCATCAACTATTTTCTGACGCAGGTCTGTAGAGTATGCTTTCATTTGTCTTCCATTCCAGTTTCATCTTTAACTGTATCTTGCTCAATCAAGAACTGCTGTATGTCTGTAGTTAATGCACCGTCCCCGTCGTTTATCGGGGTCAGTCACCCGCAGTCATGGTAGCTCGACTACTAATTGCGTACCCAAATAGCCTAAGATCCGGTCATGATAAAGATGTAATTCTAATTGCCGTCCAATCAGTCGAGATGGCACTGTATAAAGAATGCAACGAACTTCAACCGTGCTTCGGGTGCTGACGCAAGCGCTTAAGATTTCATAGTCAGGGATGCGATATTTTGGTAATGATTGGAGATAGGGTTTTTCCTGCTCATACTTCTGCTGACACTGCTGATTGAGTTTGGCAACCGCGGCTTCAATCAGTAAGCGATATTCGTCTAGACTTTGAAAATCGTTACTACCACGCAGGTAAATGGCTTGTTTAATCCGATTCTTGAGATGACCGTGGGGAGATTCAATTGCGCCATTTTCATGGGCAACGCCTGTATTGTTGCGAGTCGGTTGCATTCGGTAATGGTCGCACAGTTCATCGTACAGACGGGTTAAGGATTTGTTTCCTCCCAGGTTCCGGTACGCTGCGCTTAAACTATCTGTCCGATGTTGTTTGGGTACTCCACCACAAGCTATAAGCGCATTTTGCAATCCTTCTGCGAGGGCAATGAAGCTTTCTCCGCCTTGAATAATTTGGGCATATTGCCAGCCGCTATAAGCCAGTCGATAGTGATAGAGCAAATGCTCGAATGGCTTGCCAGCAATGGTTATCTCCATCCCTTTGAGTTGGGTAAAGTCTGACAGTCCCATTATGCCTGGTACGCGCAAGTAACTCAAACATCACTTCTGGACTCGGCCCATGCAGAGCTTTCGCTCGTTTGGACTCGTCGTTGAATCGTTCGCAATACTTGGGGATATTTGCCAGGATAGGTGTCTTGCAGATATTCAAATAGGGTCATCGGTTTGAGCCGGGGTTCCTTTTTGAGCATTGGCTCTAGTTCTTTGTCCCATACATCCCCTAATGGGTCTTGGGTGCTGGAGCGGTCTGCTACTTTTCCCCGATTTGGCTGGTGCTTCCCGGCTTCGATGCGTTGACCCGTTCGCTCGGATATTTCAGCGATGCACGCTGCGTTGGCTTGTGTTAAGCCAATTTTTCTTGCGTTCATATACGCTCTTTTTTGGTATAAATGGATAGTTTTTCTTGACACTAGACTTTTTCTCTTCGCTGGGAGATTTTCTAGTGTCTTTCTTTTTGGTTGGCTTTGATTCTACTTTTGGTTCCTTCAGCATCCATCTTACAGAATCGCTTCTTTGTCTCACCTACCCGCCAATACTCTGTCATAACCCGCCATTAACAGTGTCGTCTAATAGCGGGTAATCAACAAAGCTATACACCTTGCCTTGGGGGTGAATTTAGCTGGCACTAAGGAACTGCTAGGTATGTGGATGACCCAAAACGAGTCTGCCAAGTTTTGGTTATCCATTTTAACTGAGTTGCAGAATCGGGGACTTAAGGATATTTTCATCGCTTGTATTGATGGGCTGACGGGCTTTGCCGATGCTATTGAAGCAGTATTTCCACTGACCCAGGTGCATTTATGTATTGTTCACATGGTGAGAAACTCATTGCGCTATGTCTCCTATAAAGATCGTAAAGCCGTCGCTGCTGACCTAAAGCTCATTTACACTGCAAGTACCGAAGCCGAGGCAGAACAGCAATTGATGGCATTTGCCGAGAAATGGGACAAGCAGTATCCGATTATTAGCAAGTCTTGGATGGCTCATTGGCAGCGAATTATCCCGTTCTTTGCCTTTCCAAGTGAAATCCGCAGAGCGATTTATACCACCAATGCAATTGAATCAGTCAACATGACTCTGCGAAAAGTCTTGAAGAACCACCGCACCTTTCCCGCGGATGAATCTGCACTTAAAGTCGTGTATCTCGCACTGCAAAACATCTCTAAAAAGTGGACGATGCCGATTAAGGATTGGAAAGCCGCTTTAAATCGATTTGCGATCGCCTATGAAGACCGATTTCCTACCTAATTTTCATGCTTGACACAAACCATTTGACAAACCCGGAGTTTTCTGTTCTCCTGCAACAGTACCATTTGCCTGAGCAACTTTCTTAGGACCTTCTACCAACTAATACTTAACTACACCCGGCATTTGTAAGCTTTCTACCATTAGCCGTCGTATCTTCCACTAAATTCATTCAACAACTCGGTCAAGCTCCAGCCGCAGCCAAACATTGACTCATCTCTTGGAGTACCAAGAAAAACCTCTCTATTCACTACTGGCTCTGATGGTAGTTGCGTCTCCCTTTCGACCTGTTGGAGTGCTTCTACAGCTTCTTCGATGGCGGAATCATTCGATGGTGGCTGGGGAGTTTGGGGATTAATTGAGCGCTTGACCTTGAGGATATTCTTAGCATTCATAAAGAAGATGAAAAGTATTGCAAGAATTATGGTTAGAACGTTGTCGCACAAGTAATCCAATTCTAAACTATCTTAAATGCGATCGCCTGTAACACAATTTCTAATTCCCGCTCATACACCATCTCTGTTACTTAGCGTAGGAAAGCGAATAACTAAAATACCAACGTACACATCACAGGATGATTTCGGGCTGATAGTGCCGCCACTTGAATGGAGATTTAGACTTCATTAAGGGCAGGCAGAATAATTTTATTTAGGGGAATTATTTCACCCGACCACTTTTTGCAACACAACCGATTTTTGTTTTGTTCCAGTCATTACTATCCGCACTCCGCCAGTGGGAGCAAGAGTAAACCCGCGACGTTGTAGCTTAACGGGTTTATCCTCTGCTAAAGCAAGTTGATACTTAGATAAAACTGTTGCCAGAACCAGCTTCATTTCTAATTGAGCCAAAGCATATCCCAAACACCGCCGACTTCCACCACCAAAAGGAAAATATTCATTAGGAGAATACTGTCGCTCTAGGAAACGTTCTGGCTTAAACTGTTGTGCATTAGGATACAAGTCTTCCCGGTAATGTACCAGATAAATACTTGGCATCAAGGTTGTTTCCTTTTCAAACAAATGTCCTCCAAGCTTCACGGGTGATTTAGTAATGCGGGGAAATAGCACCGGAATAACTGGATACATCCGCAGCGTTTCTTGACAAACTGCTGTAAGGTATGGAAGCTCTGCAATTTTCATTGGGGATGAATTCTCCCCCAAGCTGTCTAATTCCTGTAACAACTTCTCCCGTACATCTGGCTGTTGATGAATTTGATAGAAAGCCCAAGCAAGTGTTGTTGCAGTTGTTTCATGCCCAGCAAATAAAATCGTTAGCAATTCATCTCTTAATTCCTCATCGCCGATCGCTTGCCCATTCTCGTCCCGCACCGCCATCATCAGACTCAGGACATCGGTGCGTCCCTCATCTAGGTTATTTCTTCGCTCCTCGATTTCGGCTTGCAGCAGTTCATGGACGTGGCGTTGTCGCCGTTTCATCTGACTCCAAGGAGTCCATGCTCCCCAATCTTGTTGTAGAAAGCGCAAGAACAGCATACTAGACCGAAGCGGAGAATCAGTCATATCAAGCCACTCGGTGAGTAGGGGTTTAAGCTGTCGATAGCGCTCTCCTTCGCTCAAGCCAAAGACAATTTGCAAAATTACTTCCAGGCTAATCTGCTGCATGGCAGTCCGAGCTACAAAAGGTTGATTGACTTGCCACTGACTTGCGACTTGTTCAGTAATTGAGCAGATTGCCAGAGCATAAGTCTGTAACCTTTCTCCATGAAAGGGTGGCATTAATAACTTTCGTTCTCGTCGGTGACGAGCGCCGTCCAGTAGCATTAAAGAATTTCGCCCAACTAATGGTTCTGCAAGTTTATTGGCACGACCCACATCAAAGTGAGAATCTTGACTGAAGATCGCTCCAATTACCTGCGGATTACCAATGACTACAAAAGAGCCAAGCCCACTCAAACGCATGGTAAATATATCTCCATACTTTTGGCTGTATTTCTCTTGAAATCCTATGGGATCGGCAATCCAGTTTAGGAGTTGCCACCAAGGAGGACTAGTAATTCGATTTGGTAATTGACTCGACACGATCTTTCCCCTATTCAAGTATCTGCGTGGCTTAACTCTATGTTAGGAATTTTACTGCTAGTTAGTTGTTTCCTAGCCCAGTTTTTGTATTTATTTTTGATGTTGTGTTTATTTTTTACTTAATTGGTAGTGGAGTGGCTTGATTGTTTGCTCGGTAATAATACTTCACCCTGTATACTTGCTTAGTTAGTTTAAATTAATCGTAATGTGAACAGCACGACAATAGAAGCTAAAGATTACTTTTTACCATGTCCATTTTGTGGTGAATCAGAATTGGAAATCGTTGAATCATTATTCGAGGACAGCATTGATTGTTATGAACTTGTAGTTTATTGCGTGTGCGGCGCACAATGTCCGGCGGCAAAAACTGAGGATGAAGCTTTGTTGAAGTGGAATAGTCGGGTTAAAAGCTAAGAAGTAGGTTAGGAGAACAAGTACGTTGACGACGGGTGTGGTCAAAAGTAGTTGGTTAGATATCTAAGCGACAAGAGCGCGGGTGGCGGATTGTTGAGTCCAAAAATCCTGCCACTAGTCATTAGCCCGAATAATTCTTAAAGCCAGCATAGGATTTATTGTATCTGGATGCCATGTGGCTCCTGGAATTTTCAACCGCTTTTGGGGAATATAACGATGAGCGCTCTCGACTTCTCCTGAACCAATCGGTAACCCAAGAGAAATAAATTTTTCGTAACTTACAGCATCAGAGAACCGTTGCAGGTACTGAGATAAATTAGTAATCCGCTTTATTCCTTGTCCTTGATAGTTCCCTAGTTGCCAAATGGCTAGATTAACTAAACCCAGATCAATTAGTTGTAGCTTGTTACTTACCCAAGAATGCCGGGCGCTTCCAGTTAGCCCTATCGCCTCTGCGCCTGCATAAAGATGTTGTTTGAGGTGGGGACGATCTAAAATAAATGTCATGCGTGGAAATTGTTGTTGCAGCGCCTCTCGTAATCCATTGCCACCATCAGCTACGGCAATTACTTGTGTTCGGACTGACATTCCTTGAACAATTGCTGCACTTACCAAATGTCTGACTACCTCTGGGTATTTGCCCATTTGCGCTACATAAGTCCTATTTTTCAACTCCTGAAGTGGACGAGCTAATCCTACTCTCACCTCGCGCCAATCAATTTGTCGTTGGTACTTTGGCAACCGTCGCTTTGGAGTAAGTTCAACTTTTTCAATCACTACTTTTTTTCCTGTACGAATATGACTTCCGTCTAGTTCTACTAATATTTGCTCTATTCCTGGTCTAGTTGCTACTGGCTGTAAGTAATCACCGCTCGTTGCATCCAGTCGCTTTTCTACATATTCCTGTGCCAATACAGCAGTTTTTTCCACGTCTCGGCGCGCCTTAGCTCTATTCATAGTCCAGCCGTAATGTTCTTGAAAGCGTCTGGCAGCTTGCCCAAAAGATTCTTCTGCGCCAAAATCAGACATGGCTCGTTGGACGGCAATAGAAATGTCGCCATGCTCTATCCCCAGTTGCTCTTTGACTGGCCGTGCGCCACTACTCGTATTTTTATTCCGCAAGTAGGGAGATAGTATTTCGACTACTCCAAACAAAGATGAGTATTTAATTCGTTTAGCTCGGTGTATGGTTAAGCCTTTCTCCTTCGCCTCAAGCGTTACTTTGTTGCTCAGTTCTCCTAATACTAGCGACACCACAAAAAACCCTAACCGCCGCAGTATTTTGTTTACTTCCCCATCCAGTTCATGAACTCTTTGTGCTAAGTCTGGTTCTCGTTCTAATACTGCTTGGCACAGGGTATGGCTCATTTCAAAAAGCAGGTCTGTATATCCAGGTTTCATGGCGGTGTTGGTTATCGTTTCCTAGTTCTTTTAATGACACTGCCATGAAAAGAAGCGCTTTCACCTTGCTAACTGTCCACAACACAGCTTTTCGTTATTCCTACCAACTATTTTTGACCACACCCGTTTTTACTCATCCTACATTCTTGCTTCGATTCTAGTTCCCTAGTCTCTTAAATACCTTAAGTATTAATACTCATTGCAAAACTGAGATGCTCCCTTAATTTCTTTTACTCGATCGTTAAAGCTTACAATCGTTACGGTAATTGGTTTTGCCCCTTTAGCTTTATTAAAAATCGAGTTAGACCAAAAGTTTTTACCTACATAAAAAGTGGTAAAGCCAGGGCGATCGCCAACTAAAGCCATTTCCAACTTTGGAGCAACTTGATTGAGTTGATAATTAGTCTTTATTGCTTCTTCAAGCGCTGGGTTAGCTTCAAAAGTAAAGACTTTATCATCACCAATTTGCTTTGCACAATAAACAGATAGAAGTCCTAAGCCCGTACCAACTTCCATAACAATATCCTCTTGACTTAACCTACTTTTTACAAGCTTTAATTCTGGAGCTTCATAAGAGCCATCTAAAATTGAGTTACGAATTACTTTAGAAGCGATCGCCGGAATTTTTATCTTTATTCCTTCAATATCAACAAGTGAACGAGTAAAGCTTCTGAGCCAGGTTATGACTTTCATGAATTTTGTTACCTATTCCATTCACGGTAAGTTTAATATTTTGCTCAATAGCTACAAGTATCCTCGGTAACAAAGCTAGGGAATTATTTAGTCAAGAGTCACACAGGATAATTTGTCACTAACAAGGAGACTTTTAAACCATCCTATAAGATGGGCTTATTGCTCTTGGATATTACCTAAATTAAACAAAAAAGGTACGCTGCTTTTAGAATCGCCACCCATAACTAAAACTTTGGGCATTTGTGCGCCCCCGGTACGCCAAGCTTCAATTGCTTCTTTTTGTAATACTAGCTGTCCTCCTTGAGCCTTTAAGGTTTCCGCTAACAGTCTTTGTGCCTCCGCTCTACCTTTGGCGCGATTGATGTCTGCTTGGGCTTCTTGTTCGGCTTCTTGTGCTACATACACCGCTCTTTGCGCTCGTTGTTCGGCAATTTGCTTTTCTTCTACAGCTTTGGCAAATTCTGGCGAAAAAGCTAAATCTACAACGCTAGTATCTAAAATAATAATCCCGTACTTATCTAATCTGTCTCCCAAAGCATCATCAAAGTCTTGTTTTAGCTCGTTTCGTTTGGTAATTGCTTCTTCTACCGTTCTTCTAGCGGCGGCAACTTTAAAAGATTCTTGAGTTTGGGGGGCGATAATTTTGGCGACAATATTTTGTAATGTTCCTTGCTTTCTTCTTACTTCCACTACTTGAGTAGGATCGAGACGAAAGTTTATGGCAAATCTAGCCGACAAATCTTGCAAATCTTTGGTAGAACTTTGGGCTGGCACTTCAAACTTTTGCACTGTTAAGTCGTAAATATCGACTACTGAGACAAAAGGCGGCTTGACATGGATGCCTTCAAGTAAAGCTCCATCTCTAGCTTTACCCAAAATACTAATTACTCCCGCTTCCCCAGGATTGATAATCACGAAAGCATTAAGCGCAATCAAAAGTAGTATAGCAGCGATCGCTCCTCCAACTATACCTTGCCAATTTTGGTCATCTCTAGCTTTCAATTTTTTCGATCTCATTTAACGCGCTTTCAATCTCTATCTTCACGCACAACGCTAAAATTTATCGGCATTAGTTAACAATAGCTGTCCCCAATAGCGTCTGGTATAGAGGAAAGTTTTGGGCAATTAGCGCCTCTGTCATCTCGCTATTTAATGGTTTAGAGAATAAATACCCTTGACCGTATTCACACTTCAACATTTTGAGATGATACATTTGCTGTGGGGTTTCTATCCCTTCGGTGACTACTTTGATACCTAAATTCCAGGCAAGCACTACGATTGCTCGAATTACCTCAATTTTTGTAATCTCCGTATCCAGGTTACAAACGAACGAACGGTCAATCTTTAAAATATTAATGGGCAAACAGTATAAATAGTTTAAGGATGAGTAGCCTGTGCCAAAATCATCTAGCGATATTTGAATCCCCATTGCTTTCAACTGTGTGAGTTTAATAGCTACAAATTCAGTATTTTCGATCAGTACGCTTTCGGTAATCTCTAAGGTTAAAGAACTGGGATTAAGACCTGTTTCTTGGAGAATTTGTTGGATTTGCTGGATTAAATAGGGTTGTGAGAACTGTTTGCTAGATACATTGATACTGATTGTCATTGGTGGATTGTTAGGAAATTGGCTCTGCCATGCTTGCATCTGCTTGCACGCTTCGCGCATTACCCACTTACCAATAGGGACAATCAAGCCAGTCTCCTCCGCTAGGGGGATAAAGTCAAGAGGAGAGACAAGACCGCGAACCGGATGTTGCCATCTTACCAGTGCCTCAAAACCCTTAATTTTTAGGTCTTTTAAATCCACAATTGGTTGATAGTGAATTATAAATTCCTCTTTGGCAACAGCTTGCTGTAAGTCTGTTTCCAATTGCAAGCGCTGGGCTACTTGGACGTGCATAGTTTTATCAAACACTTCATAATTAGCCCGACCCAGAGCTTTAGCACGATACATGGCAATATCAGCATTGCGGAGCATATTATCTAACCAGTCATTAGCATTGCTATGAGTGGCAATCCCAATACTTGTAGAAATAAATAACTCATGTCCATGTAAGTAAAAAGGCAAGCTTAGTTCTTGTTTAATTCGCTCGGCAACGATTTGTACTTGCTCGATATCCTGAAGGTTATGGATCAAGAGTGTGAATTCGTCTCCTCCCAATCGAGCAAGGGTATCTCCTTCTCTTAGGCACAATTTCAATCTTTGCGCCACAGCACACAGTAATTCATCGCCTATTTTGTGACCCAAACTGTCGTTGACAAGCTTGAAGCGGTCGAGGTCGAGAAAAAGGACGGCAAAGGTATAATGCTCATTCCTCTTTGCTTGCTTGACGGCTTGCTGCAAATGCTCGTTGAATAAAGCTCGGTTGGGTAGATTTGTCAGGGAGTCGTGAAAGGCATGATAACGTAGTAGCTCTAAAGCTTGTTTGCGATCGCTTATATCTCGGAGAGTCAAAACTATCCCATTTACTCGCGGGTCGCTAAGTAAGTTATTGCCAAATAATTCTACATAGCATAGATGCCCATCTTGATGGCGAAAAGGTATTTCCAGCGATGGGCTGATTTCTGTGGCTTCTAGGCGATCGCTTATAAAGTTTTGCAGTGGTAAGGTATTGTCAGCATCTACTAGGTTTTCAATCTTAGTCCCTACTAAATCTTCCGGCAAGTAACCTAAAACTCGCCCCGAAGATACTGTGACATAGCTAATTTCTGCCTCTGCGTTGATAACAATGATGACATCGGAGGCATTTTGGATTAGAGACTTGAACCGTTCTTCACTTTGGGACAGGATTTTTTGTTCAGCTACACCTAGTTGAGCTAACTTCTCTGCTTGAATAAATTTCCAGAACAACACGCTAATTAAGCCAGTCGATACCAGCAAGGCAAGGGCAGATACTCGATTAGCCATCTGGTTTGCTTGTTGCTTTTGATTGCTATAGTCGGTATTCAGCTTGATAATTTCGGTACTTAGTTTTTCATAAGTTGGATCTACATATTCCTCATCCACAATGATTGCTTGGGAAATCTGCCTGGCGGCAAGTAACTCAAACTCCTTATCTACAGCGACGTTGTATTGGTTATGGAGTTGAGAAAACTTTTGTAACTTTGACTTTTGCGGTTCAATGTTTTCTAATTTATAGCTAATTTCTTGAATCTGATTGCGCGCCGATTGTACTTTTGTAAGTAACTCAGAACTTAATTCTTTTTCAGCTATAGCTTGCCATTCTAAAGCGGTGAGTTGAACTAATTGTTCTCTAACATAAATCAGCATAATTTGCGCTTGATTGCTTTTTTCGGCGCGGCGATTTATCACGATAATCAGACTAGCGGTACTCAGGGCAATAGCGATCGCCACGATCAGGATTGACCAATGTTTAAGTTGATACTTGCTCATAAACCGCCATCTAGATGAACTAAAAGCGGATTTTATAGCTCCAACACCAATTAAGTTGTTTTTAGGTGTCATCAGATAGCTTAGTCCTTATGAATAAATACAAGTATCGATTTTTACCTGTGAATCGTATTTGGCGGTGAACGGAAAAATTATCTATACAAAAATCTAAATGCGTTTTTTATAAGTTTAAAGATGAGAAAAAGTTTTAATAAACTTTTGTCTTATTAATAATTTATTATGGTAAGTTATAGTAATGAACTTAGTTTTTGATGCTGAAATAAGTAAGGATTTGAAGAAAATTTATAGTTTTCAAGTAGTTAAATAATTCATTTTGATAGTTACAAGTTTATAGGTGATTAAGTTTCACTCTAGCCTTGAAATCAGCTTAATGAGTAGGTAGAAAATACTGAAAATATTAATTTTATTTTCTGGCTGGCTTCACAAAATATTTATTAAATCTTTAACATGAATTATTGAGGGGGCATTGTCAACTTAACCGGGACTGCTCAAAATTAAGCACAATTATTCCTGAATCGGCAGGTGTACTTAGACTATGCAGCCAAATTTAGCCCAGCAACTTCTCGCCAATCTTCAAAGCGTTGGCGCAGTTGTTCACGATAGCGTTTTGCGGTGAGTTGATGTTGTTTCGGGTGGAAATGGTCTCGAATCGGTCCAAAAGCTGAGAGAAATCGTTGCGCTTGCCCTGGAGATTTGAATCGTCGCATTCGCCGTTCTCGCACTCGCGTCGGTTGATGCGAGTTTTCGGCTCGATTGTTCAAGCCCTTATGCTGTCGATGCTCCACCCTCGGCATCACCTGTTTCTTCGCCGCTTCGTAGCTCTTGAGTTTATCTGTCACGATTACCCGTGGCACAAAGCCTTGTTTCTTCAAAAGTTTGCGAAAGAATCGCTTCGCCGCATTTTTATCCCGCCGCCGTTGGAGCAAGACATCCAGCACGTTCCCTTCCGAGTCCACTGTCCGCCACAAATAATATTGCTGCCCCTTGATCGTCACGACGACTTCGTCTAAATGCCATCTGCCCGCAATGTACGGACGTTTGCGCCGGAGTTGATTGGCGTATTGCTGCCCGAATTTCTGACACCACTCCCGAATCGACTCGTACGTCACCTCAATCCCGCGATACAGCAACATTTTCTCGATGTCCCGATAGCTTAAAGGAAACGTGTAGTAGAGCCAGACACAATAGCTGATGATTTCGGCTGGAAAACGGTGACGAGAATACATGAGCAGCACGAGGAAAATCAAGGCGTGATTTCGTATTCTATCTCTTCCCTCAATTTAAGTTGACAATACCTCTCAGACCTAGGCTTTAACTTCTACAAAGTTTTATGCACATTCTCTTATTATTAAATGAGCGCTTCAGGAAATGCCATCTCCCTTCCTACATAAAAATATGAAGTTTTGTGTGTGTGGCGGTGGAACTAGAAATAATGATATAAGTAGTTCGCAATTGCTGATGGGCATAGGTTGAAAATTTCTGATTGACATCAAATCTTCTGGAGGGAAGCTTTCTCCAGCAAGTTTGACGAAAAACTGCTCCAAAAGGTTACTCACGAGTTCTCCAAGTTAATTGATTTTTTATCGCTTTTTAATATTAAGCAATATTTCGTCAACAGTGTCCGGATCTCGGCTCAATCCCTAGTTGGGGTTGTTGGAAGATACGGGCTGTTTAATTCGCTATCAGTTGAGTTGTGAGGTAGAATTTGATGTTGATTTCTACGATTGCTTGGGGATTTGGATCGTTGAGTTTGTAACAGGAGAGAAAGAGAATGAAGTTTGAGGGAATTTGGCATATTATTGAGATGGAAAATTGGGATGAAGATTATTTCAATATAGAGGTACAGGCTTATATTGAAATTGACGAGCGCGGAGCTGGTGATTTTCAGTTTGGTTTAGTCACTGGCGCAATTGATGGAGAACTTACAACGGATAAATTGGGTGAGAAGCTAAAATTTACTTGGGAAGGTGGCGATGAGAATGATGAAGTTAGTGGTAGTGGCTGGTTGAGATTGAAAGATAATGACATTTTAGAAGGGAAGATTAAAATTCACCACGGGGATAGTTCGATATTTTTAGCAGAACGAGTTTAAAGTGCGACAGTCGAAGACCCAGTTTTGGCGATCGTATAGTATTACAGTTGTAGATTTAAGGTTGAGAGCGTTTGCGGTAGTGATGATATCAAGCAACGGCTTAATGCACTCTGCGCCAGTAAGACCAGTGCAAGATAAATTCAAGTGACCAAACTTTTGGAAAGGGTTTGTCAATTGGTTTGTGTCAATCATGAAAGTTAGGTAGGAAATCGCTCTTCATAGGCGATCGCTTACTCGACCCAGACTACGATGGCAGACCAACAGCATTATGCCGAAAACTTAGCTGAGGGGAAATAATACCTCTGACAGCCAAGGGAACGACCATCGCCGATAGGACAGCTAACCCAAAGGCGATCACATAGTTTCTAGGGGATATACAATAATTTAGTTAAAACCAGAGTTAATCTTGTGGAAACCCATCAACTTGACCTGTTTGCTGGCATTGTAATTCCTAGAAGTGGCAGTAGACCAGAAAGCCTGAGCATGGATGCGGACGCATTAGTGCAGTGGAAAGAAAAAATTGCGGCACACCAGCAACGAGCCAAAGAAGCTCAGATTGTTCAAGGGACTTTGTTTGATGTGGCTAAGGCGCACGTTGACCCGGACAAAATAGACCCGTTTAAGCTCCGCCCATGTCCAATGTCATTTTATCGCTTACCAGTGGATAGTCCAGGTGATGCGTGTATATATTTTGTGGTAGATAGTGCTGCTGGATTAGTCTTGTACATCGGTGAGACGTGTAGGAGTAACAAACGCTGGCAAGGAACTCACGACTGCAAAAGATACTTAGATAATTACAAAAGCCTGCATTACCAGCATGGGCTTTCCTGTGCAGTCAATATAGCGTTCTGGTGGGATGCACCTGCATTGGCAAGAGCTAGGCAGCAGATAGAGTTAAGGCTAATTGAAAAGTGGCGATCTCCGTTTAATAAAGAAAATTGGATTGTATGGGGTGCGCCGTTTGTTTAAACAGGTTTTACTTTTCATTTGCTATAGAGGCAAGATTAATCATTCGGACTTTTAGGCTTTGTGCGAAATTAACTTTAGCACTGAAGGCAGTCTTCGTATTTGTAGGTGGGCATATTCCGAGTAATAGGTTAAGAGTGAATATCATAGTCAAGGGTAATATTAGTTTTAAGACAGGTTATAGACCTATTCTTGCTTCCTGTTTCAATAGTTGTTGCCACTTATGTACAACTATACCCTGTACTATTTTTAGATAATTTCCGAAAAATCTTAAATAATGCTAACCAAAAAAAGGAAAAAGTGCCAATTTATTCTACTTGCCATCTTTGTTAGTCTTTGTTTATTGATACTGTATGCTTTTGTTATTGAGCCGAATCGTTTTGTGGTTACACGTTATCAACTTAATCAACAATTTGCTTATAAAGACAATAATTTCAAGATTGTCCAAATCAGTGATCTCCATCTCAAACAATTTAATAACCGCGCCCAACATATTGCCGAGCAAATTAATAAACTTAATCCAAATGTTGTACTGTTTACTGGAGACTCGATTGATAAAGTCGAGCAGCTTGATGGATTTGAGCGCTTTTTGTCGCTCCTTAACAAGCAAACAGCTAAGTATGCAATTATGGGTAATTGGGAATACTGGGCAGGTGTTGATTTAAAACGGTTGACCCAAATCTATGCTAATCATAATTGCCGCTTATTAATTAATGAAAGCATTTTACATAACTATAGTGAGCGCTCTGTATTGATTACAGGATTAGATGATTTAGTTAGTAAACCCGATTTAATCAAATCACTTCAAGGTGTTCTTCCTCAACAAAACCATTTATTACTTGCTCACTCGCCAGCCTATCGAGATTTATTTACAAGAGATGAGTTAGCAAAAATAGCACAATACAAACCACAATATATGCTATCAGGGCATACTCATGGCGGACAATTATCATTATTTGGTTTTGCTCCTTTACGTCCTAATGGAAGCGGGCGTTATGTTAGTGGTTGGTATCGAGATGGTGTGATCGCCATGTATGTATCGCGTGGACTAGGAGTTTCAGTTTTACCCGTGAGAATAGGTGTAGTTCCAGAAATTAGTTATTTTGAGTGGTTTCTAAACTAAGTGTTACCAAGTATTGATTTAGGAAACAGGGTTGTATTGCGAGAAAATGAAAACTATCTGTGTCTGCAATTGTTCTTTCTTGTAATTTCAAAGCATAATTTATTTTATAACTTCATTTTTTTAGAAATTAAAAGGCAGTCATTTTTGTAATTTTGAACTAAAAATATTTTGCAGATTATTTTAATTAGCAGCTAATAAAATGAATAATTTAGTACATAATTAAACTCTATATTTAGTGTTTGATTGTTTATTATTACAAATTGTTGAAAACAAAAGTTTTTTGCAGCACAACTGGGTTTAAGAATTTATCAGATGCAGTAGAAGTATTTTTGAAGGGATTATCTTAGCCCATCATTTCTTGCAACACAACTATTAGAAAATGCTATTGGACTAAAACTGAGCGAATTATGGCAGATTCTCGAAACTTTTTTGTTTCGTTATACTCCCCAGCTTGAGACGGATAAATCCCCGCGAAATCTTGATTTGGAGCAATTGGCTGAAACAGTAATTTTTCAGCAGGTTGATTAGCAAATTTTACTTGTTCTCTAGATTCATTTTGAGTATTGTATGCTAAGGTAGCTTCTCCGTAAACTGCCTCCGCTTGTTTCAAAGAGATTCCTGGTCCAACTCCTTCAACTGTGCGAAAATTAGAATTTTCAGTAAGCAACAATTCAATTGAGTCTGAATTAGCAAAAGTTGTCCTCGCTGGATAAAGGATGTAGTATTGTATTTTTCCAGATTGGCTGATTGAGATCGCATCAAAATCTACTCTGAAAGGTGACACTACTTGAAACTTTGCGTTCTTTCCCAGTGCTTGTTTAAGTTGCCCAAAAGTCATACCCAAATTAGCAATTCCGATTCCGGTTGGTGATATTGTTAAAGCTTTAGAACTAGGCGTATCTGGACTCGAATTAGGTATTGGTTGCGTTATCTCAGGATTTACTGAAAGCTCAGGTGAAGACTGTGTTTTAGTAGCTGAGTCAATAGTTGGTGTGCTACAGCTTATAAGCGCTATTAAAGAAACAAAGATTAAAAATGTAGGTTTCATGAATATATTTTAATGGGTCACGCTAGTTCCGTGAAAACCGCATGGTCTAACAGGCGGGGAGAGGCAGCGAAACGTAAGGCGGCGAATCTGCTGCATACGCCTTACGTGCGACGCGCATTAGTTGGCGCGCTCTTTTAATTTTTGACTTAATTCATTTTCTATCTGTTTTATCTCGTCTTCGTTTGAGTTTACCAATGAAGGATAAATAGTACGGTTGGGGTTGCGGCGATCGCTAAATAATTCCCTGATTGCCTCATCATCAGTGCGATTCACTTTTACATAAGCTAGTAGGTCAACTTTGGTCATTTTTTCAAAATTTTGCTTAGTCATTTATAAACTCCCACCTTCCATTTGACGGTATTTTGATTTGAATGTCTTTACTGGCTAAAATATAAACTTCTTTTGTGAGATTATCGTAACGAAACAAAACTATATCTAGAAATAAATTAGATAACATTTGACAAACAATTATTGTCATTATTCCTTGTTCTAATGTAGGCAATTATTTTCTGTCCCTCTGTGATTGAGTAAAAGCGCTTTTTCAGTCATTAATTACATTTCTCATTAACATTTTAATGCAGATTGTTTTTCATTAAAAGCGATCGCCTAAACAGCAGTCAAACTTTCAATAGCTTCACTCTCTTTCTCCATTAAATCAGTTTGGGTTGTGTAGACTAAATTATCAGCGCTGATGACACTTTGAGCCGCAAACTGCCGCGTGATCGCTAACTTTACCTTGTACCCCAGTATCGGTGAGTAACAGAACTCGCTCTTGGCGCTCTTAATTGCGACTTCCTATCTTCTTATTGTGTCGCTTCAACCCTATTGCTTTAACCTTTCTTCAAGTAGCTGGCAAAACAAACAAATTGTGCGGTATGGTCACTAATCTGCTTGACTGACAAAACTAAGAAGCTGGAATGCGGCTGAGAACAACGAATTCACGCATAAACTCGTTCTCCTGTTGACGCTTAGAAGCAAAGGCAGGTTCGGGGTCAGGCAGACTGGAGAGGCATGGATAAATCTGAATTTCCCACTGACGAGTCAGGGCAAGACGAATCCAGTTCCAACCCAGCCTGAGATAACTCATGCCACGATTCCAGTGAGTATCGACGAATCGACGCTTTCCAGAGGTCACAACTTGCGTCCCTTGTAAAACTAAAAATAGCGTGGTCAGAGCAATGACCCCACACAGTTGCGTGAGGGCAAACTTGTCTCGCAACCGAGAGGCTTCGAGATTAAAGCCGTTCGATTTCAAATCCAAAAATGATTCTTCCACTTGAAACCTCAAGCGATATTGGGCAAAGGTCTGAAGAGTCGTCGGTTCATCGCTGACAATCACCCAATCTTCGCCACTTTGGCGGTCATGGGCAAAGGCTAAATAGACATCCCCGTAAGGTCTGGTCTTACCAATGGCAATAGCTGGCGTGAAATAGGCTTGACCGGGTGGAAGAGAAACGGATGCAACCTTGCGCCATTGACCGTCCAGTTGAAACTGAAAGGAACGTTTAATCCGAATCCGAAAGTGCCACTGCAAGGTTTCTCGGAGGTATTTCATGAACTTGCCATCGGCAAACCCTCTGTCTGCCAAGACAACGACCTCTACTTCTGCCGGAACGATCCGTGCAGCTTGTCGCAACACCCGTTGAATTGCCCACAATTTGACAGTGCTGCTGGCTTGCGGCACAATCCGCCAAGCGACGACGACCGTGCGTCCTCGATAGACCACCCCCACCCAGATCAAGCAGAAACAGTTCCACACCATTGTCGTATCCAAGCTTAAATACAGTCGTTTTTTGCCCCATGTGGATAAGGCTTGTGCCATCAGAACTTGGTGAGTGGCAGAAATATCGATGCGACGATTAGAGAGGCAGCGCCGAAATCGTCGCTGGTGAGATTGAGCGTATTGGGCGCGACTATTAATATAGACTCCAAAGCCGTTGAGATGAACGTTTTGGCTTTCAATCATGCCGACCATCATCCAGCAGAGCGTTTTTAAGTGCCGAATATCGCGCCACTGAATGGGTTGTGTTGCAAAAACTTAGTGAAGACAGAAAACCCCTGTGGCAGGAGTTGAAATTATGCAACTACCCCAAAGATTTGATAGATAAAGACAAGTCGCTCTTTGATGGCTCCCCTGGGAACACCAATAACTTGTCCTTTTCTAACCATGTTCAGAGTTTCATATCCCCGAATGGTTCTTCTTGCAGTGTTGAAGGAGCCAAATCCCATTCCTGGTTTGACTAATCGTTTTATCCCCCGATGGTCTTGCTCCACAATATTATTGAGATATTTAATCTGTCGTAATTTCACTACTTCGGGTAACTTATTGGCAGCTTTGAGTACGTTAATCGCTTTTGGATAAGCAGGAATCTATCCCACTAAGGTCAAAAGGTGATAATCTAATTGTCAGAGTGATTAAGTCCTACAGAATATGGCGGGAAGATTTGAGGGATTAAGCGATCTAGAATGGAAGTTGTTTGAGGATGTGATCGGCGAGAAAGGAGAAAAACGGGGACGGGGAATGCCCCATGCGCCTTTCCGTCATGTAATCAACACCTTAATGAAGGCAATTGATTACGGGCTGCCGTTGGTGCGATGTACCGAAGGGAGAAGTTTGGGCATCAAAAAGTTCAGCCCACCGATGGCTAAAAAGCTGGCAAGCAGATGGAACGCTAGAGCGACTACAAGCAAGGATATTAGGCATCGCCTCGGAAAAAGGATTAATTAACTGGAGTCATGGTGCGGTCGATGGCTCTTTTTCCCCCTGGGAAAGGAGGAGGTGAGGACGTTGCTTATGGCTATAAGGGCAAAGGAATTTTAATTCATACTTTGACCGACGGTAATGGTATGCCTCTGGCTAATTGCACGACCGCAGCTAATGGTAGTGAAAGAGAACAAGTGATGCCGCTATTGAATAGCGTTACTGTCAAAACTAATTCTCCTGGCAGACCCCGTAAACGGGTCAAAGTGCTGGCTGGGGACAAAGGCTATGACTCCAAAGATTTGCGTGCGGCTTTACGCAAACGTGGTATTAGACCGCAGTTGCCGAAGCGAGCCTGGAAAACTAAAAGAAATCGAGGTAGACCCATAAAAATGTCAGTCCCTCGTTTTCAACAAGAGCGCTGCTTTGCATGGTTTCAACGGAAATACCGTAGACTTGTTGTTCGATGGGAAAGAATTTCTGCCTGCTTTAATGCTTTTATTTCCCTTGCAACAATTCACATTTGGATTAACAGAATTTTATTACTGGGATAGGTTCAGGGTTCTTATCCACAGTGATGACTCTTGGTACGAAAGTGTGAATTGCTTTCAATGTCTTACGCAAAAACCGTTTCGCCGCTTTCGCATCCCGCTTCGCTGTGAGGAGGAAGTCTAAGGTGTTCCCTGCCGAATCGACTGCTCGGTATAAATACTTCTGCTTGCCTTTGACCAAAATATAGGTTTCATCTACCCGCCATGAGTCATTAGTAAGCTTTAGATACGGTCTGACTCGTTTGTCCATTTCTGGACTATATTCTTGCACCCAACGGAAGACGGTGCTGTGATGTATATCTAATCCCCGCTCGTTCACCATCTCTGTTACTTGGCGATAGGAAAGCGGATAGCTTAGATACCACCGAACACAACGTAGGATGATTTCTGACTGATAATGCCGCCACTTGAAGGGGGATTTAGAATTCATTAGAGGCCGGTACAATGATTTTCTCTAGCGGAATTATTTCAGCCTACCATTTTTTGCAACACAACCGTTTTAACTATCATCCCAGCTAGGGGCTTTTAAAGCCGTCGTAGTGATCGCCTGCTGAACTCTTAACCGACTGTGTAAAAAATCTTTTCCTTTTTCTTCCGCCAGTAGATAGCTGACATACCATTTAGTATCGCTATCAGTGGTTGTATTATGGCTAGGTTATTCTCGCTAATCAACTTGTTTTCCTTTCTCGCCCTCTTAGTCGGTTTAATAAACCCACGCTGTGTTGTACCACGGGGGGAGAAAACCAGAGGGAGAAGTTCTTTGATTTACGGAGGAATTGTTTTACTCTCCTTGAGCGGATGCGGAGCATCACCACCGGAAAATACAACAGTTGCACCTACACCAACTACTTCAGCTAGCGCTTCACCTACACCAGCTGCATCGCCATCACCAAAACCTTCACCGTCTCCAGTTGTCACTAAAACGACATCACCAAAACCTTCACTTCAAAAGACAGAGGCACTTAAGAAAGCGGAACCTGTGACACGGACTCCAAAACTTACGGTAGTTAAGGATGAACCTGCTGAAGCACCCCCAAAAAAATCGCGAAAAAGAAGTAGTAGCGGGGCTAAATGCAGTGACTTTGCAACACAGGCAGAAGCTAAAGCTGCTTTAAGCGCGAACCCCAGATTAGACAACGATAAAGACGGGATACCTTGTGAGAGCTTACCAAAGGGTTAATCAGTTCATCTTAAGATCGTTACTAGGAAAATCCCACGCATTGCAGTATTGGCCTTGCTTTCCCAAATCCCATGCCCGGTTTAACTAATCGTTTTATCCCTCCATGGTCTTGTTCAACCATGTTATTGAGTACTTACTCTGTCGTAACTTCACTATTTTGGGTAACTTTTTGGCGGCAATGAGTTCTTTGATAGCTTTTAGGGGTAGATATAGCTAACGCTGACGCTAGGGGCAAGATAGGTTGAAAGCCTTGCTGTATAAACTTTGTACTCATCGGTTTAAGGGTAAATCATCCAAGTCTTGTTTGCTTCAGGTTAGACAAGGCTGTAACGAAAGAATAAGGGTTTTAGTCCTGTCATCGGCATACTAAAAACCTCGTTTTTAGGTAAATTTGTACTATCTTGCCCCTCATGACACGCTCGCTAGCTTTACCCCTAGTAGGCTGCGATCGACACTCCATTAAGCAGCTTGCTGGCGATTGTTAAAGCCATCTCCTCCAGAGGCAATACCACCATCCACCGGGAGGATTACCCCCGTGACCCAGCTTGCATTGGCCAAATATAGAACGGCATCGGCGATATCTTTGGGCGTGCCAACCCGACCCAGAGGATGCTGCCGATCTAAATAATTTAATGTTTCTTGGGTCAGTTCACCATGAAGTGGTGTTGGTACAATCCCAGGCGCGATCGTGTTGATCCGAATCCTATCCTCGGCTAACTCAAAGGATAGGTTTTTCGCCATAGCTGTAATTGCGGCTTTCGCCATAATCGGTGCTGAAGCAGGAATTGACTGGCTAGCGTGGAATGTGAGAATCGTCCCAATGTTGATAATTGCGCCGCCATTTCCTTGCAAGCGCATTTGCTTGACGGCTTCCTGGGTAAGTGCAAAGGTACCGCGAACATAGTTTAGATATTGGTCTAACTCACCAATGCTATATTCAGTGAAGGGTTTGACCGCAAAGATGCCAGCATTATTAATGAGTACATTCACTCGACCAAACCTGGAAACAGCTTCGTTAACTAATTTTGGGGCAAATGTCGGATCGGTAATGTCACCTGCTACAAGATGGATACGATCGGATTGATCGAGTTTTTGAGCCGCCGTTTCAAGCTTTGAGAATGTTCTCCCGTTCAATATCACATTCGCCTGATTGTGCAAAAATGCTTCAGCAATCGCATAACCTAAGCCAGTTGCACCGCCCGTGATAATTACAGTCTGAGTTGTCATGCTATCTACCTCCAATTTGGTTCAAATATTTGACTGTCTGGATCGACATTTTTCAGGATGATTGTTGCTGAATGCCTTGCCGAATTCCTTTCACAGGCACGCCAGCAATTCCCCAATCTTCAGTCGCAACTTCATCAATAACGACAAATGTCGTTGCGGGTGTCTTGTTTAGAACGCGCACCAAAAGTTCTGTTACACCTTTGATGAGTTCAGCTTTTTGCTTGGCTGTTGCGTCTTCACGAGTGATTTTGATATTTACATAGGGCATGGTTTGACCTCCCGTTAATTCTGGCTTGTTGGCAATATTGCCTTGTCTGCATGGATTGTGTAGTGAAAGACTTTAGCAATGATTTTCCACTCGCCCTCAAGCTGAACAAGGCTGAGGAGATCAATAAAATCTTTGCCTAGCATGGAACAACGCATTTGCGCGATCGCGGTTACAGCCCCAGCTAACTCGATCGAATTGATCGAGAATGTATAGGGTTCACCGGAAGATTCTGGAGAAGTTCGTTGCTCAACGATCGGGAAATAGGAATGCATATCAAGGTGCAATAGTTCCCCGCTAGATGCCGTGAAGTATTGCGCATTGGCATGAAATACGGTTGCCAAGAGAGCGGTATCACAACGATATAAAGCGTCATAATATCGCTTGAGCAGATCAATGATCGCGAAATATTCAATGCCGTAAACCTGTTTATCCATCGCATAGCCCTGTGCTTGATTCATAGTTCCTCCGCGCTTCGGGTGATCGTAGATTGAAGCGCATACTCTTGACCATAACTCTTCACCCAAAAAAGATAAAGGTCGATTTAGTTGAATAACTTTTCACCTATAGTGAATAATGTAGGTGGCGCGATGGATCATTTTGGAAGTGGTTTTCTATGGACAAATTAATTGCTCTGAACGTCTTTAGACGGGTCGTTGAGTTGGAGAGTTTTAGCCGTGCAGCAGATGCGCTGAACTTATCAAATGCCGCCGTCAGTAAAAATGTCCAGGAACTAGAGAAAAAACTGGGAACCCAGTTGATCCATCGGACAACCAGACGTCTGAACTTGACTGAAGCAGGACGAGTCTATTTTCAGAGGGTTTCCTCGATTCTGGATGAACTGGAACGTGCTGAAGAATTTATTGCCGATCTCTCGGTCAAACCTCACGGACTGCTTCGCGTGACAGCACCAATGTCTCTGGGTTTAACCCATGTCGCAACAGCGATTTATGAATTTCAATCCATTTATCCAGATATACGGATCGAACTTATCCTCAACGATCGCTATGTGGATCTCATTGAGGAGGGATTTGATGTGGGGATCAGAGGGGGCGGATTGGTCAACGATAATAGTCTGGTCTCACATCGCATCGGCGATATTCAACGAGTCGTTTGCGCGTCACCGGCATATCTAAAGCAGTATGGTGAACCTAAATCGCCGGAGGATCTAAAGCAGCACCGTTGTGTAGTTTACACGCTGGCACGATCGCCCCATGAATGGAGTTTTTGGCGAGGTCATGAAACAGTGTCAGTGTATGTTGATGGATCTTTAAAAGTGAACAATAGCCTTGCTGCAAGTCAAGCTGCTGTCGCGGGACTCGGTTTGATTTTTTTGCCCATGTTCACAGTCTTAGATGGATTAGAACGTGGGATGCTGAAAGCTGTCTTGAAAGAATGGTCTACGGAACCTTTGACCCTTTATGCGATTTACCCAAAACATCGCCAACACTCTGGAAAACTTCAAGTATTCATAGACTTCATGTCGGAGGCTCTTGCATCAATTGCTGCCAGACTTTAACCTTTAGCAAGCCAACAGAAATGCCGGGATTTACAAATAGTAATAGCGCAGCAAAAGCAGTATATCAAGATCAATTTTTCACAACCGGACTATTACAAAATCATCGGTCTAATGGTGCGCTTGAGCGGCTGCGAATGCCCTTTGCAACGTACCAGTATCTTTCGGTAGTCCGCTCCAAGCGAATTGTTATGCCGCACTGGAGATTGACTAAGGATACCTCGCTAACACCGAGGTTCTATCGTCATGCGGCTAAGAGTGCTTTGTCGGCTTCAACAGAGGGTAAGAAGTTTTAAGAATAATAGCTATTACGCTCAAAAGTAATGAGTTAATCAAATTGTTAGTTGGTTGAGGTAAATATTGAAATTCACAGGCATAAATCCTTTCTATATGGGGTAAAAGTAGCGAAGAGATATTTTACCGCCACGCAAGGGCTAGAAATTAGTCCTAGATTAAGTTGCAGAAAAAATTGTTTTCAGTCTTGAGAACCTGATTCCCTGTGGCGTTTGATAATATCATTGACCGTTGTTTTACTAAGGTTGAGTGAATCAGCAATTTTGCGATAAGAATACCCGTCACTAACCATCTGCAAAACTTTGGGGGCTAACTTATCGGCTTTTACCCGTTGTCCTGGTTGCCTACCAAACTTTTGACCTCGCGCTTTAGCTGCCGCCACCCCACTTCGTACCCTCTCTCGCACCAAATCTCGTTCAAATTCAGCAATTGATGCCATGAGATGAGCGATTAATCTACCTTGTGCGGTATTCAAATCAAATTGCAGCCCGGTTTGGGCAATCAAAGAAACACCCCAATTCTGAAGTGACTGTAACGTCTCAATCAAGTCAATGGTGCTGCGTCCCCAGCGAGTCATCTCTGTGACTAAAATGGCATTAATACTGTGATTCTGAGCCAAAGCCATCACAAGTTTGCGCTCGACGCGGTTATTTTTAGTCCCAGAAGCCGTTTCCTTCCAAACGCCAACTACCTCAAAGTTTGAAATAGCGGCATATTCTAATAAATCCCGTTCTTGCCGCTCACAGGATTGGTCAGTGGTGGAAACTCTGCAATAAATGGCAACTTTTTGTACCAATTGAACCCTCTGGATTTTATGCGTCTTAAACCCTTGTAGCATGGTTCTATTTTAGTGTACCAAATAACCTACACTTTAGCTGATACGATAGCTAGATAAACTTTTGTATCCTGCAACCAGGATGAGGAGCAACATTTTTGAAGCGTCAATGGGATGCAGAAGAACTTATAGAGAATTTTACGCTCACACCAGAAGAAATAGCGCTGCTAGACAACAAGAGTGAAGTGAATCGTCTGGGCAAAGCTGTTTTGCTGAAGTTTTTTCAAATGGAAGCAAGATTTCCACGAAAAGCGGCTGATGTACCGTCTATGGTTGTTTCCTACATAGCAAGACTGCTTTCTCTGTCACCACAGCAGTATAAAGAATATTCGTTTGATGGACGCACCATTGAACGTCATCGGGCAGATATACGTTTGTTTTTTGGCTTCCGAAAAATTACATCTCAAGATAAAAAGGATTTGAAAACTTGGCTATGCGAGAAAATTTTGGCATATGACCGTACGGAGTCCCACTTGGAAGCCGCAGCTAAAAAACGTTTGCGCGAGTTGAAGCTAGAACCACCATCTCCAGAAAGACTTGAGCGTTTAATTAGGTCTACGGTGAGTAAGAATGAAAAAATCTTTTGTGTAGGAATATTCCAGCAAATCGAGCTAATTACATTGAAGAAGATGGATGCCTTGGTCAATACCCAATCTGGACTTGAGGATGAGCAAAATCAATTTAAACAATCAGTTTTTAATTTTCTCAAGACTGACCCTGGTAAAACTAGCCTCAAAAGCATCCTTAAAGAAATAGAAAAACTCCAATGTATTCGGGAATTGGGATTACCAACCAAACTGTTTACCAATGTTCCACCTAAAATTATTACTCACTATCGTAGGTTGTGTTGCAAAAACTTAGTGAAGACAGAAAACCCCTGTGGCAGGAGTTGAAATTATGCAACTACCCCAAAGATTTGATAGATAAAGACAAGTCGCTCTTTGATGGCTCCCCTGGGAACACCAATAACTTGTCCTTTTCTAACCATGTTCAGAGTTTCATATCCCCGAATGGTTCTTCTTGCAGTGTTGAAGGAGCCAAATCCCATTCCTGGTTTGACTAATCGTTTTATCCCCCGATGGTCTTGCTCCACAATATTATTGAGATATTTAATCTGTCGTAATTTCACTACTTCGGGTAACTTATTGGCAGCTTTGAGTACGTTAATCGCTTTTGGATAAGCAGGAATCTATCCCACTAAGGTCAAAAGGTGATAATCTAATTGTCAGAGTGATTAAGTCCTACAGAATATGGCGGGAAGATTTGAGGGATTAAGCGATCTAGAATGGAAGTTGTTTGAGGATGTGATCGGCGAGAAAGGAGAAAAACGGGGACGGGGAATGCCCCATGCGCCTTTCCGTCATGTAATCAACACCTTAATGAAGGCAATTGATTACGGGCTGCCGTTGGTGCGATGTACCGAAGGGAGAAGTTTGGGCATCAAAAAGTTCAGCCCACCGATGGCTAAAAAGCTGGCAAGCAGATGGAACGCTAGAGCGACTACAAGCAAGGATATTAGGCATCGCCTCGGAAAAAGGATTAATTAACTGGAGTCATGGTGCGGTCGATGGCTCTTTTTCCCCCTGGGAAAGGAGGAGGTGAGGACGTTGCTTATGGCTATAAGGGCAAAGGAATTTTAATTCATACTTTGACCGACGGTAATGGTATGCCTCTGGCTAATTGCACGACCGCAGCTAATGGTAGTGAAAGAGAACAAGTGATGCCGCTATTGAATAGCGTTACTGTCAAAATTAATTCTCCTGGCAGACCCCGTAAACGGGTCAAAGTGCTGGCTGGGGACAAAGGCTATGACTCCAAAGATTTGCGTGCGGCTTTACGCAAACGTGGTATTAGACCGCAGTTGCCGAAGCGAGCCTGGAAAACTAAAAGAAATCGAGGTAGACCCATAAAAATGTCAGTCCCTCGTTTTCAACAAGAGCGCTGCTTTGCATGGTTTCAACGGAAATACCGTAGACTTGTTGTTCGATGGGAAAGAATTT
>NZ_KI966369.1:18887-88158 GCF_000332075.2 Synechocystis sp. PCC 7509 | reverse complement strand
CATGGTTAGAAAAGGACAAGTTATTGGTGTTCCCAGGGGAGCCATCAAAGAGCGACTTGTCTTTATCTATCAAATCTTTGGGGTAGTTGCATAATTTCAACTCCTGCCACAGGGGTTTTCTGTCTTCACTAAGTTTTTGCAACACAACCTTAGTAAGCGATCTCCACATAGATGTCCGAGGCTATCGTTAATTACCTTGAAGCGGTCTAAATCTACAAACAGAACGGCAAATATAGAATTTTCCTGCCGTTTCACTCGCTCCACTGCATGACCTAAGCGATCCATAAATAAAGCTCGGTTGGACAAACCTGTTAGGGCATCATGGAAAGCGTCATGGAGGAGTTGTGACTCTGCCAACTTACGCCCGGTCACATCCGTTTGACAACCTGCAATACGGTAGGCTTTCCCCTTTGAATCTCGAACTGCTAATCCCCGGCTCAACATCCAGCGATAAGTACCATCCTGATGCTTGATCCGGTATTCACTCTCAAAGTGAGGAGTCAACCCCTCAATGTGGGTTGAAATTTCTACCTTGAGCCGCTCGATTTCATCGGGATGCACTAGGTTAAACCATGCTTCTGGACTGTTAATAAATTGCTTATCGTTGCCGAGCATAGACTTCCAACGGGAGGAAAAATAGACCTCGTTTGTTTTTAAATCCCAGTCCCATAGTCCGTCTTGAGCGCCATTTACAGCTAGTGCATAACGTTCCTCGCTTACTCTTAATGCGGATTCAACTTGCTGGCGTTCAAGAATTTCGCTCCGCAGTAACTGATTAGTCGTTCTAAGTTCACGAGTTCGTTCTGCTACTTTAATTTCGAGTTCATTTTTAGCTTTTTGTAAAGCTGCTTCTGCTCGTTGGCGATTGATTAGTTCCGTTTGGGTTTGCAAATAAAGTTCTGACTGCTGAATAGCAATCGCCATATGGGTTGCTAGTTGTTCTAACAAATCAATTTCCCAAGCCTGCCATCGTCGTGGTGCTGAACAGTGATGGGCAATCAGCAGTCCCCACAAATTATCCCCTTGTAAAATAGGGACTACCAAGTTGGATCTGACCTGAAATCGAGCTAGTAAATCAACATGACATTGAGCGATATTTTCTGTATAAATATCTTCTATTGCTCGGATGCGTCCCTGTTTGTAAGGCTGAACCTGAGTCTCCGTAGTAAAGCAAGTGTCATGGATTGCTGCTCCTAGGGTAGGTAGCCAATCTGAACCTACAGATTCTACAACCACAATACCGCTCCAATCTGGCTCAAAGCGATAAATAACCACCCGATCTGTATGAAGAAATTGTCTGACTTCCGCCACTGCGGTGTTAAGAACTTCATTTAGATTAAGCGATTGACGGATACGAAGGGCAATCTTCGCTAAAATCCGCTCATAGTTAATCGGCTCTGGTAAGTTCACTGTGGGCTTCTGCACGGGGTTATCAAGTTGCATAATTTATGCTGTGATTGGGTCTAGTTTATAGTTCCCAACTTTAACGATATCTAACCAAAATTAAGAAAAGTTCAGTGTAAATACGGGAAACATCCAGCAAAAAGCTATACATCAGTTATTGACGAAACTTGGTGCAAGACGTGAACTAAGGAAATTATTAAAACAGCTTTAAGCTTGGCTATCTTAGCCCTTAGTGTTCGGTTAAAAATGTGAAATGATATTGCCCAAGTGAAGCTAGAGAAAGTCTGAGCTTTGAACTAAGCCATTTAGCTCTACCTGACCAAACCAAGCTGCCACTGGAAAGAATGGATTGACGAGGCAATCAAGCGGCGACTGATGCAATACTCGCACTCCCATAACGGCGATATCATGGTGCATTTCGTCGGCGGCGGTCAAGCTCTGTGGAGTCGGTTGCGATCGCTGTCGTGGTCGGAGGTTGAGCGCGTTGCTAGGGGAGGGCAGACGGTATGAGCGATCGCACTCACACACTCAGAATACGCATAGCCCAATTAGAGTTAGAACTACGAGCAGTGCGGAAGCAAGCTCAAGCCCAACGTCAAAGGATCGTTCAAAAGTGCGGGCATGAGTTTTTATCACTGGTTGATAGCGATCGCAACTGTAAAGTGGTTGTGATCGACATTGTGCAAAAGCTTGTGTTTGAGGATGAGGAGGGGAATGTCGTTTCTGAAACTGATGGTTCTTTGGTGGGTAAAATTATTGAGGTGAGGTTCACTTAATTACACTGAGGAAACTACTAAACAAACTTCCCTCCGAACAGTTTTAAGCATCGATATTCTAGGGCGAGTTTGCTCCATCGTCATTACAAATATTACTAAAATTAATACCCAGCAACAGCCTAAAAAGTACAATCCATGATCGTTTGCAAACTCCACCTAATCGAATGAAGCAGGATAACAACCAAATTTCCCGACATAGGTAACTTTTGCCCTCAGCCGCTCACAGGGGAAAGTTCCGGCACTGGAACTTGTTATACTGCTGGACAAAGCACAAGTAAAGTTTTGATAATTTAAGTTAGTATAGACCCGAACTTCTTTAGTAGCTAGAACAATGGGTTCTCAAACCTTTGATTTTTTGACCGATAGCTTTCTATTTAATAATAATGTGATCGCGCATAGATTCAGTGATTTTTCTGAACAAGAACTACTGAGTGAGTTGAATAACTATAGGGAGTTTTGCATATCTAGGCAATCTGAGCTTGAGCAAGAAATTTCAACAAACGCATCTAGCCTTAAGATAGTTTCAGGTCTTGAGATGCCTACTATAGGTTTGCTAAAACAGAGTGCATTTTATATTAATCAATATGTTATCAATGATCCTGTTTTTTCCTTTGGACATAGAGAAAATGAATTTAGTAAGGTATTGAAACATTCTCAAGGAATCAGCGAAGAACCTTTAGATAGAAAAAAGCTCTCGGAAATAGTGAGTTATATGAATCAACTTACTCCAATGGTAACTGCTGACTATGTAAAATTTCTACCTATCAATCATTTTTTAGAAACACCAGAACAACTTCCTATTCTTTATTCAGAAAAACTTTTTTCCGATGTTTTGCCTAAACCTTTAATTGAATTCTTTCACAAGAATGTCATTGTGAATTCCTTGGAAAGATCATTTGATAACCCGCAAGCTATTAATCTTAAGCGGTTACAGCCTTGTAGAGAAATCATATTTCGCTTTAAAAACCATATAAACAGACACTATGGATATATTTTATACAAATCTGATTTTAGTCTGTTAGATGAACAAGAGAGTAAATTTCAAGTATCAATGCAGCTAGAGAAAAATCTTCCAGACAGAGATACATTTATCAATTGGGTAGATCAGTCTTTTTATTCATCATGCAAGCAAATTTATGATGAGGTTGCATGGAAAACTTTTATTGCCAGTCGGTATGAAGCTTCTTATTTAACTGAATCTAAATTTATATTCGACCTACTTAGCAAGTTCTTTCCTTCAGAAAACGGTATCCCAACTAATACAGCCAATATTTTCTTAAATATGGAATTACCATTTTTAGAACAGGTTGATATTTCCGCATTGATGGAAATTCGGATGAATTATGGTGAAGAATTTCAAAACTTCCGCTTACATCTAGATAAACAATTTAAGGACTTAAGACTGATTAAAGATCCGGAAGAATTAAAGATTAAGGCTGAAAATGCAATGCACGAGTTAAATGAAGTTCAAATTCACGCTATCAATCAGAAAATAAGTCAAATTAGAAAGACAAGCGCATTCTTTGATGCAATCATCTTGTCAGGAAGTCTATTAGCTGCTAGTCAAGGAAGTGATTGGAGTGTAGCAGAGTTATCAACAGTTTTAGCTACAGCAGCAAGAGGATATAAACCTTTTATAGATTATTCAAATCAAATTAGACAAAATCCAGCCTTTTTTCTTTGGAAAATTTTAAAGAAATCCGCAAGGTAAAAATATAATACAAAGTTTTCAAAAATGAAGATATAACTCACTAACATCTTCAAAACAGACCATTTAAATAGTAAATTAAACTGTATAAAAATTAGTTGAGCCGAACTGTAATATCCCTCTTACAGCAATTTGAGATCAAACCAGCCACAAAAAAGAAGAAAAGATAAAGTGTAGCTAGAGGAGAAAACCTATGAGTAATCGCACTCAACCCCTAAGAAAGCGTATTGTTTAGTTAGAGGCAGAAGTCCGAGCGGTGCGGAAACAAGCTCAAGCTCAACGTCGAAGGATCGCTCAAAAGTGCGGATATGAATTTCTTGCGCTAGTCGATAGTGATCGTAACTGCAAAGTGGCTGTGATCGATATAGTGCAGAAGCTCGTACTTGAGGATGAGGACGGCAAGGTTATTTCTGAAACTGATGGTTATTTGGTGGGTAAGCTTATTGAGGTGAGGTTTAAGCCACTGCATTGAGGGAATTGCTAAAAAATCGTCTCTAATCGGAAAATAGTCTTGCCAAGCTGCTTCGACGGAATCATGTAATCTGTCTACTAATCATCGTGTTAACTGTCTCAAGCTGACAAATAGATTTATCCGATGAAATACCGTTATGAGAACTAAGATAAGCGGCGGCAAGTATAACCTTTGCATCACTGCCAATATCTCTTGTTGGGGTAAAAATAGCCAAGACTCATTTTGCCGCCATGCGTCGTCTGTAAATTTTACTCCGACCATGTTTTATCAAAAAAATGATTTTTAATTTTAAAAAATGGATTTGTTAGACAATATTTGTTACCTTGAGCCGTACCATTTGAACCCCTCTATTTTTTGTAGCCTGAAACCCTTGTGGCTACGTTCACAAACACTGTGCCAAATAATGTGACTTCAATTAGTACAGTAAGAATAAGGTTTTTCGGCGATTTTTAGATTATAGAGCAATTTTATTTTTGTAACCCTCTCGTAGTAGAGCTTTCAGAAGTT
Organism: Synechocystis sp. PCC 7509; assembly: GCF_000332075.2. NCBI lineage: Bacteria > Bacillati > Cyanobacteriota > Cyanophyceae > Synechococcales > Merismopediaceae > Synechocystis > Synechocystis sp. PCC 7509. The sequence goes on along the minus strand of NZ_KI966369.1, from coordinate 83,291 downwards.
ACGTGGCGGCTCATGTCACACTCGCTACTTTTACCCCTAGTTAAAACTAAATTAAAATTTGAATTGCTCATGGTGTTCTCTGAATATTGGGTTAAAAGTGACTAAGTTGAAGGCAACATTTGAGCAAATTGCTTTTCAACTGCTTTGAGATTATCAACGATCTGGGCAGCCATTTGAGTTGCCTGCTCACCAGGGTACACTTCCTCAATGCCGTCAATCACCGCTTGTAGAGAAGCCTTTGCAACTTCTGCGGGAGATACTTTTGGCGGTGGGTAATCTTTTGCCATGTCGGTATCGACAGTTCCGGGCATGACCGCAATGACCTGAGTTCCTTGGGCTGCCAGTTCTGCTCGAACGGTTTGTGTCATCGACAGTTCTGCTGCTTTAGAAGCGCTGTAGGAGCCAGTCATCGGGATGGGTACTCGCGCCAATATCGACAAGATATTGATAATTGCTCCGCCCCCGTTGGCCTTGAGGATTGAGGCGAAGGCACGACACATCGCCAATGTACCAAAGTAGTTAATCTCCATTTCGGTTCTAGCATCATCCAGATTAGGTACAGCGATGCATCCCTGATAGTTAAGCAGCACTCCGGCATTGTTAATCAACAAGTTAACATCCTGACACTGGCTTACCGCCGCTTGAATTGATAATTGATCGGTGATATCCAGGGAGAGCGGCACAATCCGCTCTGGGTCAGCAGCAACTAGCCTAGACAAAGATTCAAGCTTACGGGCGCAAGCATAAATGCGCGCAGCACCTGCCTGGTGGAGTGCGGTAACAAACTCCGCTCCAATCCCGCCATTTGCACCAGTAACTAAGACAACTGCATTCTCAATCTGCATCTATTTACTCCATTTTGGTTAATAACTAACAAGGACGAATCAGCTTAATGATTTTATGGAATGGCAATAATTTGCAATCCTTCTATGTTAAGGCAATAGTAAAGGTCGTTTAGATTAGTAATGGGTCATTAAAGAGGCATGACATTGTTCTCCATTCGAGATGTTTTTTTGCCAGCGATTCAAACTAACAAGCTAGGGAGCAAGATGAAATAGGTATTTTTTAATGTTGGTATAAGCGAATAATGCTCTTGCTTACCATAGTGGCTTCATCCGTTGCCAGCCAAGCTGTATATTGACCTACTTCGTTGGCGGTAAGCCATTCTGGATGCTCGGCACTAGGACGTTCACGGGTAGCAATCATGCTGTGCAAGACAACTTCATTGATCCGAATACCAGTGCCTTTACTTTCGGCAGCTAAAATTTGCGTTAGCATCAGTTGTCCCGCCGCAGGAATACAAACCAAACCGTAATTTGGAATTGCTTGTTCTGCCGCACCACCACCGATTAGGGTGTAACTGCTACCTTTTTTCAAAACAGGTAAAAAAGTGCGAGCGGCAATGAAATGAGCGGTCAAATTGCTTTCTAGCATCTGTCGCCAATCCTCTAAGGAAGTTTGGATTAAAGGGAAGTCTTGGTTCCATCTCCCGTTGATGGAAGCAACGACCGCATCTAACTGGGTCACTTTTTCCATAATGTGAGCGCGTAGTTCTTCGGCGCGCTCAGTATTGCTCAGTTCGCCCTCAATCAGAATCAAGCGTTCGCGCTCAAGTTCTCCTAAATGTTCGCGCAATTGGTTGAGTTTATCAGGAGTGCGGGAGGGAACAACAACGGTTGCGCCGGATTGAAGAAATGCCCGCACAATGCCCTCCCCAACGCCGCCTGTTCCGCCAGCGATTAGTGCAACTTTTCCAGCTAATTTATTCATTGAATTTTGCCTGATTAGTTAATTAATGCGACCGTTTCATAAATATGAGAAGCGGCATAGATAATCTCGGTTTTGCTGCATAGTTGCTAGCGCTGCAAGCGATTGCCAATGGGCGATTGCTGTTACTGTTGTCCCATCTAAACTATGCTCGAATTTCAACTCTCACAAAACCTAGTTGATGGCGAACAAAATTTTCATAAATTTCAGCAATTTTGGCGGCAGCAGTTTCTTGTTTTTCTGGCATTACGGTAAATATGTTGATGAGGGTAATATTGCGTTCGTTTGGTTGGCGCTCGTCACCAATTAAAACTCCAGCCGACACGCAGGTAAAACTTGCACTTCTTCGGTGTAGTGAATATGTAATGGGGGTTCTGCGCTTGGAGGAACATCGGCAATTAGCACAGAAGTTGCAAAAGCACTATGCTGCGCTCCTTCCATGAATCGGATTTGCCCGCTAAATCCTTGAGGCAAGTCTGTCAGTGGAACGTTTGACTGCTCTGTCGCTTTGTCAAAGGATGTCATAACTAAAATCTCCTTGAATTAGTAATGTTTCACTGTCATCAGCAGGATATTGTAATCGTGAAATTTAGCTAGTATAGAAATTTTCTAAACAATACCACCGTTGGCTCGAATACTTTGACCTGTAATCCAACGGGCATGATCAGAAACTAGCAGTGCGACCGCATCGGTAATATCTGCGGGTTGTCCTAATCGCCCCAATGGAGTTTGAGCAATCATTTGATTGACTTGCTCAGGTTCCAGTACCAAGCCCTCGGTTTCGGTGACACCTGGAGAAACAGTATTAACTGTAATTCCCCTTGCGCCTAATTCTTTGGCTAAAGCGGTGCTGAAATGCTCGATCGCTGCTTTGCTTGCTGCGTAAGCTCCGCCCGCAGGAATTGCCATTGCTGTACCACTGGTGGAGATACTGACAATTCGTCCGTTATCAGCAAGATGATGAGCGGCTTGCTGAAGGGCAAAATAAACCCCGCGAGTGATATCAAACATACTATTGTATTCGTCCTCGGTCATTTCTACAGTGGGCTTAAATACGTTGACTCCGGCGGCATTGTTAATCAAGATATCAATTTTGCCAAATTGGGCGGTCGCTTTTTCAAACAGACTTTTCACATCTTCTAGCTTTCGCATATCTACCCTAACTGCGGAAGCTCTCGATCCAAAGGAAGCGATTTTCTGCACCACTTCTTCCGCCTTAGCTTGGTTTTCGGCATAGGTAACAACTACGTTTGCGCCGTCACGTCCTAACTTTTCGGCAATCGCGCGACCGATACCACGTGATGAGCCTGTAACAATCGCCACTTTTCCTGAAAGAGATGCCATCAGATTGATTCCTCTTAGTAGAGATGGAGCAAACAATTTCTAGGGTAAACTTACACTGGTAATTTTGGAACTACTTACTTTTTTGTCAGTGTCTAAAGAGGGACTTGAAGGTGACACAGATGTCGGAACAGACGGAAGGCACTCAATTTGTGCAAGCAACGTTAAAAATCTTGGGTGGAAAATGGAAAATTTTGATTTTGTGGCATTTAAAAGATGAAGTAAGACGGTTTGGAGAACTGAAACGATTGATGCCGGAAATCACGGAAAAAATGCTGATTGGGCAACTTAGAGAACTGGTAACGGATGGGATTGTTAATCGTCATGTTTATTCAGATGTACCGCCCAAAGTTGAGTATTCCTTTACCGACTACGGCAGAACTTTGGAGCCTGTTTTACAAGTGCTTTGCAACTGGGGAGAGGCACATTTGAACCGAAAAAACCATGATTATAAGCAAGACATTGCACACAAAGAAATGATTTAACTAAGCGTAAGCGGCATTGCCTAATAGAAAAATTTATCTGTAGACCGATTTATAGTATTACAGTTGTAGATAGCTTAGACTGAAGGTATTACAGTTGTAGATAGCTTAGACTGAAGGTATTACAGTTGTAGATAGCTTAGACTGAAGGGAACTCTCCAAAATATCCGTTGTATGGATATAATCGCAATTACCCCTTCCAAGCATTTCTGACTGGACAGGCATTAGAAACGGTTTTCTAGTGGAGCAATATACTGAAATCGTTTCAGCAGCACTTGAGTCCTTACTTTGCTCGAACTGAAGCCCGTCAAGCAGCTTTCAATTACATTCAAGCCCTGCTTAGTCCCGTACGTTAATCGATGACTGAAGATTTTTCGCATTTTAGCTGAACGCTACCGTAACCGCCGTAAACGCTTCAGCTTACGGTTTAAATCGATTGCGGCAATCCTCAACAAGCGAACTTGCTCTCATTTCATGATTCACGCAAGAGGTCTACTGATTCTAGCAATGATTGAAAAATCGTAGATTTTGCCCTGCATGAATCCAAGTTAGATGTTTTAATGAACAAAAAATACAAAAACTCTTAAAAGGCTATTATAAAAATGTTTCAGTCGAGCGCAGAATTTTAAGCTTAAATTTGCCGCCCTGTATTTAGGGTTTGACAGACTTAATCTGGAATGAGTATTGAGTTTTGAGCAGCTTGAGGACAATTGCCGTTTCGCAATTGCTGACTCCAGATTTTACTCTTAAAGCAGCTAGAAAGTTGAGTAATCCGTCGTTTGTATCGTAGGTAACTTCTATAAATAAATCGTAACTACCTGCTACGAAGGCAACATAGCTCACAGAATCTTGATCGACTAACTCAGAGGCGACCGCCTGCGCCCGATTTAGATCCACCATCTTTAATGTAATTAACGCAATGTTACGAAATCCCAGCTTGTTAGGATTTAAGTACGCCTGAATAGTGATTGCGCCAGAATTTGTCAATCGTTGTACGCGATTGCGAATCGTTGCTTCTGACATACCAATTTTTTTAGCGATTTCTGTAAATGGCATCCGTCCATCTTTATGCAAAAATCTAACAATTTCAATATCAAGCTCGTCTAGGTTTAGCTGAACTCCGTCAACCCCTTGGTATCCAGTTGTTAAACGACAATTAAATAGGGTTCTTCCAAGCTTTTGGTGATCTTGCCTCATCAGCCGAACTACGACTGATAGATGGAGCAATCCTAAGTAGCTAGGACAAAACGCTTGTTAAGCAACGCCAATTCTGCTCGTCCATACATTTGCCGCTTCAGCAATTTGAGGCGGTTGTTTAATCCCTCCACTACACCATTGCTAATACTCAGGGTCATGCTTGCCTTCACCGCATCATAGTCATCCAGTAACCCTTCTGCAAACGCTTGAAAGGGTTTTAACGGGCTTTTGAGAACTTTGCATATCCAAGCATCAAATGCTTCTCCTTGTCGTTGGCGGAGGAGGTATAAGAATTCATCGGCGGACTCAATTGCTATTTCCAGGTCTAGGTGTTGTGCGATGAGTTTCTCAATCAGAGCCTGCTCTTCTGGGTCTCGATTCTCTTGGCGCTTCACCACGAGATAGCTGGCACGTCGAGCGGTCAAGGGTGGAGATTGCAGATCGCACACTTTGACTGAACTCTGAAGGGAACATCCCACTTTAGTAGGCAGACCTTGAGCCGTCCGCAACTGACTGATGTAGCGGGTGACGGTGCGGAGACTCCCCTCGTATCCTTGTTGTTGCAGTAGACTCATCAGCAATCGAGGCTGTCGCATTCCGTCGTTCCACCAGCCTAAGAATCGAGCTTTGTAAGGGTCAAGAACACTTTTACCAAACGCTTTACGACGGGGTTGAATCGCAGGAAAGTCAGGGAGTTTGACATAGCGCTGCACAGTTTTCTCACTCACCCCTACCGCTTGAGCAATCGCAGCTTGTGTCCACCGTTGTTCAGTCAAATGTTTGATCTGCTGTTGTTGGTCAATCCGTAGTTGATGCTTGGCTTGGAATTGGGATTGCTCTGCTGCGGTTGCCGTGGGTTTCGGTCGCACCATTGCAACTTCTGGGGCGATAGTGGTTGGGCGATGCTGTTGTTCAATCGCTTTCAACTCAGCCGGATAGAGTCTGAACACCTTTTCCAAGGTTTCCGTGAGGTTCTGTACCAGATAAAATCTGTCTGCAACCTGCACCGCATTCGGTGCGCCTTGGTTCATCCCACTGCGATAGAGCTTAGAGCGGTCACGAGACAAGACTTCGACTCCAGGATGTTGCCGCAACCACTGAGCTAATGTTTCAGCTTTGCGATCTGCAAGCAGGGCAATAGGTCGGTGCTGTTCTAAGTCAACTAGAATCGTGCCGTACTGTCGTCCCCGTCGAAAAGCAAAGTCATCGACACCCAGATGCTTGGGAACCTCAATTGGAGGCAAGGAAAGTTGGGCAAGATAGTTCAACAAGTTACTGCCACTGACTTGATAGCCCAGTTGCTTCACAAGTTTTGCTCCCGCAGCACCGCCTAAGGCTAGACCGATGTGCTGCAATTGTTGCATCAAACGCAACGTCTTTCTTGCCCAGGGTGCTGCCACTTCTGGAATCCGCTCGGTGAAAATTCGACGCAGACAAGCGGAATTGAGGCAGAAGAATTTCCGCACTTTGACCTGAAGCGTCAGGCGATATTGCACCAATGACAAATCTTCTAAGGTACGTTGATAACGGCTATGCACTCGTCGGCTAAACTGACTACAAACGGGACATTCAGCCATCGTCTGAGTCGAGGCGACCACTGCCCACCAGTGATGCTCAGAAGCCTTTAGCTGCCAACCTTCAAGGCGAAGGTTTTGAGAGTCAGGCAGAAAATGTTGGAGGAGTTTCACGACCTCTAAAACTCTAAAAAAGCGGATATTTTCATTATGAGGCAAGATCACCAAAAGCTTGGAAGAACCCAGGATAGTTGACATTTAACAATTGGGGTCAGGGCAGAAAGCGCCTTGCTAATTTGTCAGAGTACCTTCAACGGTTCTCTGATGCTGTAAGTTATGAAAAATTCCTCGCCCAAGGTCTACCAATTGGTTCAGGAGAAGTCGAAAGCGCTCATCGCTATATTCCCCAAAAGCGCCTGAAGATTCCAGGAGCTAGCTGGCATCCAAATACAGTTAATCTAATGTTAGCGCTGCGAGTTATTCGGGCTAACGGCTGGTGGGATGATTTCTGGACGATGAAGGCGAATATACGTCAGAGTTATATAAATATCTGATTTGCTTTGCTTGCGCCACTGTTCATCAGTTAAATTGAAGAGGCTGTGGTTTAGCAATGCCGTAGCCTTGGGCATAATCTATGCCAAGGGCGGTGATTTTCTTCAAGATATGATCATTTTCAACAAACTCCGCAATAGTCTGAATTCCCATGGCATGACCAACTTGGTTGATTGCTTGGGTCAGTGCTAAATCCATTGGATCTTCAACAATGTCCTTGATAAATTCGCCATCAATTTTCAAATAATCTACTGGTAGATTTTTGAGGTAAGCAAAAGAAGACATACCACTACCAAAGTCATCTAAAGCGAAACGACAACCAAGCTGCTTGAGTTTGCAAATTAGCTTACCTGCCTGGCTTAAGTTAGTAATAGCGACAGTTTCAGTAATTTCAAAGCAAATTACTTGGGGGGGGACAGAGTATAAGGAGAACTGCTGCTCTAAGAAGTCAATGAAAGATTCATCATTGATACTTGCCCCAGAGAGGTTAATGGCGTACATATTAGAACAGCACAGTTCTAGGCAAGATGACCCAGTTTCCTGACAGTGCTGGTCAAGACTAGCAAAGAACGTACTGATGACCCAACGGTCAATGAGATGCATTAAGTTATAGCGTTCTGCCGCCGGAATAAACGCCATTGGCGGCACTAACTTACCAGGTTCATCCTGGAGACGTAGCAAGACTTCGTAATGCTTCCCTTGGGACTCGGCTAGAGCCAAGGGGATAATTGGTTGGTAATAAAGGCAAAAAGAATTAAACTGCAAAGCTTTAGTCAGCCGAGATATCCATTGCATTTGACCATGCCTAATTGCCAAATCCTGGTCGTCAGCTTGATATTGGTGTACGCGATTACGCCCAGCATTCTTAGCTGCATAACAAGCCATGTCCGCCGCACTCAAAACGTTAGATAGGTCTAAGCTATCGGCATTAATGCTAACTAAACCAATGCTCACCCCAATCGTAAAAGTTTTGTCTTGCCAACTAAACCGAAATTCTTGGAGACTTTGACGCAGCGCATTAGCAATACGCAGTGACTGACTTAAGGGACAAAGATTTAGCAATAGACCAAATTCATCGCCGCCTAAACGGGCAAGAGTATCGGTGGCACGCACCTGCTTTTGGAGCAAAGCAGTAACTTGACGTAGTAGTTCATCTCCTGCGGCATGACCGCAGGTGTCATTGACAATCTTGAACTGATCTAAATCCAGAAAACACAGTGAATGCTGTTGATTATGAGTTTTAGCACTGTAGAGGGTCTGTTCCAAATGCTGCTCAAATTCCCATCGATTTATTAATCCTGTCAACCCGTCATGGCGACTGTGCCAAGCTAAACGCTGCTCGCTCTCCCGCAGAGCAACTTCCGCTCGCTTCCGCTCTGTGATATCAGTATGCGCCCCCACCCACTCACGGATACTACCATCAGCGTTGAGAACTGGTGCCGCACGGACAGAACAATACCTATATTCTCCGTCGTGGCGGCACACGCGGTGTTCCATTTCGCATAAGCTTTGAGTTGAGACAGCTTTATTCCAGCTAGCTAGAGTATGCTCTAAGTCCTCCGGATGTATAGTTGCTGACCAGCCAAAATTCTGATACTTTTCATAGGTTTGACCAGTGAAGGTACTCCAGCTAGGCTGCTCTCCAATCATTCTTCCGTCCGCACTGTTAGTCCAAATAATTTGTGTAGTTGCTAGCGTTAAACAACGATACCGTTCTTCACTATGTCGCAAAGCTTCCTCCGCCTGTCTACGCTCAATAATCTCTGCTTGCAGAAGTACATTTGCGACTTCTAGTTCTTCAGTTCGTTCGCTAACTCGGTTTTCTAAATCATCATATGCTTTTAAGACCGTCAACTCTGCCTGCTTACGCTTCCTGTCCATCTGATTTAATATTCTGGCGTTCCACCAGACTAAGACAGCAAAGGTAATAATGTTAGACAGCACCAGCAGCGCTACACCAAATTCTGTGCCAAATAGTCCAGTTTTTTGACCTTGCAAACATAACCAACCAAGCACTAAGGGAATAATAATAGTAGATGGCAACAAACGCCGTGCCGTCACTCCTCCCACCGTATCTGCCAAAATTGTCCGAACTAAGGTATGGTTTGGAGCAGTTAGGACAATGCCAATCGAGAGAATAATAAAGGTAACGGCTGTGTGCAAAGCCATCGTCGCTAGGAAAACAATCCCGATTAAAGCTGTAGCACCATAGGCATAACCAATCAATGTCATTGAGCCGAGCAAAGCTGGCACAAGGGTCAACCCTTGTGCCAATATCTGAATTTTTTGCCCTTTTACTTTTAACAGGATTAAAGACAAACCGCATATTACAAAGCCTAGAGCGGTACTAAACGCCATCCGTCCAGGGGCAATAGTACCAAAACTATCGGGAGCGGTGGTTTGGATAAATAACAATTGGTCGATGTGCAAGTCCCACCTGAAAAAATACTCAATAAGCGTTAATCCTCCCAGCAGGAACACCAAAATCGAGCATCCTAAGCCAATTAATTCTCTCCAGAAAGCATACACACCTCTACCGCGCTCTTTCGTAGGCAATCGTAACTTTAATGATAGACCTGCCATTATGAATCCCAGTGCTGTATTTGGTCTCATGGCGACAAATCCTGGAAGAATACTCTTTAGTAAGGGAATATTATATAGCCACCCCAGTATCACTACGCAGCCAATCAGGATAACAATTGTGCTTGCAGTTTGGGAACAAGTTTTGAGAAGAGCGTTTGTCAATATTGTTCCTACCTGTGCTGAATTGACCTTTGCTGCATTAAGCTCTTGGTGTTCAACAGTTTGACTGTCAAATCCTTCGCTTCACAGCAACTTTACACTAATGATATTTTCCTCTAGTGGCTCTAAAAGCGGCTATGGTAGAATCACTGAATAATACGGCAATATTTTCAAGTGATATTGAGTGTCATTTCAGTTTGTACGTAAATCTACACACTAATTGGTGCTGGGAGACCTGACGCAAAAGATTACTTACTCTCGGTTACAACATTAAGACTTCTTGTTGCGCCCTCCTCAAGCTAGGTTAATTGCGTCGTATTGCTTGGCTTAAACTAGGACTTACACACTTAGCCCAATAAGCAGTGAAAGAAGATGACTTTCATCCTTTAAGGAAATGGTCAGCTGCGCTAAAAACGATGGGATTTTATTTCAATACCTAACTCTTGTAAACATTAACTATTCTGACTGACCAACCACTTTTGACCACACCCACAAAGCATCCTTAAATTGCTAAGAGAAGAGATTGAGAAATAATTGAGAGCAATCGGTATTTAGCCAAGAAAACTTAAATCAGAAATGCTCCCGATTTTTGATTCGTCAATACCGTAGATAGCGCTTCAAACAGAATATTAACTTTTATTTAATCAAAAATTAACTACTGGTTGATAGCCTAGTTTAAGTATTTTTTGCTACGAAATACTCCAGACTTTTCTGGATTTAGGACATTAGTTTAACATCGCATCCCTAATCAGCAGGAGACACAAAAAAATGTCGTTTTCACGACGCAAGTTTCTAACCCTAGCTGGCACAACGGCGGCTGGCGTAACAATGGTTTCTCCTTTGGAAGCTTTTTATGCCAAGGTTGCCCAAGGTCAAGTTGCAACAGGTATTGGTTTTGGTTCATTAGAGCCTAAGCTTCCTGTCAATGCTGCCGAACTAGCGAACACCGTTGTTGGCGACTTAAGTAAAGAAGCCTTACTGGCGCTTCCCCCAGGTTTTAACTACCGCGCTATCTCAATTGTTGGTCAACCAATGAGTGATGGCACTCTTGTCCCCGCAGGTCACGACGGCATGGCAGCATTTCCCGGCCCAGGCAATACGACAATCCTAGTTCGCAACCATGAACTAAGCACTTCCTTGCCTCCCAATTATAACTATCCGGTTTCTGGTTCGCCAAGATATTCAAGTTCCGCCTTGGGTGGAACGACAACTCTGATGCTCGGACCTAACCGCGAAGTCATCAAGCATTTTGCCTCTTTAGCAGGAACGAGGACGAACTGTGCAGGGGGACTAACACCCTGGGGTACTTGGATTAGTTGCGAAGAAACCTTCTCTACCACTACTAGCAATGGCAATACAGTTAAGCACGGCTACAATTTTGAGGTTATTGCCGACCCCAATACAGGATTAGTAACTCCAGTTCCGCTCACAGCGATGGGACGTTTCAGCCACGAGGCTGTAGCAGTAGACCCCAATACTGGATACATTTACGAAACCGAAGATCGTGGTGATAGCTGTTTTTATAGATTTGTCCCAGCAGTAGGTAGACCAACTTCCCCCGGACAGTTAACTGAAGGCGGTAATCTTTATGCTCTAAAGATTAGAGGCTCAAGCGTGCCTGTAAATACAACTAACAACCCAACTCAAGGCGGTCAACTCGGAGCTATCCAGCCTGGAGTACCAATGCCTGTGGAGTGGGTTGCCATCGATAATCCCGACCCAGTATCAGAAAATAGACTTGGCAATATTACCGCAGGTGAAGTTGGAGTCCGCTATCAAGCGCAGTTAAAAGGTGCAGCTATTTTCTTTCGGGGTGAGGGAGCTTGGTACGGCAATGGGTTAGTTTATTTTGTGGCGACTCAAGCTGGGCCTCCAGCCTCCGGTAGCACTAATGGTCGCGGTAACGGACAAGTTTGGGCTTACAACCCTTCAAATGAAACCTTGACCCTTTTAGTTGAAGCCGCTTCTAGTGGCGAATTGCTAGATGAACCTGATAACGTGACGGTTACTCCTTTCGGCGACCTGTTGCTTTGCGAAGATAGCAGCGACGATTTCCAATATCTTGTTGGTGTTAACCCACAGGGCGAACTTTATCAATTTGCTAAGAATGTTCTTTTTGCTGGAGTAACTAACGACCCAGCAAAGGAAGCATTTGTCGGTAATGAATTTGCTGGTGCTTGCTTCTCACCGGATGGCAGAACACTTTTTGTCAATATCCAGACCCCCGGTATTACCTTTGCTATTTGGGGCCCCTGGAATAGAAAACGCAGCTAAAGTAGCGATCGCTTAATCAGGAACTCCAAGAACTACCTGGAGTTCCTCTGCCGTCCAGCTTGACATCAAGGCTGGATGGTTTCAGTTGCGAACCATTAAATTTTTGATTAACCTTTTAATTATTTAGCAACCTTACCTCTATTTGCCTTGGTTTGCCCTCCTTTGCTTTTACTATCAAGCCGCGTTAGTTGGGAACTGCGAGAAGGTCTGCTGGGCTTGTGTTTTCTAGGGATGACAGTGGCGCTTTTACCTTTCGATCTGGGTAATCTAAGAGCATGGAAAAACAACGTTTCAATTTCAAACGATTTGCGATTCCGCAGAGCGGACACTTGCGTGAACGCCCAGGCAATATTAATTCCCCTTACTACCTTCCCGATATGGTATTTAAAGCTATTTCCACCGCCAAAAATACTTTGTGTCGTCGTTCGTAATGGTGTTGCCGTCAAGCTTTACGATACGGACTGCGAACAACCAGGTCGGATTAATATTGTTGAGCAGTAGTCAAAACGTTTTTTCTTATGCCCAAAATTCCCGATTGCGAAATCTGCCTCATGTGCGCCCACGACCCATCATTGGTCTGCGCTGTCCACCCTTACGGACAAGATAGCGATTTCTGCCCAGACTTTCGACCCGACCCCGACTCAGAGAACAAGCGCTTCCAAGACTTTCTAGGATTGCAACCCCAACAGCCAGAAAATAGTGACGAGCCATTTAGCAATCCTTTCAGCCTAGATTCTGATGAGGAACAGTGGCAGCCAGAAGGGGCTACTTACTACAATGGCGAGTTAATCCTTCAACCTAAGCAACGAACAAGAGAGGAGCAATTGTGGCTTCTAGACAATCACCCATTATTTACTGGCGTTTGTCCTGCTTGCAAGTACCATTTCCCACAAGCTAATTTTCACATCGTTCACTTTGATTGCCCTAGTTGTGGATGGGTAGATGATTCCGTATAAGCTCGTCAGCAGTAGTGCAAAAGCTTTACTGACCAATTGATTGCGATCGCCCTCAATGCACTACCTGAGCTTTTACAACTTGCTACCTTTGTCCTGAAAAAGTTCCGAACTTCTTCACTTGGTATCCCTGATGGCTTTATTAAAGCTGATATATTTGATTGAACAGAATTGCAATCTTTAGTAGTGCTGTTTGCACATTAATAGTTTTGGAGCCTAATCATTATGCCTCAAGTTCATCACATGGTGCTGCTCAAATTTAAGCAAGATTTGAATGATACGACGATCGCTGAAGTTCTGCAAGCAGTTGAGGAATTAAAGCATTCTATTCCTGGAATTGATTACTGTTCTAGCGGTGCTTATTCCAGTCCTGAAGGATTTAACAAAGGCTTTACGCATGGCTTTCTCACAACCTTTGAAAGCGCAGCAGCACGCGATTTCTATCTACCGCATCCCAAGCACGAACTTGTTAAAAACGCCTTGTTTGCTATTCTCGAAGACGCTGTTGCATTTGATTTTGTTGCTGAGTGAACCTGGATAGAACCGTTAGATAGGGGCATGAGTATTATCGGAACCAAAAACCGAGTTAAGCTTAAAAGCCTTATTAGGTAAGGATTATCGTGATAACCAAGAGCATTGGCTAATGCCGATGTCGAGTCACTACTCAACGATAAAATAAGGGTTTCAGCTTTTAAAAACATTTGTATTACCCCTGTAACTTCTCTTAGCCCGGTTTTCTGCACGAATGATACTCATACCCCTGATAAACAGTAAGGCTTGAAGCAAAGCACCGTAGTTAGCAACTGAGTCAATAAAATACCCTCCTACGCGGCATAGCGTTGAGAAGGGCATGATGTTGAATCGGGTGTAAGGAGCAAACATTGTCTTTGCTCATATCAATAGTTAAGCACTTGAGTATTACAGTCCTGTGGCAGATAAAACACAATGCTGTGAAGAATTAAAGAATTCTAAAATAGATTTATTAAGCCTTGTTAAACAATTTGGAAATGGCTTTATTAAGCACTGAAGAGTACATATAACAATGCGAGTTAGTAAGTTCCTAAATTGAACTAAATACTACCTCAAATCTTTTTGGTTTGGAGGAAATTGTCATAGCTGAGATTTCAAAATTAACAACTGTTCAACTTGAGCAGTTGTTAAACCGAATTGAGCGGCTTGAAGCTAAACTTGGAGTCGCTAGTATTGGAGTTGGTGAAGGACGTTACGGTAACGAGACACAGCAGAACTGCTCTTTACCACAAGTAAAGCCGCGAGTATTTGCTCCGAGTTTGTCCCCAGAAAGGGTTCGGCTGATTCAAATGGTTGAGAAGAAGTGGGCTAACGGAACGAAGTTGCGCTATTACTTCTTTGAAAATGGCTCGTTTTCCGCAGGAAATGAGCAGAAAGATATTAGACCTCTTGCAAAAGTAGGTGTTAGAATTGGGAAAAAAAGATGAGATAGAGACAATAATGACTTACAAACAGGTAAAAAAGCTTAAAGCTGAAGAATTCAAGCGATTATCTGGAGTGCATTATCAGACATTTAATCAAATGGTAGAAATAGTTAAAAAAGTATATTGCTCACGCAAGATAACAGGAAGACCATCAAAATTAAAAGTAGAAGACCAAGTATTAATGACTTTGGAATACTTGCGTAAAGCTCTCCGGGGGGAGTATCCCCCCGGAAGACTTTACGAGAATACAGAACTTTTTTTCATTTAGGAGCAACTTGGGGAATTAATGAGTCTACAGCTTATCGAATTGTCAAAAAAGTTGAAGATATTTTAATTCAAGCACCCGAACTAAGATTACCAGGAAAAAAAAGATTAGTCTCCGATGATTGTCAGCTAGAAACGGTAGTAAGTAGGCGGCTGCAATAAAATGTAAGATAAAAGGGATGTGTTTTCTGTACTGAGGCAATTTTCCTAATGCCTGCTCCCATCCGGATAGTTTTGACAGAGGAAGAAGACCGTACACTATTGGAATTGCGAGTAGCCACCAGTGTGCCACAGAGGACAAGAGATCGCGCCCATATGTTGCGCCTAAACGCGCAGGGGTGGAATACGCCTGCAATTGCAGAAATTAAAGAAGTGTCATGAGCATACCGTAAGAGCCACAATTCGGCGCTGGCAAGCAGATGGGTTAAGTGGTTTGTGGGAAGCGCCAGGGCGCGGAGCAAAGCGTAAATGGTCAGAAACAGACTTACAATACTTAGAGCAGTGTTTGGAGAAAGAAGGGCGCACATATAACAGTCTCCAACTAGCGCACAAGTTATCCCAGGAGAGACAGGTAAAATTAAGTCCTGACCGCTTGCGACATTTGTTGCAAAAAAGGGCTTCAAGTGGAAACGCACACGGCACAGTCATCGAGCCAAACAAAATCTTGAGTTCAAACTACTCAAACAAGCTCAGTTAGATGCGCTTAAACAAGTAGAACAATTAGGCGGTGTTGAACTGATGTACCTTGATGAGTCCGGTTGTTGCCTCTGGAGTCCTGTCAGTTACAGTTATAGCCGCAAGGGAGAACAGAAAGGTTGTGTTGCAAAAACTTAGTGAAGACAGAAAACCCCTGTGGCAGGAGTTGAAATTATGCAACTACCCCAAAGATTTGATAGATAAAGACAAGTCGCTCTTTGATGGCTCCCCTGGGAACACCAATAACTTGTCCTTTTCTAACCATGTTCAGAGTTTCATATCCCCGAATGGTTCTTCTTGCAGTGTTGAAGGAGCCAAATCCCATTCCTGGTTTGACTAATCGTTTTATCCCCCGATGGTCTTGCTCCACAATATTATTGAGATATTTAATCTGTCGTAATTTCACTACTTCGGGTAACTTATTGGCAGCTTTGAGTACGTTAATCGCTTTTGGATAAGCAGGGTTCTTATCCACAGTGATGACTCTTGGTACGGAAGTGTGAATTGCTTTCAATGTCTTACGCAAAAACCGTTTCGCCGCTTTCGCATCCCGCTTCGCTGTGAGGAGGAAGTCTAAGGTGTTCCCTGCCGAATCGACTGCTCGGTATAAATACTTCTGCTTGCCTTTGACCAAAATATAGGTTTCATCTACCCGCCATGAGTCATTAGTAAGCTTTAGATACGGTCTGACTCGTTTGTCCATTTCTGGACTATATTCTTGCACCCAACGGAAGACGGTGCTGTGATGTATATCTAATCCCCGCTCGTTCACCATCTCTGTTACTTGGCGATAGGAAAGCGGATAGCTTAGATACCACCGAACACAACGTAGGATGATTTCTGACTGATAATGCCGCCACTTGAAGGGGGATTTAGAATTCATTAGAGGCCGGTACAATGATTTTCTCTAGCGGAATTATTTCAGCCTACCATTTTTTGCAACACAACCAATTTTCTTGATAACTTCTAAGGCAACTTCAGTTTTGGTTGGAATAAAAGCCCTTGCCTTCCACTGGATAATTTCGCCAAAAGCTCCTAGAGACTTAAGGAAGTCAAGTTCGCTTTTTCCTTGAAAACCAATTATTTCAATTCGATGTTCCCCCGCAACTAGACTATTAACTAAAGTTAGATTCTCTGTTAAATTAACTTTTTGCTTATGTTCGATAAGTGATTGATAAATCTCCTGATCGCTCATCGAACACTTTATTCCAAATTGAGAGGCAATCCTAGACATACTAGCGGTATTGAGAACTCGTCCAAGCAGTTGTTCACCATCATCGGTTTGTAGTCGATACACCCGCATAAGAGTAGGATCGAGCTTTTTCCAAATGGGCAGTAGTAGTCCCGTGATTAAGTAGAAAGTGCTGTAAGTAAACTCAGGCATATCTTGGATTTCTTGATTCCAAGTACAAGTGAATTCCTCAAGAGAAGCAACATTCCATTCAGAATTCTCAAAATCTTCAACGCATAGCTTTTTATTTCCCAAAGGGCGCAGTAAATTGACGCGGGGAACAAAACTGCCGTCATCATTTATTAAGCTATTAGTGGACGATATTACTGCAACCGCCCCAGATTTTGCGTTGATATAAAATTGACCATCCTGTAACTTAGCTGTTGCTAAAGCAGCATCGAGGGAAGTAATTTTTGCCTTTTGTTTTTGCTCAATTTTGACGGCGTGACTTAAAGCAAGAGTACGAGGATGCTGGTAAACTACAGTACGTTCAAGAACGCGAAAACCTTCTGAACGCAACGTTTCAATTCCAACCTCGTAAACTCCAGCGCTAATCGCTTGTTCGATTCTAGACTCAATCCGTGACTCTAATTCCTCAAAGAGGCGCTTTTGGTCGGCAATCGGCATTGCCAGACAGCGATTGAGAAATTGGGTGATTGGGGGTAAATCTTCCTTGAGAGTGTTTTCCTCCGTTACTAGCTTTAAACCTGTTACAGCCAAGAATTTTCCTAAACTAAAGCCCTCAATTTGACCGTGAAAGATAGCAGTGTACAATTGGCGCAAAGAAGCCTTCGCATAATCGCTCTCTAGGTTATCTTCCTCCTTAAATAAACCTTGACCTCCAGTTTGCCTCTGACCTTTAGTTAAAGCTCCAAGAGAGTCCAACCGCCGAGAAATCGTAGAAGTAAAACGCTTTTCGCCCTTAACATCTGTAGAGACGACCACAAATACCGGAGGTTGCTTTTGATTACTCCGGTTAGTACGTCCCAGCCCTTGGATAGCCTCGTCCGCTCTCCAACCAGATTCCAGCAAGTAATGTCTTCTTACCCTCTGGTTTTTGGCACTCTTATCAGCGTGGTAAGAGCGACCTGTACCGCCAGCCTGGGAGAAAATTAGAATTTGCTTTTGGTCGTTTTGAAACGCTTGAGCTTCTGCTAAATTTGCGTTAGCGCTACGCTTTTGAACTACAAGTTTGTCGCTATTACTTGTAATTTCCCTGACGATCCGCTTGCTTCGCCCAGTACATTCTGCTACTTGTTCGTAACCAAAGTGCTGCACAATTTGGTCTAAAGCCGATGGAATTGGCGGCAATAAAGCTAAAGACTCAATCAATTCGTCTCTTTGCGCGATCGCCTCAACGCAGAAGACTGGGTTGCCATCGCCGTCAGTAGCAGGCTCGGAATGCTCTACCCCTTCTCCGTCTGTCCAAACTCGATGCAGCACTACCGGAAAAGCTTTCATCAGGTAGTCGAACAGGTATTCTCTAGGCGTAACATCCACTTGAATGTCGTTGTACTGAGACGTGGGAATTTCGGCAAGTCTTCGGTCTAATAGCGCTTCGTCGGTAGAAACAAGCTGAATAACTACAGCGTGACCAGCTTCCAAATCTTGCTCAATAGCTTTAATCAGAGTTGGGCATTTCATTGAAATTAGCAGGTGGTTAAAGAATCGTTGCTTAGTAGACTCGAAGGCAGAATAAGCGGCTGATTTGGCGTTAGAATTTCGAGTTTTACCGACAGGGGAAACAATATTAGTGGCTTCCATTGCTGCCTCAATATTGGCGTGAATAATTTGATAAGCCTCAGCGTAACGGTCATAAATATCAACTTGGGCTTGGGTCAGTTGATGCTCCAATACCTCGTACTCGACTCCATCATAAGAAAGGCTCCGGGCAGTATACAGTCCCAAAGCTTTAAGGTCACGAGCGACGACTTCGAGGGCGGCAACTCCACCAGTTGCCACACTGCTAATAAAATCTTCGCGGTTCTTAAACGCGGTATCTCCCCCACCCCACAAACCCAGCCTATCTAAATAACCTAAGTTGGCAAGTGCCGTAGCACCTGTTGCGCTTAGATAAAGCACTCGTGCCTGGGGTAAAGCTTTTTGGAGTCTTAAACCACAGACACCTTGCATTGAGGCTTTCGTATCACCGCGACCGCCTTTTTCGGTAAGGGCGTTGGCCATTGCGTGGGATTCGTCAAATATTATTAGTCCTGCAAAATCTTTGCCCAACCAATTTACAAGCTGCTCGACTCGTGAAATCTTACCTTGCTTTGCTTCAGTTCGGAGAGTTGCGTAGGTACTAAAAATAATCCCTTGAGTTAAATTTATTGCTTCACCTTGATTAAACTTGGACAAAGGAATAATGTCATGTTCGCTGCCCCCTAACGCAGACCAGTCGCGCCTTGCGTCTTCAATTAACTTACTTGATTTAGAAAACCAAAGTGCTTTCTTTTGACCGCGCAGCCATCGATCTAGCAAAATACCGCAGCATTGGCGACCTTTACCAACTCCTGTACCATCGCCAATAAAATACCCTTGGCGAAATTGAATAGCCCCAGATTCTCCCTCCAAAGAGCGCTCTACCCGATCCAAAGACTCGTCAACTTTGTACCAGTGAGAGAGAAATTGCTCGTGAGCATTACCCGCGTAGATAATAGACTCTAACTGAGCATCAGAAAGGATGCCTTCGGTGATTAGTTTTCGAGGCAACTTGGGGCGGTAGGCAGGTTTTGGGGGAGTTACCGAAGCCATTGCCGCCGATTGCACCAAGGGCGTAATATGAGAACTCGTCCCTGGAATACGGATGGTTTGCGGCTCGTAGGCTTCATAAATCCCCGAACTTAACGACGAAGTGTTTCTATCCCAGTCAATTACTTCGTACTCTAGGTCGATAATTTCTCCAAAATCTGCGGGAATTAGCTCTGACCCAATAACTGCTGTTGCTTTAGCAAAAGTTAGCTGTACGGAGCGCTCTAATGTACTTGGCGTTGCAGACAAAACCTTAGCTGGTGCTAAAACTTGTTTTGCAACTTCTACAGTTCTAGGTGGTAGCTTGGAAATTTCCTCTAGTAATTGAGGCAATTCTAAACATTCGTCAATAATAACTTGTGTATCAGTAGTAGGAATCCGGTCGATTACCGTAATCCTAGTTTCAATCCCAACGCCATGCTTATGCCAAACGTTCCCTTGAATCCCGCAAGAAAATCCTACCGTGCCATATTTTTCTAGATGATTAGTAAACAAATCTTGCCAGTGTTGATTGTTGGGACTAAACCAGTTGGCAGTAATTGCCACCAATCGACCACCGGGAGACAATCGCATTAAAGCTGATTTAACGTGCTTTAATGTCGCAAAAGGGTTGTGTTGCAAAAACTTAGTGAAGACAGAAAACCCCTGTGGCAGGAGTTGAAATTATGCAACTACCCCAAAGATTTGATAGATAAAGACAAGTCGCTCTTTGATGGCTCCCCTGGGAACACCAATAACTTGTCCTTTTCTAACCATGTTCAGAGTTTCATATCCCCGAATGGTTCTTCTTGCAGTGTTGAAGGAGCCAAATCCCATTCCTGGTTTGACTAATCGTTTTATCCCCCGATGGTCTTGCTCCACAATATTATTGAGATATTTAATCTGTCGTAATTTCACTACTTCGGGTAACTTATTGGCAGCTTTGAGTACGTTAATCGCTTTTGGATAAGCAGGGTTCTTATCCACAGTGATGACTCTTGGTACGGAAGTGTGAATTGCTTTCAATGTCTTACGCAAAAACCGTTTCGCCGCTTTCGCATCCCGCTTCGCTGTGAGGAGGAAGTCTAAGGTGTTCCCTGCCGAATCGACTGCTCGGTATAAATACTTCTGCTTGCCTTTGACCAAAATATAGGTTTCATCTACCCGCCATGAGTCATTAGTAAGCTTTAGATACGGTCTGACTCGTTTGTCCATTTCTGGACTATATTCTTGCACCCAACGGAAGACGGTGCTGTGATGTATATCTAATCCCCGCTCGTTCACCATCTCTGTTACTTGGCGATAGGAAAGCGGATAGCTTAGATACCACCGAACACAACGTAGGATGATTTCTGACTGATAATGCCGCCACTTGAAGGGGGATTTAGAATTCATTAGAGGCCGGTACAATGATTTTCTCTAGCGGAATTATTTCAGCCTACCATTTTTTGCAACACAACCAGCTACTGTATGTTGCAGGGCTAAGGGTATCAGAAGTGACGCAGTTGCAGTGGTTATCGTTGCAACCAAGGGATGTCGGGGGACAGGTGTTGGTCTACGGGAAAGGCGGTAAAACGCGGGCAATTAAGCTGCCTGCTTCACTTTGGCAAGAATTGCAATCAATGCGGGGTGATGCGGCAATTGGTGAACCAGTGTTTACTAGCCGTAAGAAAAAGGGGCATTTGAAGGAGATGCAGGTCAACCGCATTGTCAAAGCGGCGGCGAAAAGAGTGCCAGGGTTAGAGGAGGTTGTAGCTGACACTGTATCGCCGCACTGGCTGCGTCATGCTCATGCAAGTCACGCAATGGATCGCGGCGCTCCGGTTCACTTGGTCAAAGAAACGCTGGGTCATGCTAATATTGCTACGACTGGGCGTTACCTTCATGCGCGACCAACCGATAGCTCTAGTTTATATTTAGAATCGTGAGAGCATCCAATCGAAGGTAAAGAAGCTCTGCGATCGTGCTGATCCCTTGACTAGAGTAAGGTATAACAGAGGGGGGAAGTGGTATTGGCGATTGGCGGCGAGTTTGCTGCTGCAAGATTTCGCACCAGCGCTTGCGCGATCACCTTGTGATTCATAATAAAGACTTAGGTTTTAGGTTAAACCATGACTGCAACATTGCTCACGCTACCTACAGAAATAATCCATCTTTCGGGGATAAGTTGGCAGACTTATGAAACTCTGCGGTCAGAACTAGGCGATCGCCATTTTAGGCTTACTTATAATCGCGGTACTCTAGAAATTATGTCTCCCTCTCCAGAACATGAATTAAGTAAAACGGTCATGGGTCGATTTGTAGAAACCTTGGCAGAAGAATTAAATATTCAAATTCATCCTTTAGGTTCAACGACCTTTCAAAGACCCGAATTAAGCGGTGCGGAACCTGATGAATGTTTTTATTTCCGTAATATCGCCTTAGTTCGAGGTAAGAAGCGATTGGATCTTACCGTCGATCCGGGACCCGATTTAGTAATTGAAATTGACATTACCAGCAGTTCTCCAAATCGCCTCCAGGTTTATGCAGATTTAGGTGTAGCAGAAATCTGGGTTTACAACGGAGAGTTGTTAATGGTTGAGCAATTACAAAATGGAGCTTACTGTAAATCTCAAACGAGTCAGTTTTTTCCAAGTATACCGATTTCAGAAATTGCCGGGTTTTTACAACAAGCAAAAACAATGGATTATCTTGAGTTGGTAAAAGTCTTTCGCAGTTGGGTAAGAAGTCAGATTAAAAAATAAGATGGCATTTCGATAGGATAACAGGTGTTTTCAATGCTCACAAAGTTTTTGCAATAGAAACAGTATTCTAGTAAAAAGAATAATCAGTTCATCAAAATCAGCGATTCATGCCCTACTACAATCAACCTGATCGCATTCCCACGGTACTAGAGGCACTTAACCACCAAACGGTTGAGCAATTGAAGGCGCTGGCAAGCTTGCAGGCTACGAGCAACATTCCCTCGCGTAAAGCTGAACTGATAAATCATGTCTGGCAACAAATGCAAGGTGAAGCGCTGCAAAACCTTTGGAAACAGTGTGATCGCCTCCAGCAAGCAGTAATTTCCGAAGTGGTGCATTCAGCAGACGATCGCTATCAGCCAGCACGATTTATTAGTAAGTACGGTCAAGAACCCCTTTGGGATACAGGTGGACACTACTCTTACAACTATAAGCCCTCCATTTTGGGCTGGTTTTTTTACAGTTTCACAATGCCTCAAGATTTGAAAGCACGACTTAAGGCGTTTGTACCAATTCCCGAACCAACACGCATTCAAAGTGTGGAAAGTTTGCCAAACACTCTCTCTCGTACCGAGAAAAACTACGGCTACAGCAATCGCCAACGGGAATCCCGCTCCTTTGAACTACCACTACACCTACGCGAAACAGAGTCATTAGCAGGGCGGGACTTGCAGACTATCCTGCGGCTGGTAGATTTAGGCAAAGTCACCATCAGTGACAAGACGTTTTATCCCACTGGTGTAACTCTGAGCGCGATCGCCGAAGTGCTAGAAATGGGAGATTATTATAGTGATTGGACGGCAACTCAATCACCAGGAGGTCGGCAGTATAATTACGAGATCGGATTTATCAAACCTTTTGCTTGGGTAATGCTGTTACAGGCAGGCAAACTGGTAGAACTTAGTGCTAAACGACTGGGGTTGACGAAAGCAGGACAAAAGGCATTAAATGAGCCAAGGGAAAAGGTATTACAAACCCTCTGGAAAAGCTGGTTAAAAAATACCTTACTCGACGAACTAAGACGAGTTGATAGTATCAAAGGACAAACAGGCAAAGGAAAACGGAGTTTAACGGCGGCTACCGGACGGCGGAGTAAAATTGTTGACGCTCTCAAAGATTGTCCGGTTGGTCGCTGGATTGAGGTAACTGATTTCTTTCGCTACATAATTGCCGCAGGTTATGAGTTTGAAGTTAGCCGTAATCCTGAGAGCTTGACACTAGAAGGGTACGGTTCACTATATGATTCCAGTTTCCTAATTTTAGAGGCACGATACATCCTGTGTTTTTTATTT
This sequence comes from Synechocystis sp. PCC 7509, assembly GCF_000332075.2. NCBI lineage: Bacteria > Bacillati > Cyanobacteriota > Cyanophyceae > Synechococcales > Merismopediaceae > Synechocystis > Synechocystis sp. PCC 7509. The sequence goes on along the minus strand of NZ_KI966369.1, from coordinate 60,058 downwards.
GAATATGTCTCTACTTTAGGATTAGTGGATGTAGCGTATATTCATCCTGATGATGGCGTATTCAACTTTCAAAAAGATGTAAGTCTGGATTACTACTACAGTGGATGTTTGAGTCGCTATGACGGATTGACGTATTTTCGGTTAACTCCATTGGGCGCATATTGCTTGGGCTTGAGTGACTTTTATACCCCTGCAACCTTGCCACCAAAACAAGTGCTGCGAATTTTGCCTAACCTAGAAGTGGTAGCAGTGCAACCCCTGAGTCGTGCCGATCGCTTACTCCTTGATAGTTTTCTGCAACCAGTTTCTGATGTGGTGTGGCAGCTAGAGCAGGGAAAATTGCTGGAGGCGATTTCTCAGGGACGGAGTGTGGATGAACTGCAAAAATTCTTGCGTATGAATAGCAGCGAAGCACTACCACAACCTGTAACACAATTTCTTGCCGACTTAAAAACACGCATTACCAGTTTGCAAGATTTGGGTTCCGCGCGATTAATTCGCTGTACAGACACCGCCCTTGCTAACTTGATTGCCAATGATTCTCGCACCAAAGCCTATTGCTTCCTCGCTGACGTACCGAAAGAAGTTGCTATTGGACAAGCTTGCTACTTGGTTGTACCTGCCGCAACAGCAGCCAAATTTCATAATGCTTTAAAAAAATTGGGTTACAGCCTTCCTGTTTGAGTTGAGCCATTATGTCTTACATTGTTGAAAATGCTCTAATTATCCAAAGCGATCGCACTGTTCTTCTAGAAGTTCATTCGCCGCGTGCAGATGCTGCCCGTGATGCAATTTCTCCTTTTGCCGAACTCATTAAAAGCCCGGAACACATTCACACCTACCAAATTTCACCGTTAAGCGTCTGGAACGCACGGGCGGCGGGAATGCCCGTTTCCGAAATGATTGCTGCCCTGCGATCGCACGCCAAGTATTCAATGCCGGAGGCAGTAGCTCAAGAAATTACATCATTGGGTAGCCGCTATGGGTTAACCGTGATTGAGAGAGGTGATGGGCATTTGCTGCTAAAAATGGCAGATTTACCTTTAGCAGAATTGCTCCGCCGGAATCAGACAATCTCAAAGTTTTTGGATACTCGCTGTTCAGATTTAGTTTTTCAAGTCAATGCTGCCAATCGTGGGGTACTGAAACAGGCGTTGCTGGCAGCAGGGTATCCGGCGGAAGATTTAGCTGGATATGTGGAAGGAGAGGCGCTGGCTATTGAACTACGCTCGATTAGCCAATCTGGATCTGCTTTTGACCTCCGCCACTATCAAAAAGAAGCTGTCGCCGCATTCTACCAAGCAGGACGCGCCCAGGGTGGTAGCGGCGTGATTGTCCTACCCTGTGGAGCCGGAAAAACAATGGTGGGATTGGCAGCAATGACTACGGTGCAGTCAAATACTCTTGTTCTTACCAGTAGCCTCACTTCGGTGCGCCAGTGGCGACGGGAATTGCTCGATAAAACTACATTGCCAGAGGATGCGATCGCCGAATATAGTGGAGAATCAAAACAAACAGCACCCGTGACACTGGCAACTTACCAAATTCTCAGCTATCGCTCTAATAAAGATGGTGAATTTCCCCATTTTCAGTTGTTCAGCGCGCGCTCGTGGGGATTAATTATCTACGATGAAGTTCACTTATTGCCCGCACCTATTTTCCGCATTACTGCCGAACTGCAAGCTCGGAGACGTTTGGGTTTAACCGCCACGCTGATTCGAGAAGATGGCAAGGAAGGCGATGTTTTCGCGCTAATTGGTCCCAAACGCTACGATGTTCCCTGGCGCGAACTGGAAGTACAGGGCTTTATTGCCCCCGCCGAATGTGTTGAAATTCGCGTACCGCAAGCTCCCGATCGCCAGATGGAATATGCCTTAGCAGACAAACGTCATCAGTTTCGGATTGCTGCAGAAAATCCCCGCAAATATGAAGTCGTGCAATCGTTGCTACAAAAAGAAGCAGGACATCGCATCCTAATCATTGGCGAATATTTGGAGCAACTCAAGCAGATTGCCCAAAAAACAAAATTACCTGTGGTGACGGGAAAAACGCCACAGTCAGAGCGCGATCGCCTGTACGAACAATTTCGCTGCGGAGCTATAACTGGATTAATCTTGTCAAGAGTTGGTAACTTTGCTCTGGATCTGCCTGATGCAGATGTTTTAATTCAAGTTTCAGGTAAATACGGCTCTCGTCAGGAAGAGGCACAAAGATTAGGGCGAGTTCTCCGTCCTAAAACCGATGGTCACAGCGCTCATTTTTATACTTTAGTATCGCTTCGCACCTGTGAGGAAGATTTTGCTCGCCATCGCCAACTTTTTTTAGTAGAGCAAGGATACAATTACCGGATTGAAATTGTTGATGATGAAGTAATTTCATCGTAAGCTGATGAATATTCAAATTACGGCGTTGCTGAAAGCATAAGTAAAAAATACATTGAATATTGCAGGATAAGAACCTTGTTTATCCCAAAGCGATTAACACACTTAAAGCAGAAAAAAGTTGTCCAAAGAAGTAAAAATACAGGCATTGCAAGTATCTCAACAATATTAGCAACCAAGATTATCGAGAGATAGAAGCATAAGTTTAATCGAGCAAGGGGTACAAACTATTTTTGTTGCGGCACAGCGAATAATCTTAAGAAAACGTGAGTTCGATGCTAGAAAATAGCAGGAGGAAGTGAAGCAAACCCCTTGTATTCCAGAGCTAAAGAAGGCTTCTTGGGATGATAGGAATAGTGGTTGTGTCGCAAAAACTTAGTGAGGATAGAAAACCCCTATTTCAGGAGTTTCGATTACGCAGATAGTCCAAAAATCTGATGAGTGAAGAGAATCCGCTCTTTGATTGCTCCCCTAGGAACACTAATGACTTGTCCTTTTCTGACCATGTTCATAATTTCATATCCCCGAAGGGTTCTTTTTGCAGTGTTGAAGGAGCAAAATCCCATTCCAGGTTTGACTAATCGTTTAATGGCTCGATGGTCTTGCTCCACAATGTTATTAAGATACTTAATCTGTCGTAACTTTACAATTTTGGAGAGCTTTTTAGCGGCTTTGAGTAAAGATATCGCTTTTGGGTAAGCAGGAGGGTTGTGTTGCAAAAACTTAGTGAAGACAGAAAACCCCTGTGGCAGGAGTTGAAATTATGCAACTACCCCAAAGATTTGATAGATAAAGACAAGTCGCTCTTTGATGGCTCCCCTGGGAACACCAATAACTTGTCCTTTTCTAACCATGTTCAGAGTTTCATATCCCCGAATGGTTCTTCTTGCAGTGTTGAAGGAGCCAAATCCCATTCCTGGTTTGACTAATCGTTTTATCCCCCGATGGTCTTGCTCCACAATATTATTGAGATATTTAATCTGTCGTAATTTCACTACTTCGGGTAACTTATTGGCAGCTTTGAGTACGTTAATCGCTTTTGGATAAGCAGGGTTCTTATCCACAGTGATGACTCTTGGTACGGAAGTGTGAATTGCTTTCAATGTCTTACGCAAAAACCGTTTCGCCGCTTTCGCATCCCGCTTCGCTGTGAGGAGGAAGTCTAAGGTGTTCCCTGCCGAATCGACTGCTCGGTATAAATACTTCTGCTTGCCTTTGACCAAAATATAGGTTTCATCTACCCGCCATGAGTCATTAGTAAGCTTTAGATACGGTCTGACTCGTTTGTCCATTTCTGGACTATATTCTTGCACCCAACGGAAGACGGTGCTGTGATGTATATCTAATCCCCGCTCGTTCACCATCTCTGTTACTTGGCGATAGGAAAGCGGATAGCTTAGATACCACCGAACACAACGTAGGATGATTTCTGACTGATAATGCCGCCACTTGAAGGGGGATTTAGAATTCATTAGAGGCCGGTACAATGATTTTCTCTAGCGGAATTATTTCAGCCTACCATTTTTTGCAACACAACCAAATTCTCATTATCAAAAACTCTGATATCTTCCAACCAGCTTTTGCACTTAGGTTTGAGAGAATTGGCAGTATTTACCGCATCTGTCCATCTTTTAAACTCCTGCGAAAATCCTTTGGTAGCGACTCGAAACATAAAATTTGAATGTAGCTTGGGATAGTAATCCCATCTTGACTCAATTAAGCAAATTGTTTGATCGTTAATGAACGCTGATCGCAAAGCGAATTGCCTTCAGCATCACCTGCAAAAAACCAGGATAATAAAGAGGTAATAGTACAAAAATAGTACAAATCACGAATGCACATACTCTGGCTTAGACGGGATTTACGGTTGAGTGACAACGAGATTGCCGCTCTATCTACTGCCGATAACGCTGAAGTTTTGCCCTGCTTCATTATAGACCCCTGGTTCTACGAGCAAGCTGAGGTAGGCAAAGCCAGAGTCAAATTCTTGTTCGAGTCGTTGGAAGACTTAGATAGAAACCTTAGAGAGCGGGGTAGTCAACTTTATTTGTTTGAAGGTAATAGCCTCAATGTAATTCAAGAGCTTACCTGCCAACTGATCCAACAAGGCGATCGCCCTAAACTATTTTTCAACCGTGACGTACAAGTGCAGTACGGGATTGAGCGCGATCGCCAAATCATAAATTTCTACCGCGAACACAGCCTTGAATACCACCAGGGACTAAACAACTTTCTGCAAACTGATGAAAACCGCCGCGATGAATGGATGGAAGAATACTACACCTACCTGCGGCAGCCGTTGCATCCAACGCCAGAACAAATCAACACGCCAGCACTACAAATCGATCTGCCGCAGCTTACCTTCGATCAATTGAAGCAAAAGTATAACCAATTCTGGGAAACAGAGAACACTTATTTTAGTGGCGGCGAAACACAGGCGATCGCTACCTTAAACTCGTTCTTAAATTCTCGCTTTCACGGATATCATTGGAAAATCTCGCGCCCTTGGTTGACTCAGCAAGGTGCTACGTCCCACCTATCACCGCATCTGACTTTTGGTACTATTTCTGTTCGCCAGGTTTACCAAAGTACCAAAGCTAAAGCTGCCGAATTAGCCAATAATCCCAAAGCCCAGTTTTCGCTTAAGGCATTCCGCGATCGCCTGCGCTGGCACGATAGTTTTACTCAACGGTTGTACTTCCACCCAGAGTTAGTAGATACCAACCGTTACCCAGAGTTCGATGAGTATTACTCACCTGCCGAATTAAGTGAGGAGAAGCAAGAGTTATTTGCTGCCTGGAAAGAAGGGCAAACAGGCTTTCCTTTAGTAGATGCGTCGATGCGGCAACTCAAAACAATGGGGTGGATGAATTTTCGGATGAGGGCAATGTGCGCTACTTTCCTATGTATCAACGGCGGCATCTCATGGCATCACGGGGCTGAACATTATATGCAGCAACTGATTGACGGGAATCTGGGCATAGACAATTGGCAGTGGCAGATGCAAGCAGGAGTAACTAATCCGTTGTCTGATACATTCCGCATCTACAACCCTAATAAGAATTTAGAGGAGAAAGATGGCGATCTGAAGTTTATTTATCACTGGGTTGAGGAACTGCGCGGTTATAATTTGTCAGAGATCCTCGATGGGGCATATCTGAACGAAAGCCCTTAGTGCGATTCGCTGGTAGCTAAATCGCGGTAAACAGCCCGTACATAAGCTACCCAACCCGACAGCAGATTACTGTCACTAGAGGTTGAACTTCAAGGTCGATGTAGGTGTAAGCCCCAGGGATAATTCGTTGCTTAAAGAAATATTAGAATAATTGAGATGAATGAATTGAAGAAAGGAAATGGGGACAAACTTAATCCAATCACTTCAAGAAATTAGAGATTTCCGCGCTGCTCAAGGTAGACGTTATCCACTTTGGCTAATTTTACTATTAGTTATCATGGGAACAATTAGTGGATGCCGAAGTTACTATGCACTCGAAGACTTTGGGGCGCGACACTACGGGGCAGTCAGCGAGCAACTAGGACTAACGGTAACTCGCCTGCCATCGGATACTACTTTTCGTCGCATCTTACAAAAGCTTGACTTTCAAGCGCTGGCGCAGCAGTTCGGGCAATGGGTTAACAGCACTTTCGATACCGAACCAGGTGAGTGGGTAGCGATGGACGGCAAGAGTATTAGAGGAACGGTCACAGAACCGGGAACGGCTTACCAAAACTTCGTTAATATGGTTTCGGTTTATAGGCATAACCAAGGGATAGTGCTTGCTAGCCAACAGTTTGAATCGAAACACAATAGTGAGTTGAAAGTAGTACAAACAATGTTGGAGGCATTGCAACTTGAAGAAGTGGTGTTTACGCTAGATGCCCTGCACTGCCAAAAAAAATACTAAGCTGATTATTGAGGGCGGCAACGATTACCTGATCACCGTTAAAGGGAATCAACCTCGACTACTGGCACAACTTAAAACGCTTGCCGAAGCTCAAAAACCTTGCGAACGGTTTGTTGATATTGAGAAAAACCGAGGTCGAACAACCTGTAGACTCGTAAGTGTTTTCGCTGACCTCCGTGGCATCGACTTCGATTGGTCTGGAGCAAAAAGCTTCATTCAAGTTGAACGCATTGGTATCCGCTCTGGAAAACAATATCTACAAACTAACTGTAGCGACCTGAAATCATAATCGCTCCGACCCGAAATCATCGGGTTTTTGAGACCACATTAAATGAGAACAAAAGGGTGATTGAGACCACATTAAGTAAGAATAGAACCACATTAAACGATAACAGACCGAAATCATAAATTTCAGACCAGATTAAATGAGAATAAAGCATTTAAGTAGAAATAATTGAGTGATTCAAATTGAGGTTGTGTTGCAAAAACTTAGTGAAGACAGAAAACCCCTGTGGCAGGAGTTGAAATTATGCAACTACCCCAAAGATTTGATAGATAAAGACAAGTCGCTCTTTGATGGCTCCCCTGGGAACACCAATAACTTGTCCTTTTCTAACCATGTTCAGAGTTTCATATCCCCGAATGGTTCTTCTTGCAGTGTTGAAGGAGCCAAATCCCATTCCTGGTTTGACTAATCGTTTTATCCCCCGATGGTCTTGCTCCACAATATTATTGAGATATTTAATCTGTCGTAATTTCACTACTTCGGGTAACTTATTGGCAGCTTTGAGTACGTTAATCGCTTTTGGATAAGCAGGGTTCTTATCCACAGTGATGACTCTTGGTACGGAAGTGTGAATTGCTTTCAATGTCTTACGCAAAAACCGTTTCGCCGCTTTCGCATCCCGCTTCGCTGTGAGGAGGAAGTCTAAGGTGTTCCCTGCCGAATCGACTGCTCGGTATAAATACTTCTGCTTGCCTTTGACCAAAATATAGGTTTCATCTACCCGCCATGAGTCATTAGTAAGCTTTAGATACGGTCTGACTGGTTGTGTTGCAAAAACTTAGTGAAGACAGAAAACCCCTGTGGCAGGAGTTGAAATTATGCAACTACCCCAAAGATTTGATAGATAAAGACAAGTCGCTCTTTGATGGCTCCCCTGGGAACACCAATAACTTGTCCTTTTCTAACCATGTTCAGAGTTTCATATCCCCGAATGGTTCTTCTTGCAGTGTTGAAGGAGCCAAATCCCATTCCTGGTTTGACTAATCGTTTTATCCCCGCGATGGTCTTGCTCCACAATATTATTGAGATATTTAATCTGTCGTAATTTCACTACTTCGGGTAACTTATTGGCAGCTTTGAGTACGTTAATCGCTTTTGGATAAGCAGGGTTCTTATCCACAGTGATGACTCTTGGTACGGAAGTGTGAATTGCTTTCAATGTCTTACGCAAAAACCGTTTCGCCGCTTTCGCATCCCGCTTCGCTGTGAGGAGGAAGTCTAAGGTGTTCCCTGCCGAATCGACTGCTCGGTATAAATACTTCTGCTTGCCTTTGACCAAAATATAGGTTTCATCTACCCGCCATGAGTCATTAGTAAGCTTTAGATACGGTCTGACTCGTTTGTCCATTTCTGGACTATATTCTTGCACCCAACGGAAGACGGTGCTGTGATGTATATCTAATCCCCGCTCGTTCACCATCTCTGTTACTTGGCGATAGGAAAGCGGATAGCTTAGATACCACCGAACACAACGTAGGATGATTTCTGACTGATAATGCCGCCACTTGAAGGGGGATTTAGAATTCATTAGAGGCCGGTACAATGATTTTCTCTAGCGGAATTATTTCAGCCTACCATTTTTTGCAACACAACCCTGAAGATGCGAATCAAATCTCCCCGCACTGTGCAACAGATACAACCATTATTCATTTGTAAAATTTCTTCGTTGGCATTTACAATAAGCTGGCTATCAATGCTGACTTCTCCAAACTCATTGACAATTACTGCTACTTTTTTCCCATGTTTTTGGGTCAAAATACGATTAACCAGCGTAGTTTTACCAGAGCCAAGATAACCGGTAATTATTGTCACGGGGACAGGGCAAAGCTTAGAAATCATCATGAAAATACCCAGTTAGTATTTGACTATAGAATGCAGACTAAATATTATCAACAGTAGTTATGATAGAAAAATGTATTTTGTGTAACCAGGGGCAAAAGAGGATAATTACACTTTGCCCAACCCGTTTCTGGGTTTGTTTGATAAGCAATATAAACTATAACTTTGCCTATTTCATTTTATTTTAGGCAATGTCTTTCAGAATGAAGACACTGCCATAAAGCTTTGTTCGCTCAACTGTTCTTCAGCTAAATTTTTGTAACCGTTGCTGTATATGGTTTCTAGTTAAAAGTTATACTTGGTTGCATGAACCTTCAATCTACACTACTTAGCAACGCATAAGTATGAGAGTTATGTTGCAAAAATGAGGAAGATGGGAAAGATTCAAAAATTTAATAAAGCAACTTTATCAAGCCAAGACTTACTAGAGAAATAAATAGCCAAGACATTGTTCCTAAATAGATAGGTTTAAGTCCTAGCAGTTTAATACACTGTATATTGGTGGCTAAACCCATTGCAGCTAAAGCGGTTGTTAATAAAAACTGATTGAAATCGACGATCGCTATTCTCAAAGTCTCAGGAATAAAGTTGAGGCTATTAATTAAGATTAAGACAATGAAACCTAGCACAAACCAGGGAATCGGCAGTTTACGCGATTTTCCTGCCGTCCGATCTACTGATGATAAACCTAGTAATAGTGTAATCGGCGCTAGTAGCATGACCCGTGATAATTTCGCAATCGTTGCCACTTCACCACTAAGGGGATTTGTTTCAAAAGCCGCAGCGATCGCCTGGACAACTTCATGAATAGAAGCACCACACCATAAACCATAAGCTTGCGGTGTCAGGTCAAGTAAAGCAGGTAATAGCGGATAAATTAGCATCGAAGCAGCGCCAAACACTGTGACTAAGGCAACCGCATAAGCTGTATCTTCTTCGGAGCTATCAATTGCTGTCCCCACTGCTACCACTGCCGCCGCACCGCAAATTGATGTACCTCCAGCAATTAATTGAGTCAATTTTTTGCTAACTTTTAGCCGTTGTCCGATCCAACAAGTAAAAAAGAAAGTGCTAACTACAGAAGTGACAGCAACAAATAGTCCAGGAGCGCCAATAGAAATCGCTTGAGTTAGGTTTAGTTGCATTCCTAGTAAAATAATACCCAACTTGAGAATACGCTTGAGACAAAAAGTAATTCCTGGTTGGTAAACTTGAGCAACACCGACAGTATTACGAAGCAGCATTCCCAGCAGAATCGCCCAAGTCAAAGAGCTAAAGAAATTTAGTCCAAGATGCGATCGCATCAAAATCGCTAAAAAAGCTAACCCCGCCGTTAAGCTTACCCCTGGAAGTATCTGCAATAACCAGCGCTGTAGTCTAATTGCCGCAGATTTCTTAGGAAATCGTGCCTGCACTTTCAGCTTCAAACTATGCCGCACAGCAACCTCATTAGTGGAAAAATACGAAGAATTAATTAGTCGCCAAAAGTTGTGGCGATCGCCCCAGCCATTTGTACAAACACTTGACCCACTGTAGAATCTGGGTTTACTAGGGTTAGAGGCGCTCCGGTATCGCCGCCATTGCAAAGAAGCGGGTCGATAGGGATTTGTCCTAATAAGGGCGCGTGGAGTTCCATCGATAACTGTTTTCCGCCGCCACTACCAAAAATTGGCGTATGCTCTCCACACTTACTGCAAATTAAATAGCTCATGTTTTCAATAATCCCTAATACTGGAATCCCCACCCGGCGAAACATATGGATGCTGCGCCGGACATCAGAAACCGCCACTTGTTGAGGAGTTGTAACCAGCAGAACCCCACAAATCGGACTTTCTTGGACGATGGTAATTTGAGCATCTCCCGTACCTGGAGGCAGATCGATGAGCAAATAGTCAAGTTCTCCCCATTCCACATCGTGAATAAACTGAGTGACGATCTTGTGTAAAACCGGCCCTCGCCACGCTAAGGGATGTTCCGGTTCTGCCAATAACCCTACTGACATAACTTTTATACCGTAAGCTTCTAAAGGCAGAAACTTTTGACCGTTGGAAGTTTCAATTACTTTTACTTCGGCACGTCCTAATCCTAGCATTTGGGGAACATTGGGGCCGTAAACATCCGCGTCTAGTAAACCAACTTTAAAGCCTTGCAAGCTTAGGGCAACCGCTAAATTGACAGAAGTTGTAGATTTACCCACCCCACCTTTACCGCTAGAAATTGCTAAGGTAGTTTTCACCCCAGGAATTGTACAAACTTGGATATAAGTTTTTTTACACCAAGTTAGGGGTGCAAGGATCTGTTGAATTTCTGTTTGCAGATCGTGCTGGTGTCTGCCTATATAGAGGCGCAGATAGATATAACCTTCCACAACTCGCAGATTTCGCACCATTCCCAAGCTGATAATGTCGTTTTTCAAAGTTGGTTCAATTACCTGTTTAAGGCAACGGACAACTTCTTGATTACGAACTTCGCTAATCGGATCGGGGGGTAGAGGCTCTCGATCTTCTAAGTTAGTTTGCCGAAAAGGGGACTGATGGCTAGGCATTAGATATCTCTTTTGTGGCTGCTTGAATCGTCTCAATAGCTCTTTGTGTGTAGATACATACGTCTTTGTCCGGGTCGTCCAAGGATTGCTGAAGGGCGTTTAGAGCGCCGGGATTTTTTAAAGCTGCAAGAGATTTCGCGGCTTCTCTACGGACATCGGAGTATTCGTCGGTTAGCGCCTTAATTAAAATTGGCATGGTGCGGTTATCGGGAGTTTTTTGCCATGCTTGTAAGGCAAACTTTCGCACCTGCCAATGCTCATCGGCGATCGCTGTTTCTAGAGCCACCACTGCTGTAGGATCGGCATGAAGTTCTAGGGCTTTGGCGGCATTACGACGTACTTGCCAATCCACATCGGAATTTAGTGCTTGACAGAGGCAAGAAACTACTTCTGGATCTGTCAAGTGTCCCAAAGTTAAGGCTGTAGATCGACGCACGCTGTCGTCAGGATCGGATAGTAATGGAATTGCGCGATCGCATCTTTCTACTTGGTTGAGATAACGCAGTGTAGTTACGGCGGCTTCTCTAGCTAGAGCATTTTCTGACTCAAAAAAGGGTAGAACGTAAGGCAAAGACTGAGCATCGTGAATCTTTCTTAGCAAAATAAGCACGTTAAGTTGCATATTTAGATCGTCTCGATGTAGCGCGTCTAAGAGTAACAGCAAGCGATCGGGGGAAATAAGTTCGCCCAAAGCTGAGAGGGCTTCGGCGCGAATCTCTGGATCTGGGGAGGCAAGACACTCTAGTAAAGCTGGCACTGCTTTAGGGTTAGCAAGTTCCCAAAGCGCGGTTACTGCTAGTTTCTGTACAGCAAGGCTTTCGTCGCCCAAAGCCGCAATTAGCGGATCTATTGCATCCTCATCACCTAGATGTTGAAGACTTTTAACCGCAATTAGGCGATCGCTTAGGTCAGGCGACTGGAGCATTTCTAGCCATTGGTTTAACTCAGAATCAATATCATTGCTCATTGATAACTCCTTATCGTAGTAAAAATGGAATTTGCACAGTAATCGCGTTAGTGGGGCATTCCTTTTCACACGGTAAGCAAAACCAGCACTCGTCGTATTTCATATAAGCTTTGCCCGTCTCAGGATTTTTTGCTAGCACATCCAAGGGACACACTTCTATACAGGCGGTACACTTTTCTAGACACTTTGATTCGTCTACGATTACGGGAACATCTACTCTTTGCGTTGTTAATGCCATAAAATTCATCCTTTTTGGCGATTGTTAATTAGACGTTAGCAGCGTCTCTACATTGTTAACGTACTGCTACGTCATAGACTTCTTTTTCGATATCAACGTTAACGATGTAAGGCTCTATAGGGCGTTTGAATAAAAACATTTCTCCTGATGAATCTTTTTTTAAATTGACGTGACAAAACCATTCTTCGTTGTTTTTCTCTGGATATTCCACGCGATAATGATATAGTCCCCAACGGCTTTCTTTTCGATATAACGAGGCTCTTGCAGCCATTTCTGCACAGTCACGAATAAAGTGAACTTCCATGCAGCGCATCAATTCATGAGGATCTCTTGCACCCATTAAATCTAAGGTTTCTTGGTAGCGCTCAAAGTTACGCAACCCAATTTTCATTTTGTTATCTACTTTTGGTGGTTGGAGATAATCGTTGACCAAGCGACGCAACTTATACTCTACTTGGGTGTGGGGAACACCATTTGGTCGAGTCATCGGCGCATATATACGTGTCTTTTCTACCTCTAAAAACTCTGCATCGGGTTCGAGATGTTCTAAGTCAGTAATGTAATCTACGGCATTTGTACCCGCCAAACGACCAAATACAAACGCGCCAATCATGTAATTGTGAGGAACGCTTGCCATATCTCCGGCGGCATATAGTCCGGGAACTGTAGTTTCTCCCTTTTCGTTTACCCAGACTCCTGACGCGCTGTGACCGCTACATAAGCCAATTTCTGAAATATTCATCTCCACTCCATGAGTGCGGTAGTTTTCACCTCTACCTTCATGGAATCGCCCTCTACTAGGTCGCTCGTTTGCCCACAGGATGGTTTCAATTTCGGCGATAGTATCTTCGTCTAAATGAGTCATTTTGAGTTGGACAGGCCCTTTACCAGAATTTAGTTCCTTCCATACTTCCAGCATCATTTGACCGCTCCAGTAGTCGCAACTAATAAAGCGATTGCCTTCTGCATTGGCAGTATAAGCACCGAAAGGACTAGCAACATAGGCGCAGGCAGGCCCGTTATAGTCTTTAATTAATGGGTTGATTTGGAAGCACTCAATATTTGTAAGTTCTGCCCCAGCATGATAAGCCATTGAGTAGCCATCTCCAGCATTGGTGGGGTTTTCATAAGTTCCGTAGAGGTAGCCAGAAGCGGGTAAACCTAGCCTTCCTGAAGCTCCTGTACACAGAACAACAGCTTTTGCTTGAATAACAACAAAATCACCGTTTCGCACGTCAAAACCTACTGCACCGATCGCTCGTCCATCTTTAACCAAAACGCGGGTAGCCATTACTCGGTTTGTAACTCTGGCTTTATGTCGTTTTACTTGTCTAGTCAAAATCTGCTTGAGGTCTTTACCTTCTGGCATGGGTAAAACGTATTTACCAACTCGATGCACCTGCTTTAAGTCGTAGTCGCCTTGAGCATCTTTTTGAAACTTTACGCCCCAACTTTCAAGCTCTTGAATGACCTCAAAACCTAGTTTTCCAGTTTGATAAACTGCTTTTTGATTAAGGATACCGTCGTTAGAAATAGTGATTTCGCGGACATACTGTTCAGGGGTAGAATTACCAGGAATAACAGCAGTATTTACGCCGTCCATTCCCATTGCGATCGCTCCACTGCGGCGAATATTTGCTTTTTCTAAAATCAGGACATCGCCTTGGGGATTTGCTTGTTTTGCTTTAATTGCTGCCATTGTCCCAGCAGTTCCACCACCAACAATTAAAACATCGGTCTTCATCCATTGAGTATTCACTTCTTTACCCCTTTTTGCTGCTGTGAAAAACTTTTAAAGATGCCAAAAAAATAATTACAAGTTGTTTTTGCTTTTTCTATACTAATGAACTGTTTAGTTAAATACAAGACTATTTTGTAACAGACAATACTGACTTTCATGCCCGTTATTTATAGAATCATAAAATATTTTTATAAATGTTTTTAGAAGCTTACGGAGCTAATTATTGTGGAAATTAATCAAGTTAAGGCGTTCTTGGAAGTGGCAAGAAATTTAAGCTTTACAGAAGCCGCCGACGCTTTGAACCTTACTCAACCTGCGGTTAGCGTTAAAATAAAAACTTTAGAAGCTGAATTAAAAACGCCGCTTTTTTATCGATTAGGACGCAAAATTCAGCTAACAGAAGTAGGAGCTTTTTTGTATGAAGAAGGATATAGATTAGTTGAAGCAGAAAATCAACTCTTAGCAAAAATTGAAGAGATTAAAAAAGGAAAACTTGGTCATTTTAAAATAGGTTGTACGGCAGCTATTGCGAGTGAATGGTTGCCAGAAATTATCTTCAAATATCGCCAACAGTATCCAGGCATTACAACGCAATATATAGTATTTGAATCGGCAGAATTTTTGTATCGGGCTTTAACGAGCAGCCAGATTGACGTAGGCATTTCAGACATTGATTGCTCTGAATTTGATGAAGTATTCGCAAGAGCGATTTCTTCCATTGACTATCGCTTGCTTGTTACTTCAAGTCACGTCTTAGCTAAAAAAAATTGGTTGAGCTTGCAAGAACTAAAAAAAGAGCCTTGGGTAATGCTACCTGCGGGTACTCCTAGTCGCTTAGTTTTTGAATCTCGCTTGCACGAATTGGGATTAAGTTTTGATGACTTTTCCGTAGAGATAGTAGAAACTGCCGCTTTGATGCGAACCTTTATCACCCAAGGAAATTATCTAGGTTTTGCCTCTAATTTAGAATTTACAACTGAATGCCAATCAAGAAAATTAACTGCAATTCCGCTTCAAGAATTTGCCTTATCCAGCAACATTTTTGTGCTACAACCTCGACGCTTAAACCAGAGCGCGATCGCCCAAGCAGAGAAACAAACAGCGCGGCGTAGTTCAAACCCGGTGCAAAAGTTTGTCGCTTTGCTAGAAAGTCAGCAAGCCGAAGTTCAACCGAAACCTATACGCTGGCGATCGCCTAATCTGGTTCTTCGTTCTACCCCTCAACGCCCAGAAACACTGAATTTGTCGATTGGGATTCAAAACAGCACTATTACAACGGTAACGGCGGGGTTGATAATTCAACGCTTGGGCTTGCTAGAACACTTTTTACCAAAAACCGGACGCTACAGTTCTACTCAATATCAAACTCGCTGGCGTGATTATTCTACCGGAGCGCCCATCGTTCAAGGGTTACATTCTGGGGAGCTAGATATAGGTATTTTGGGCGACTATCCTTTATTACTTAGCGCCGTACAGCAAGGCGAAACAAAACAAACGCGCTTAGTTAGCTTTGTTTCTACAAATCCCGATGGCTCTTGCAATGCTGTAATTGTGCCAAACGAGTCCAAAATTCAAAGCATCGAAGACTTGCGGGGGAGAACTATTGCTGTACCATTTAGTTCGTCTGCTCACGGAATGGTAATGCGGAGTCTGAATTTTGCCAACATCCTGACGGAAGTTAAGTTGGCGGCGCTAGAAAATTCAGATATTGCTCATCCCTTTGGCTCTCCCACCGTAGCCGATGGCTACGCCCACTTTGCCCCTTTTCATGATATTGCTTATAACCAAGGAAGGTTTCGGTACTTGCAAGGCAATAATCCAAATATCCTACCTGCTTTTTATGGTGTAGTTGTGAGCGCCTCCCTAGCAGAGCAGCATCCAGAAATTGCGATCGCCTACCTCAGAGCTTTGAGTGCAGCCCAATATTGGTATGCAACTACGCCCTCTGCACTTTCCCTAATTAGCCAGTGGTCAAATCTAGATAGCGAAATAATTTCCCGCCTACTTAGCACCAACTACTACAAAAATCAGCCAGAGCGCTTTTTTTCGGAAGTCACAATTCGTCCCGACTGGATTAGGGGACATATTGCCCAGCTTAGTCTCATTCCCGGTAACGAAAGCTTAAAAACAATCAACCTCGATCGCTGGATTCAATCAGAATTTTTGCAAAGAGTTCATATATAAGAGCAGCCGTATAGCTAAAAACTATATTGCAAATCACGAAGTAATAACCCTCACAGATTGATTGCTAAGAGCTTATATACAGGCACATCAGTAGTAAGCTTAGTTGGTGTTGGTGTTGCAGTAAGGATTAGTGGTGGCATAACACGCCCATGCACTTTAACTATTCAACTTCCATACTTTTAAGAGTTTCCTCACGAATTAACTCAAATACCTGACGGTTAAGGGCGATAAAGTCGGGTGAAACTATACTATCTACATGACGGGGACGCGCTAAAGTGACATTTATTTGCTGCTTAATTCTGCCTGGATTTACCCCCATAACAAAAATGCGATCGCTTAAAAACAAGGCTTCTTCAATGTCGTGAGTGACAAAAATCACCGTTGTTTTTAAGTCGCTCCAAATTGATAGCAAAAGTTCCTGCATCATGTGTCTTGTTTGAGCATCTAAAGCAGCAAATGGTTCGTCCATAAGCAGAACTGAGGGAGAATTGACTAAAGCTCTGACAATACTTGCCCGTTGTTGCATTCCGCCAGAAAGTTGATGCGGATAGGAATGACGATGCTTAGATAAGCCAACTAAGTTGAGATAGTAATCTACTAATTCCCGTCGTTCTGCATTGGGCCTTCCCTTAATTTTTAATCCAAACTCAACATTTTCAAAAGTTGTCTTCCAGGGTAATAAAGAGTATTGCTGGAAAACAAAACCGCGATCGGCACTAGGGGCATTGACATGACGCTTATTAACAAAAACAAAACCGCTAGTAGGCTGAATAAATCCAGCAATCGCATTTAAAATCGTTGACTTACCACACCCTGACGGACCCAACAGACAAACAAATTCACCAGGAGTTATCTTAAAATTCACCGAATCCAACACCTGAACGCAATGCCCTTTGCGTTTGAAGGAAACTGACAAATCTTCTACTTCTACAAAGCCTCTAACCCTCTGTACTAGGTTCTTTTCTACCACTACTGCCACAATATTTAAACCTCCGAGCAACCTTAAACGCTTTTCTTTTTCGTAATTCGCCAAGGCATGAGTAAACAAGTTAGGCGATCAACAGCGTAAGCACTAAATGCACCCATCAAACCAATCAACAACATCCCCATCACAATTGGCGGGTAGTTGGACGTAACATAAGATTCCCAGGTGATGTAACCCACGCCGTACCTACCTGCTAATATTTCCGCCGTGACTAAGCAAAACCAAGAGTTACCCATGCCAATTACTAAACCACTAGCAATACTGGGCATCGCTCCAGGAACGACGATATCTTTAAAAATATGCCACTGCTTCGCGCCCAAAGACTGACCAACTCGCAACAGTAATAAATCTGTACTTTCTACACCGCGAATTGTGCTGATCAAAATCGGGAAGAAAGCACCAACAAAAGTTAAGTAAATCATCCCAGCTTCCGCATTAGGAAACATCAAAATTGCTAAAGGTATCCAAGCAACCGCCGGAATTGGTCTTAATATTTCTAAAGGGAGAAAGATTAAGTCCTCAATTTTTTGAAACCAACCGATCGCAATTCCCAAACTAATACCCAATACCGCCGCCGTTGCAAAGCCCGTTAGAACTCTAAATGCACTGGATTGAATGTGCTTAGTGGGATTACTCTTAACAAAATCTACGGTAGCGCCGACAACTTCCACCGGAGAAGGTACGTTTTCAAAATTGATGAAAAAGTTGAACTTGGTATGACATAGTAGTTGCCAAATACCGAAAAATAGCAATAGTGACAAACCGCGTCTAAAGGTTTGGGGGTTGAGCAATTTCTTCCTTGGGTGGTCGCCTTGTTTGCGTTTGGCAATCGCTGTCAAGCTGCCTAATAGAGAACGCAAAGTTTTTGTTGATGTAGCCATATCAATTCGCTCCTATTAATACAGGCATTTTTTGAGCTACAGATTGCTGGAGTCCTTGAAAATTTGCAACTTTCGCCCCCGATTTATTAGCAAACGCCTGAGCCTCTTTTTCGGTTAAAAAAGCCGAAATTTCCTTACCGTTTTGGACAAAAAAAGAATTTTCTGCAAATAGCTTCCAACCGCGAGCGCGGTCGTGGACGAATACAGCGCCCTTAGTCTCTTTGCCTTCTGCTTTGAGCTTTTGCAGCATCGCCATCATGTTAGGAATTGAAGCAAAACTCATGACTTTATCTTCGCTTTCTAGCCAAACTTGAGCCGCCATTTTGGGGTTAGCAATTTTTTCCTTAGTTTGAGCATCTTCCCCGCCAATTGCTAACGCCTCCGCCTTAGCTACTTTGTCATAGTCAAGTTCCATTTCTTGCATAGCTTGACGTAAATAGCTGTCATCAGCCCATTTAGTCACATCTTCAGGATTAACGCTATTATCTAACTTACCTAACTGCTTTAAGGTAACAACACTATTTTTGAGCGCCTCAAAATTAACTTGAGCGATCGCCGGATTCAATTGCTGCAATCCCGAAGGACCCAAAAACATATACACTACTTCCCGTTCTACACCAGACCATTTTTCTACCTTAGTGGCGAGTGCTTCTGGTTGTTCTTGAAACATTTGATTTGCAGTCAGCAGCGCTTTAAGATAAGCCGTAACTATTTCAGGATTTTCCTTAGCAAAATCCGAACGCACTAAAACCCCGTGAAATGTCGGAGTTCCAGTTTGAGCGCCATCAAATATTTTTCTAGCGAAACCTCTATAGGCAAATAATTCACCAAAGGGAACAAAATTAGCATGAGCCGCAATTTGCTTCGTTTTTAAATTGCTTCCTCCTACCTCTGGTGCTTGGCTGACTAAAGTTAAATCTTTTTCTGGATTAACCCCTTCTTTTTTTAAGGCTTTAAGTAACATCCCATGAGCCGCCGAACCAAAA
The DNA here is from genome assembly GCF_000332075.2 of Synechocystis sp. PCC 7509. Classification (NCBI taxonomy): domain Bacteria; kingdom Bacillati; phylum Cyanobacteriota; class Cyanophyceae; order Synechococcales; family Merismopediaceae; genus Synechocystis; species Synechocystis sp. PCC 7509. The sequence continues at coordinate 41,120 of NZ_KI966369.1, read as the reverse complement.
GGAACAGAAACTTCTTTTCCTTTCAAATCTGCTAGTGTCTTTACTGGGCTATCTTTAGGAACTAATACGGCGTTTCCGGCTCCATTGGGGCTATAGCCTAAAGTAGCAATATAGAGTGTTTTAACTCCATTTCCCTTTTTTTGAAACGTAGTCATATTGATAGTTGCCGGGAAATCGCCCATCATGCCGATATCAATTTGATTTGCCAGCATTTTGTTAGTAATTGGCGGTCCAGATGTGTAGCTCGACCACTCGATGTTGTATTCAACATTTGCATACTTTCCAGTTTTAGGTAAATATTTTTCGAGTAGTTTTTCCTCTCGAATAACTGAGCCACCAGTAGCCGTGTTAATTGTTTGATCTTGAGTTGCGATCGCAATCCGAATTACTTTTTTATTAGCAGTATTACCTGAATTATTAGCTGAAGTTTCGCTACAAGCACTTACAAACCCTAGGCATATCAACAGCAAGCCATACGTTAAACCTCTCGGATAAATCTGCTGCTTATTCATAGTAAAACTCTATTCCTAATTTACTTTCATGAGTTTATTTAATAGACTCTTTAGTTCTATATCTGTAAGAAGATATACACCATTGATAAATAAAACGAATCAATCTATACATTTATTTTATAAGTCTATAAATTCAAATGTTTCAAAAAAAATGGGCGAAAATGCTAGGTAAAATCATAAATTTATATTAATTTTATTTTAAAAATATAGCTATTAAATAAGCAGTAAAATGTATTGGAACTAGAGATTGAAGCGTAAGTAATTACTTATTAAAATAAAGCTCACGCACGAATCTTGGTTATATTGAAAAAATTGAGCTTTAATAAGTTCGCCTACGAGTTTATCTTGTTGCAAACCAGTTTTGATGCTCAAGGCATACTCACGCAAAGAGCGGCATTTCCAATCTTTGACAGTTGAAGTTAAGGTTGCAATACTATCGGCAAGCTTTATTTCAACTACTTTTTCAGTTCTGTTGCTTGATATATTTACTTACTGATTAAAATAAATCTGCAAGCATTTCTGGGTAGTGCTATATCAAATATGGGCTATCTTTTAGCGTGAACGTGCGTGTGAAGAGTCTCGCAGGCGGTTTGATAATAAACGATGCAAAGCTTGCAATAGCAAGTTATAGAGTTGGTGATCGTGCTTGTTCTACAACTTTGAACTTTGTAGAGTAAAAAATATCTAAACAAATGGCGTACACCATAAAGCACAGTTTTGTTTATTAAATGGCGATCACCACCTTTCAATCAGTCCTAACTCCATCTGCTGTCTTGGTCTAGTTTGCATAAGCGCATTCCACCAGAACGCTATATTAACTGCACATGAAGACCCGTGCTGGTAATGCAGGCTTTTGTAATAAATCCCCTAGAACTAATGCGATCGCCTCCCAATTTTGGGAAAGCTGGAGCTGTGGGAAAAGTCTTGCCTCCAAAATTTTATTTAAGCATCATGCCTTAATTCCTTTTTCAGCTAAAAACCTTGTCGTTTCGCTAATACTAATAAACCCACGCCTTTGGGACTGCTCAATAAAATCATCTACAATCTCATTTCCCGGTGAGACAAGGAAGTATTCAAAAGTGCCTTTTTCCATCTCATCCAATATAGTAAACGCCTCATGAAGAACAGCAAATAGCAAGTCCCGTTGATTTTCATCGTCCTTGCTTATACTCTGATAACGCAATGCAGTATTTGTAAGACGACCAAAGAACTCAAGTTCTGACGTACTGTCGTACAATCCTAAAAAAATATCCTGAAGTTGGCAGAAAAGCCAACTCAATTCCTTTGCGTCAGCACTAACAACGTATCTTAGCTGGGAATAAAAGCTACTGCTTGCTCTGTTAACTTGACGAGAAGTTATCACAACATTAGCGCCTCCCCAATCTTTATCGGTTGAAACTGGTGTTAGTAATAGTCTTTGAAACAGATAATAAAGTGCTTCTTTCTTTCCCGTAAGATTACCATTCATGTTCAACCCAAGCTGTTATTCTGCAAATGTTTACACGACTTTTACAATTTTTATTACGGGGGTTTCTCCAGCCTTGTACTGCAAGTCTGTAGCTAGAATAAAAAAAGTTATCCTATCAGGTTAACTAGCAAGTAATTCTTTTAAACTATCATCAATAAATTTCGTATCCACTGGGTTAGCACCACCGCCAGCAAAATGACCCCAAATTGAAGGTATAGGGCGCAATAGAGCATTTGGCATGTATTTAACTTCGTATTCGTTATCTTCGGGAGGAAAATACAGATCGGTTTGTCCCGGCATAACAATTGCTTTAGCTTTAATTGCTCCTAACGCTTGTTCAAAATTGCTACCAAAACCAGGGGTTTTACCAATATCACCGTTCTGCCAAGTCCACAACATTGTTAACAAATTATTGGCATCGCGGCGTAAAAAAAAGCCTTCCCAGAAAGCTACTAAAAAATCTTCCAATGATGAATAACCTTGCTGGATATATATCTTTTCTCGATAGAATGCTTGGGAAAAGCCCCATCCTGCATATACTCGCGCCACCGCACGTAAACCTTTAGTTGGCTGTTCCTTATACCATCCAGCTTCCCATGCAGAGTCTGCCTGTAAAGCTGCTTTCACGCCTTCTAGAAATACGAAATTGTGGAGACTGGTTTTAGCAGAACCGCAAAAGGGAAAAATGCGTTCTACCATATCTGGATAGCTAACAGCCCATTGATAGGTTTGTCCCGCACCCATTGACCAACCGACTACTAAAGCAATTTTTTCGATGCCGAAGTTCTCTGTTACCAGTCGATGTTGCAGCTTAACGTTATCGTAGAAAGTTACATTAGGAAAACGAGCGCGATCGTAAGGTGGTGGAGTATTACTAGGCGATGAAGACAATCCGTTACCTAGCATATTGGGAATAATGATGAAATATTTTTCAGGGTCGAGCGCCATGCCTTCTCCAATTAGCCATTCATTGTCGTAATGCTGCCCTGAATACCAAGTAGGGTAAACAATTACATTACTTTTGTCGGCACTCAGGTTGCCGTAGGTTTTATAGGCTAATTTGGCATCGCGTAAGGTAGCCCCTGACTGTAAAACACAATTGCCAAGCTCAAATATTTTATAGTCCATCTAAGAATATCCTTTGTGTATCGTAAAATTGTTGAGTTTTGAATTAACCTCAAAAGCTACCACTGATCGAGAATATCTATGGCAAGATAGCTGTAGCGACCCGATATTATAATCGCTCCGACCCGAAATCATCGCGTTTTTGAGACCACATTAAACGATAATAAGCAGGTGGTTGAGACCGCATTAACAGAGAATAGAACCACATTAAACGACAACAGACCGAAATCATAAATTTCAGACCAGATTAACTGAGAATAAAAATTGGGGAGAAGTCAGTAAAGAAAACGGACGTTTTCTTTACTGTTGTGGGAAAAGTCGCAGCAAAATGACAATCTGTCATTCTCTAGGGCAAGAAACTTAGTAATTATATCAATGGCAAAATATGTTCGATGAACACCAGTTTATTTACTCTACATGATGCTAATTGGTTACGCCTGCGTATCAACAGATGACCGAGAGCTAACCGCAGGTTCATCGATTTGAATCACTCTGGTTTGTTTTACTAAAATGCTTCATTCTCATTTAATCTGGTCTGAAATTTATGATTTCAGTCTGGTTTCAATTAATGCGGTTCTATTCTTGCTTAATGTGGTCTCAATCACCCTTTTGTTCTCATTTAATGTGGTCTCAAAAACGCGATGATTTCGGGTCGGAGCGATTATAATATCGGGTCGCTACAGGTACGGCGGTAGCAGGAGCAACAAAAGCAGTCCGCAGCAAAGTATTAGCGATCGCCCGTGCAAATAAAAAATCCCCCCTTTACAACATCCCTGAAACAGAAATTGCCATTGAAAACGGTCAGATGTTTTTAAAGAGCGATCGCACCAAAAGCGAAACCTACGCATCTATCCTTCAACGCAACAATTTGAAGATGGTAGAAGCAAGCTTTGATGCTAAGTTCGATGAGGCAAATAAAAAGTACTCAATGCACTCTTTTGGCGCGCAATTTGCCGAGGTGCACGTCGATCCAGACCTAGGGCAAATTCGTGTAACCCGCTTTGTGGGAGCTTTTGGCAATGGACGAATTATGAATCTGAAAACTGCCCGTTCTCAAATAATTGGTGGGATTACAATGGGCGTTGGCATGGCATTACTAGAAGATACGATTACTGATTCCCGCTCCGGGCGCATTGTCAACCCCAATCTAGGGGAGTACCACGTACCTGTTAATGCTGATATTCCAGCAATTGAGGCTTATTTTGTGGAAGAAAATGACCCGCATATTAACTCTATTGGCGCTAAAGGCGTGGGTGAAATTGGGATTACAGGTGTAGCTGCGGCGATCGCCAATGCGGTCTATCACGCTACTGGCAAGCGCGTTCGTTCTTTGCCAATTACCCTAGATAAATTAATTTAACATGAAAGAATTTATCGCCATCTTAGCGGAACTTGAAAAAAGTAACCGTCAAGGCAAAACAACTATCCTGGCTACAGTTATTGAAGCCAGGGGTTCCACCTATCGCCGCCCAGGAGCGCGGATGCTGGTAACTTCTGATGGTTATAGTATAGGGACTATTAGTGGTGGCTGTTTAGAAGCCGATGTTACTTTGCGATCGCTTGAAGTAATGGCAACCAATCAACCAACAGTAGTAACCTATGACACAACTTCTGATGAAGATATTGTCTGGGGTCTGGGACTAGGTTGTAATGGCTTGGTACGGGTTTTAATTGAGCCGATTACACCTTCTCAAGCAGATTATGTAGAGTTTTTATCTAAGTGCTACGGCGATCGCCAATTCGGTGTTGTAGCAACCTTAGTGAGCATCACAGGCTTGGTTCAAGAGCAAGTTGGAACTCGTTTAATGTTGCTTCAAAACGGCAATCTTATTAATCATTTCTCAAATTCTCTAGCCGCAAGCATAGTAGAAGACGCACGTACAGCATTACAAGACAAAGTTTCAACTTTGAAGTTTTATCTATTACCTAATGGTGAAGTAGAGGTTTTTATTGAAGTTATCCAGCCACCATTACCACTTATAATTTTTGGTGCGGGTCATGATGCAATACCTGTAGCGCGTTTTGCTAAAGAATTAGGTTGGAATGTCACCGTTGTTGATACAAAGCAAGCTCCGGCAACTCAAAATCGGTTTGCTGATGCGGATGCTATTGTGCTATCTCGCCTGGAAAATATTGGTGACTATATCGATTTAGGCGATCGCACTGTAGCTGTAGTTATGACTCACAATTACTTACACGATCTTGAAGTTCTCAAAACTCTCCTACCATCGCAAGTTTGCTACTTAGGTATTCTCGGTCCCAAAAGTAGAACCGAACGCTTACTTGAAGAATTGCACCAAATAGAAATTAATCCCACTAGAGAACAAATGCACCGATTATATGCTCCTATTGGGCTTGACATTGGTGCTGATACTCCAGAGGAAATTGCCCTATCAATTATTGCTGGCATTCAAGCTGTGATTACTAACCGTTTGGGAAACCAGTTACGAGAGCGCAAGGGAGCGATTCACGCCCAGGGTAATCAATTAAACCCGTCAGTTAAAAAGTATGTCAGCGTATGAAGGTCGTTGAAAAATATAATCAAAACATTGGGATTGTTATTCTAGCTGCTGGAGCATCAACGCGCATGGGTACGCCTAAGCAATTGTTGCCCTATCAAGAACGCACTTTACTTTGTCACTCTATAGAAGTTGCGAAGTCTTCGCTCTGCCGTCCAATTGTTGTTGTTTTGGGAGCATATGCCCAACTTATTAAGCCTGATATTAGCCAGCTTTCTATTCAAATAGTAGAAAACTTGCAGTGGAGTGAAGGAAATTAGTTCCTCAATTCGAGTAGGTATTCAGAAGCTCAAAACATCTTATCCAGAAGTAGAGGCAGCAATAGTCATGCTTTGCGACCAACCTTTCATCTCCACTGAGATTATTAATCAGCTTGCCTTAACATACTATTTGACAAATCAGCCTATTGTTGCTTGCGAGTATGCAGAAACTTTAGGTGTACCAGCTTTATTTAGCGATCGCTTGTTTTGCGAACTTATCACACTTAGAAATGGCGAAGGAGCGAAACAAGTTATTAAAAAGCATTCTCAGGAAGTGTTTAGTATATCTTTTCCAGGAGGCGCTACGGACATTGACACACCGAAAGAATACGCGGAGCTTCTTGTTATGACATAAACATTGCGAACAACAATTGCTCTAGTTCGCATAGAGAGAACATACTAGCATTCGGCAACATTGTGACATATTGGCATATTTATTGCCAGCCTACAATATTTACAACTTTTTGCGTATTTAGTTTCTGACCCATTGTTCGTAATAATATAAGCTGGATGGTTTATGCCTACTGTTTGTAGATGATAAGTCTATACTCCCAAGTTAATTTGAGCAGAGATAATGAAACATAGAGTTGTAGTGACAACAGGTTGCAAATACAAACTTGTCAAGGACACGATACACAATCTATTCAGCACTATCTAGGACACAAGAACATTCAGCATCCGGTGTGCGATCGCAGATTTTTCTCCACAATATTTTAGCGATTTCTGGCAAGATTAGGGTGTTTTGAAGAGAGCGTAATTGAACTAGGAATCTCTCTAACAGCTTCTCGCATCCGTTCCACGTCCCGCATCGGTGGTTCGCCAAAGAGTCGCTTATACTCTCGGTTGAAGTGCGAGGAATTCTCATAACCCACATGGTAGGCAGCACTGGTAGCGTCAAGGTTTTCTCCCAGCATCAGACGGCGTGCTTCCTGAAGCCGTATTTGTTTCTGGAACTGCAAAGGACTCATCGCCGTGACAGACTTAAAATGTTGGTGAAAGCCTGACACACTCATGCCGATTTCGCGGGCTGTATCTTCGATTTTCAACGGCTGCTCGATGTTTTCGCGAATTTGCCTGACCACCGTAGAGATGCGCTGCGCGTCGCCTTCGGTAGTAATAAGCTGGTTGAGCCGTGCGCCCTGGTTTCCCTTTAAAAGCCGATAGATGATCTCGCGGATGATTGGCGGTGCGAGAAACTTCATTTCGTCCGGTGTGTCACATAGTTTCACCAATTTGACGACTGCATCAAGTAAATCGGCATCAACCGGGCTGACATCCATCGCCTTGACTCCAGTTCCGCTTTTTTTAGTTTCGATGCCGGATTCAATCATCACCGCAGCCACGAGCGCTGAATCGAGGTCTATCCGAAGATTCAAATAAGGTTTTTCCTCAGACGCTTCGACGACATTACTCATAATCGGCAGATCGAGCGTCGAGATTAAGTAATGACCGGAGTCGTAGTGAAATAATTCATTATTCAAAAGGACATCCTTGCTGCCTTGGGCAATGATGCAAAAGGCGGGCTTCAGTACAGATATCTCACTCTCGGTCGGTTTCGACGAATGATAGATGAAAATGCCCGGAAACACCTCCAAAAGGCTGTTTTCGGGAGCGAGACGCATCATTCTTTCGATCAGCGCTTCCTGGTTGATCTGCATCTTTCGCTTTTCAAGTTCTGCTTCTTTTTGGTGCATAAATTTATCTCAAACGCTTTGTATCTCTTTCGCACATTGCACGGCGGATTTTTGGAGAATTGTCCGGTTTTTTTCGATGAACGTCCTCACGCTATCCATTCTCACACCCGCATAATTGAACTTATACAACAAACGTTAGCAACGCTGCTGATAAAAATCAGATTGATATTTGGAGAAATTCAAGCTTAATAAAGCCAACAATTTTAATCTGTAAATCTGACGATAAAAAGCGGATGAATTATGAAAAATATATTAATTTTAGCGATGATGACTTTTATGATAAGCGGGCAAGCTTACACACAAACAGAACAAAAAGGACGATCGCAAGAAATAGCATAAATGGAACAGATAACACCAATGGGATATACAACATTTAAGGTAAGCGACAACGTTACGATGTACAAGGTTACTTTTAAAAACCAATACAAAATGAATGTTGCAGGACATTTATTTATTCCCAAGAATTTAGATCGAAGTAAACAACATTCGGCGATTATTGTTGGACATCCAATGGGGGCTGTAAAAGAACAAAGTGCCAACGTGTATGCTGCAAACATGGCTGAACGAGGGTTTGTAACTTTATCTCTTGATTTGTCTTTCTGGGGTGAGAGTGAGGGCGAACCACGCAACGCTGTTGCACCTGATATTTATGCTGAAGATTTCAGCGCAGCAGTTGACTTTCTTGGCACTCGTCCATTTGTTGACAGAAACCGAATTGGAATCATTGGAGTTTGTGGTAGCGGCAGCTTTGTTGTCAGTGCCGCTAAGATCGATCCGCGAATGAAAGCGATCGCAACTGTCAGTATGTATGATATGGGAGCAGCCAGCCGTAATGCGTTGAACCATTCTCAAACGCTTGAACAGAGAAAACAACTTCAGAAACTGGCAGCCGAACAGCGTTATGTGGAATTTAGCGGTGGCAAAACAGAATATGTGGGTGGAACCGTTCATAAATTAGATGAAAACACCGACCCAATACAGCGTGAATTTTTTGAATTTTATCGAACACCAAGAGGAGAATACACGCCTAAAAGTAGTTCGCCCGAATTGACTACGCATCCGACATTGAGCAGCGTTACCAAGTTTAATAATTTCTATCCGTTTAATGACATAGAAACGATCTCTCCTCGTCCTATGCTCTTCATCACGGGTGACAAGGCTCACTCAAGAGAGTTTAGCGAGGATGCTTACAAACGCGCAGCCGAACCGAAAGAACTGGTTATTGTTCCGAATGCCGGACACGTTGATTTATACGACAAAACCGATCTGATTCCTTTTGACAAGCTGGAAAGCTTTTTCAAAACGAATCTAAAGTAATTGGGAAGCAGAAACCAAGAAGTCGTTTCACTTTGAAAACAGACGAATGAGCAACGTAAAATTCTTAATCGTAATGATGTTTTCAGCAATATTTCTTTTCGGCAGCTCCGTCAGTTGCAGTCAAGACCAATCGGTATTTCCTGGTAATACGAATATTAATAATCAAAGCAGTAATGCTGCCAACGAGACAAAAGGCAATAAGATGAAAATTAAAATCGGGTCAAAGACTTTCAACGCCACACTCTTTGACAATGCGACGGCAAACGCTTTCAAAGCGATGCTGCCGTTGACGCTGAAGATGGATGAACTGAATGGCAACGAGAAAAAATATGATTTCTCGAACAATTTGCCGACTAATTCTTCCAATCCCCAAACAATCAACAAAGGCGATTTGATGGTTTGGGGAAGCAATACCTTAGTGCTTTTCTATAAAACGTTTCCGACGCAATACAGTTATACAAAACTCAGACGGATAGACGATCCTTCAGGGCTTGAAGCCGCAGTAGGAGCAGGAAACGTAACGGTGACGTTTGAATTGGAGTAATCACCGGAAGAATAAAATTATGAAAAATATAACAATCGGATTGATGTTATGCGCGCCACTTTTTTTAGCTGTTGGATACAGCAATCAGCAATCGGCTAATACGGAGCAAACAAAAATGGAAAAGGCAGAAAATAAAACTGAAAACACGATTTTTCCGAAGGGCGAAAAAGCCCCGGCGGAAACTTTTACGGGAACGGTTTATGTGCAGCCACTCGCTCCAAAAACCGAAAGCAATAATTTTTCAATCGCCAGCGTGACCTTCGAGCCAGGCGCACGGGCAAACTGGCACAATCATCCGGCAGGACAAACTATACTCGTGACAATGGGCAAAGGGCTTTATCAAGAAAAAGGCAAACCCATCAAAACGATTAATAAAGGCGATGTAATTCTTTGCAATCCGGACATTGAACACTGGCACGGCGCATCACCCGAAAGCAGGATGACGCACGTTGTAATTACAAACTACAAAGGCGACAGTCAGGTGAATTGGCTCAAGCCTGTGACGGACGAGGAATATAAAGCTGACGCGAAATGACGGCTTTCAGAAATCTTGATGGGAATAAAAGTTAGGAGTTAAAAAATGACAACGAACGAGAATGGAAACTATATGGGAAAGGTTGCGTTTGTAACCGGAGCAGCGAACGGCATCGGTCGAGCTACGGCGCTGGCATTTGCCCGTGAGGGCGCTAATGTAGTGGTCGCCGACGTTTCGGAACAAGGCAATCAAGAAACGGCGCGCCTGATTGAAAAACTCGGCGGACAAGCGATCGCTATCAAGTGCGACGTAACGCGAGCCGAAGACGTGAAGGCGGCTCTAGACAGTACCATCGAAGCGTTCGGGCGGTTGGACTTTGCCTTTAACAACGCCGGTGTGGAACAGAAGAATGTAGCAACAGCCCAAATCGAAGAGCAAGAGTGGGAGCGGATCGTCAACATTAACCTGCGCGGCGTTTTTCTGTGCATGAAGTATGAAATTCCGCTGCTACTCAAGCAAGGGGGCGGCGCGATCGTGAACACATCATCGGGTGCTGGGGTCATCGGCATCAAGGGCGGAGCCGCATACACCGCCGCAAAACACGGCGTAATCGGACTTACCAAGTCGGCGGCTCTTGACTACGCCTCGCAGAACATCCGCGTCAACGCTGTTGCTCCCGGATACATCGACACCCCAATGATGGAGCGTTTCACTGGCGGCACTACCGAAGGACAGGAGAAGGTGATTGCACAGGAGCCAATTGGAAGAATGGGTCAGCCCGAAGAGATCGCTAATTCCGTCGTCTGGCTGTGTTCGGACGCGGCGGCTTTCGTCGTCGGACACGCCCTAGTCATCGATGGCGGTCAAACAGTGCAGTGATGGTCGGAGCAGAAGAACCTGACTAGGGGTATACCACAATCGATAGTTGAGAAGCGATCGCGCGTCACGATCCGACTTTAAAAAACCTGGCTTGCCTAATCCAGCAAAAGGTAGATTAATGACGAGCGGACGACAGCTATAATTCTCGATAGCTTTGCTTTACGGAGTATTCGCGACAGTTATACGTTGGAGCGTTGCCTAGACGCAATGCGTCACGTAAACAAGCAGCTAGCAGAGTCACTGGAGGACTATGCTTGGGTCTGAGCAAATGTTCTGGTTGTCGTGAAGCCTGAAAATAGCTGTCGTCTAACACTTCAATATTTACTTCATGCAAAGCATTTTCATTCAATATATTTTTCTCATCTTGATCGTTCTCGGATTGCTCGTAATTGCCAATAAACTGCGTCTGGCTTACCCGATTGTCCTTGTATTGGGCGGACTCGCGCTGAGTTTCGTCGCTCCGTTTTCAAATATCACCATTCACCCAGAGCTAGTTTTCCTGATTTTCCTTCCACCTTTGCTCTATGAAGCGGCGTGGCAAGTTTCGTGGAAAGAATTCTGGAAATGGCGAGGACTAATTATCGGGTTTGCTTTTTTGATCGTCATTTTAACATCGTGCGTGATCGCAGTGGTCTCAAGCGCGATCGTTCCCGGTTTTACTTTAGCACTGGGTTTTCTTTTGGGTGGCATTGTCTCACTGCCTGATGCCGTTTCCGCAACGACGATCGTGCGGCGGGTCAACGTGCCAAAATCTTTGGTCAGCCTTGTCGAAGCTGAAAGCCTGCTCAACGATGCTTCGTCGCCGATCGTGTTTCGCTTTGCGTTGGCGGCAGTCCTCACCGGACAGTTCCAGTTTAAAGCGTTACCCTGATGTAGTGAACGTAGTCGTTGCTATAGTATCTCCAGCAGAGAGTCTATGCAAACACTAACCGTCTTTGCTGTAAGTAATATGCAGCTTTAATTAAATCGGCGGCTTTTTCAGCGATCGCAATGGTAGGTGCGTTTGTATTTCCTGTGGTGATAGTTGGCATGATAGAGGCATCGACGACACGCAACCCCTCGATCCCATGTACCCGTAATTCGGGGTCTACTACTGCCATTGGGTCAGTACCCATTTTGCAAGTGCCGACCGGATGCCACACCGTGCTGCCAGTGTCTCGGATGTAAGCAACAAGTGCTTCATCACTAATCACGTCGGCACCTGGAGCAATTTCTGCACCGCGAAACTCATCAAAGGCACTGTTTTGGAACACTTGGCGCGTTAATTTAATCGCAGCCACTGACTTTTGCACATCGGCTTGACTTTGCAGATAGTTCATCCGAATCATTGGTGCATCTTTGGGATCGGGCGAACGCAAACTCACACTGCCGACGTTTTGCAGGTCGGTCACAGAGATTGCACCTGAGAACCCAAAATCAGCAGGAGTATAGCCCGGTGATAATAACTGGACGGGTGCAAAGAAAAACTGTAAATCGGGTGCAACCTCCGAATCGCTCTGGCTATGTAAGAATAATCCAGCTTCTCCCATACTACTTGTGCTGGCAAAGTGTAGCTCCTGAGTTGCCTGATACACCACAGAAAGAAGCAGGTGGTCTTGCAGGTTTTGACCGACACCCGGCAGATCGACCACAACAGAAATTCCCATTGCTTGCAAAGGTTGTGCAGACCCAATGCCAGACAGCATCAGCAGCTTGGGCGAATCAAACGCACCCGCACTTAAAATTACTTCGCGATTGACCCGGTTCTGGTGCAGCGTACCCTCGTGTAAATATTCCACCCCAACGGTGCGAGTACCCTCAAATAACAGTCGAGTGACCAATGCTCCAGTTGTTATTGTCAAGTTGGGACGCTGGAGAATAGGCACTAAGAAGGCAGCCGCCGTGCTGTGCCGTTTACCATCTTTAATAGTGTATTGATAGCGTCCTACTCCTAACTGCTGCACCCCGTTGAAATCAGGGTTGTAGTTATAGCCCAATGCCATTGCTGCATCTATATATCGTTGAGAAATGGCAGTAGGCGCAATCGAGTCGGTTACACTTAATTCTCCATCAGTCCCGTGAAACTTGGATGCGCCTCGTGAGGAGTGTTCAGATTTCTTGAAATAGGGCAAAACATTCTGGTAACTCCAACCAGGATTACCTAATTCCTGCCAATGGTCGTAATCGCGAGGATTGCCTCGAATATAAATCATGGCATTAATCGAACTGCTGCCACCCAAAACTTTGCCACGAGAACAGAAGATTTTGCGGTTATTTAGGTACGGTTCTGGTTCGGAGAAGTAGCCCCAATCCACCTCAGAGCCTAGCAAGCTCAAGACTGCTGACGGGCTTTGGATTTCTGGTTTCGTATCTGGGTTGCCCGCTTCGAGTAATAACACTGTTGTTTTACTGTCTTCTGTCAAACGGTTGGCAAGCACACAGCCTGCCGAACCTGCACCAATGATAATGTAGTCATAGTGAGTCATACGATATATCCTTCTTTTTTGTTTTCAATAGATAAAGGTTGTCAAGAATGAATGAGCATGGATTAAAAAGCGATCGCTAAAGCACCATTTAGTTACGCGCTCAAAGTATTTGCAGCGATTCGATTAAGACAAAGTTAAAAAGTTATGTTTTGTCCTGGACTAGGAGAATTGCTGTGTTATTACAGTATGTGTTGAGGGTAACGCTCCGGGCGGACCCAGAATTTCGTCGCCAATCTCAGTGGAGATGCGCTCAAACAGTGCCATATCAGTCATTTCTGTATTGTTCTGCGTACCGACTGCTGTAATTAGTCGAGCAAAGCCGCTTGGTGCAGCAACGACCAACGCGCGAACTGGGCGATCGCTTAACACGGCGAGCGTGTGGGGGATACCAGCAGGAATCATCAATTGGTCGCCAGCAGTTAGCACCGCCTTGTTTTCACCAGCCCAAGCTGTAAGTTCCCCTTCCAGCACGTACAATTGTTCGGAGTAGTGAGTGTGGCGGTGGAGAGGTGTCTGTGTGCCAGGAGAAAAGTAGCCTTCGATCAGATCGTACTGGCCTGCGGTAGTAGTGCGATCGGCAACGATACGCAAATGAGTATTAAACAGCCAAAAAGATTGAGTCATTAGATTCCTCCTATTAATGAAGGAGTTATTTATTACAGTTTCCAAAACAGATTAATGTTGAAGTGTTGGGGACACTAACTCTATTCCCTGTTTCTTTGAGACGGCAACGATGTTATCAATGTCCAATGTGCCTGCGGCGGTCAGCTTAGACAGATCCTCGAAGAAGTTTTCAATGCCTGCGGGAACAAAGAGAGTAAGCATCCTTGCAGGCGTAGTACCGATATTTTTGTAAGAATGCGGGACACCTTTGGGAGCGGTCATAAACCAGCCTGCTGTTGCCGTCATAGTGCGATCCCCAATCTGAAAAGCAAAAGTTCCCTCCAGAATATAAAATGCTTCGTCTTCGCGCCGATGTAAATGCAGAGGCGGTCCCGCTTGCGGCTCGTCAGTAACTTCGATTAAAGTATAGGCACCGTCTGTATCTGCGCTGACTGCTTTAAAAATCACTGTTTCTCCTGGCAGCACTTCGAGCGCTTTACCAACGCCTGCTGGAACAGCAATGCCTTTTGTCATAATTTCCATAAATCATCCTCCCTGGATGTTTTTTTGATTGATTGTTGTGGCGATCGCGCTCAAAGGTAATTTACCTAGCTCTAAATCGGTTGTCTTCATTCTTCAACTTGCGCTCGATTTAAAACACTCAAGTCCTTTGAGTTAAGACGCAAGTTAATGGTTTTATGCCTATAGACATATCTTTGAGGAATGTAGCGATCGCCAGTGGGATGAAATTGGTTAACCGCTATGATCTCTAGTAGTGAGGAAAACGATCTGCTAGTCGATCTGCAAAGAGAGTAATTACTCCGATCTCCTTAGCTTGAGCGCGTTTCCTATTATTGGGAACTTACTAATGAATTCCAATCTGTCTAAATTTAGGCAAGGTAATTCTGCCTCTGGGCGATCACGAGGAATTATCCTATCGCCTCTAGGATGGCAGCGATTTCAGGCAGCAAAACAGCAGGCGGAAAATGATGAAACTTGGGGAAAGCATTTTACACAGGAAGATTTGAGCGATCGCACTGGACTATCTCTTAATACTCTCCATCGTTTGCTCAAGCGTGAATTAAGAGTAGATCGCCAGTCATTAGAATATCTTTTTCGGGCATTTGGGCTGGAATTAACAAAAGCAGACTTTACCTCCATTGCGTCCAATGAAGAATCGCCAAACAGACAGGTAGATCCGCAACAGGATTGGGATAATGCGGTAGATACATCGATATTTTATGGACGTGACACAGAACTAGCACAACTATGGCAGTGGATTGTATCTGAGCAGTGTCGCGTTGTTGGGTTATTGGGGATCGGGGGCATTGGGAAAAGTGCGATCGCCGTAAAAGCTGCACTCCAGATGCAGGCAGAATTTGAGATTATTGTGTGGCGAAGTCTTGCTAATGCGCCACCGTTAGAAGAACTTCTATCAAGCCTGTTGAAGTTTCTCATGCCAATCTACGGCGAAGATCCTGTCATTCCTACTACGCTCAATGAAAAGTTTTCTAAATTAATGGATTATCTGCGATCGCGTCGATGTCTGTTAATACTCGATAACGCTGAAACTATTTTGCATAGCAAACAAGTCGGACATTGGCTGTCAGGCTATGAAAATTATGGACAATTGCTGCGAACCGTTGGAGACACTGCCCACAAAAGCTGTTTGTTAATCACCAGTCGAGAAAAACCCAGCGAAATAGGGCTAATGGAAGGCGATCGCGGTGTAGTGCGACTTCTACCTCTAAGTGGACTTACCCCTGATGACGGACACGCCATTTTTCACCAAAAGGGAGCATTTACGGGTTCAGAAACCGAATGGAAGTCCTTAATCGGTCATTATGGCGGTAATCCCTTGGCGCTAAAAATGGTAGCAGCCACAACCCAGGAGCTTTTTAATGGCAGTATTGCAGAGGTTTTACCCTATATTGCTCAGGGAATTTTTGTTTTTGAAGATATCCGCGATTTGCTTGAGCGTCAGTTTGAGCGCCTATCGGTAGCCGAACAAAAAACATTATTCTGGTTGGCAATTTATCGAGAGCCAGTCTCGATTGCAGAAATTCGTGACAATACTGTCGATTTTAACTCTGGGCAAAGCATACCTAACTTGATTAATTTGCTAATTAGGCGATCGCTAATCGAAAAAACAGATGGCTTATTTTTCTTGCAACCCGTTGTCATGGAATACGTTACAGAACGATTCATTGGGCAAGTTTGCCAGGAATTTGAGACTTCTCAAATTGACTTACTGCGAAGCCATCCCTTAAGTCGAGTGCAGGCAAAAGATTACGTGCAAGAGATTCAATTGCGGATGCTCGTACAACCTGCACTTAAAAAGCTTGTCGCTCGATTTGGCAGTGTATCAGAGGTCGAAGCCAGAGTAAGGCAGCTATTAACCCAGCAGCGACAGCAACCAGGATACGCCGCAGGCAATCTGATTAATCTTTTAGTACAGCTTGATGTCGATTTGTGTAACTCAGACTTTTCTGAGCTAGTGGTACAAGCCGACTTGCGACAGGTCAATTTAGCAGGAGTCAATTTTCAGAACGCCGACTTATCTAAGTCCATCTTTTCAGAAACCTTAGAAATCGCTACCTCCCTCGATATCAGCCCAGACAATCAAATCGTTGCCGTTGGCGATTCGAGCGGCAGGATCTATCTCTGGAATATTGCCGCAACTCAACTACTTGCCACCTTGGAAGGACATACAGGCTGGGTATGGTCGGTTGTCTTTAGTCCCGACGGCAAAACGCTAGTCAGCAGTGGGGTGGATGCTTCAATCCGATTATGGGATGTGACAAGCGGTGAATGTTCGCAGATTTTAACGGGGCATAGCGGCTGTGTATGGTCGGTTGCTTTTAGTCCCGATGGTCAACGGATAGCGAGTGGTAGTGACGATCGCACGGTACGGATATGGAATTTGCAGGGGCAATGTCTTCAAGTCATGGCAGGGCATACGAACAGCGTTTACTCAGTTCACTTTTCACCCAACAATCAAACCTTAGCTAGTGGTAGCAAGGATACCTCTATTCGGATTTGGAATGTACTTGATGGGAAGTGCCTAGAGGTATTGCGAGGACATACTGATGCAGTTCGGTGTGTGCGGTACAGCCCGGACGGTCAACTACTTGCTAGTGGCAGTCACGATCGATCGGTGCGATTGTGGAGCGGACTACCTAACTTTAAAGCCAGTTCGTCACATTTTGATAGCAAGCCTAATGTTAGGGTACTGCATGGACACACCAATTGGGTTTGGAGCATTGCATTTAGCCCAGAGGGTGGCATTTTGGCGAGTGGGAGTGATGATTGCACCCTGCGTCTTTGGGATGTCAAAGACGGAAACTCGATTAATGTTATCGAGGGTCATACTCTAGATATTTTTGCTCTGGCAATTAGTGCCGATGGTCAATTATTGGTTAGTGCAGGTCAAGATCAAGCAGTTCGGCTGTGGAATTTAGACGGGCAAAGCCTCAAGACCCTGCGCGGATGTACCAGTGGCATTCGCGCTCTTAGCCTGAGTCCTGACGATCGCACCCTTGCTAGTAGAGGTCAGGATGAAACTATTTATCTGTGGCATTTGCCGTTAGATGGCGATCTCCCGCCGCTTCGTCCTGCCAAAACCTTTCACATCGCAACTATGGCAATTTCGTCTTTAAGTTTTAGCCCCGATGGTCAAACCGTGGCAACCAATGGACAAGATGGCTCAATTTTCGTATGGGATGTGCTTACAGGACACCTCAATCAGTGGTCAGGTCATGACGCGCCCGTATGGGCAGCAATTTTCAATCCAAAAGGTCAAACTCTGGCAAGTAGTAGTTACGATCGCACAGTACGACTATGGGATATACAAACTCATCAGTGTTTGCAGGAGTTGCGCGGACATCAAAACGGAGTTCGGGCGATTACTTTTGACATGAATGGTCAGAGGTTAGCAAGCGGTAGTTTCGATCGCACTATTCGCCTTTGGAATCTGCAAACTGGGGAGTGTTTACGGATATTTGAGGGTCACACGGGCGGTATTCACGCGTTGGCATTTTATGGCAATGATATTAATTCTGCGTCAGATCGAGGTCAACAGTTAGCAAGCGGTAGTTTAGACCTCACCATCCGGCTTTGGGATCTGCAAACTGGGGAATGTTTGCGGGTTTTACAAGGTCATACGAGAGGAATATATACCCTTGCCGTTAGTCCCGATGGGCAAACCTTAGCAAGTGGCAGTGACGATCGCACAATTCGATTATGGAATCTGCAAACGGGGCAATGCTTTGGGATATTGCACGAGCATAAAAGTTGGGTAACTTCGTTAGTTTTTAGCTCCAACGGTGAAATTCTCTTGAGTGGCAGTGACGATCGCACAATTAAACAATGGAACGTCAAGACCGGATGCTGCA
Organism: Synechocystis sp. PCC 7509; assembly: GCF_000332075.2. Lineage (NCBI taxonomy): Bacteria > Bacillati > Cyanobacteriota > Cyanophyceae > Synechococcales > Merismopediaceae > Synechocystis > Synechocystis sp. PCC 7509. The sequence continues at coordinate 22,865 of NZ_KI966369.1, read as the reverse complement.
CGAGAACTTTAACAGTAGATCGTCTCTATGAAGGCATGAATATTCAAGGCTCAACCGGATTGACCGTTGCTCAAAAAGCCACCCTGAAAACATTAGGTGCAGTCTAGCGTTGAAGTGATGGGCTTAAGTTGGGGCTTAACTGGCGGATCTTGCGTGGTGTAATTTGCAGAAGTTTTGCAGACTAAGTTCATATCGAAACAGACGGATTTTTTATTACTAACCACTAATTGAAGCAACCCGTGAAACAAAACTCAAAGTTTAAGAATCAATGAACTACGATCGCATTAACGACTTCATTAACTCCTCATACCGAAGAGAAAATAAATGAATATTGCATTACCACAAGCCGCATTGACAACCACTTTACTGGCGATCGCGATTTCCAATCCTAGATCGAGCAATGTTCCACCAAGCTCGACTATCCAATCAGCAACCTCACAAGACTCGACTTTGCTGATTGCCACTGCTTGCTGTTAAGAACTTCACTTACCACACCATCAAATCAAACAAGACGGGAGTTACAAAATGAATCACTTCATTGATAAAGTTGTCATCATCACTGATAAGAGTAGCGGTATCGGATTGGCAACTGCTCAAGCGTTTGAAAGCGAGGGCGCAAAAGTTGTGGTGACGGGATGTAATGCAGAAACCCTGGCATCTGCTGCCAAGGTACTGAGCAAGGAAACATTGACTGCGGAGGCAGAGGTGACTAAGAGCGCAGATATCGCTCGGCTAGTGAATCTCGTCCGCGAGAAGCATGGACATACAGACTTAGCTATAGACGCACGCAATGTGACCCAGTTGGGTGTATGTTGCAGCGTTTAGACTCGACCCTACAGTGTTTTTTAAGGTAAAGCATGAGTGACCTTTTGACAACCGCAGACACGCCGCCCACAGCCCGCCTTATCCTTACACCCGATCAACGGTTGCGGGTCTTTGTAAGTTCAACGCTTGGCGAGTTGGCGATCGAGCGCGGCTCGGTACGCGACGGAATCGCCCATCTTAGGCTTGCGCCGGTAATGTTCGAGTTGGGTGCCAGACCTCACCCGCCGCGCAAACTTTACCGCGCTTACTTAGCCCAAAGCCACGTTTTTGTAGGTATCTACTGGCAGAGCTACGGGTGGGTAGCACCGGATGAAAAGACATCAGGTCTTGAGGACGAATATCTACTTTCAGGAATTTTACCGAAGCTCATCTACGTCAAGTCGCCAGCACCCGATCGCGAACCCCGTCTGGCAGCAATGCTGGCTCATATTCGAGAGGACGACCGTGTTTCCTATAAGGCATTCTCCACCCCCACCGAACTGCGAAGCTTGGTCGAGAATGACCTAGCCCTGCTGCTGACGGAACACTTCCAGACAGCCAGTGTTCAACAGAGCGTACCCGAAAGAGCCTCGCAGATTGGGCAGGGGACACTACCCACGCCGCCCACGCCTTTGGTAGGTCGTGAGCAGGAGATCGAGGCAGTCACTGCGCTGCTGCACCGTACTGGGGTGCGTCTCGTCACCCTTACGGGTCCAGGCGGAATCGGCAAGAGTAGACTCGCGCTAGCAGTTGGGGCAAAACTCGGTTCGAGTTTTGAGAACGGCGTGCGCTTTGTGGCGCTCGCTGCCATCACAGATCCCGAACTCGTGGCATCCAGGGTTGCAAAAGCTCTCGGATTGCTGGAGTCTGGCAGCCAACCACCCTTAGAGGATTTGAAATCCTACTTGCATAATAAGCGTCTCTTGCTGATACTTGATAACTTTGAGCAAGTAACCGCAGCGTCTCCGCTAATAGCTGAATTGCTGGGCGCTGCGCCGGGCATCCAGGTAATCGTGACGAGCCGGACGATGCTCAGGCTCAGTGGCGAGTACGTGTTCACTGTTCCCCCCCTTTCTTTGCCGGAGCCGGAAGCCGAACCGGAAGTTGAGAGCTTGGGGCAATACGAGGCAGTGCGACTATTTGTAGAACGGGCGCAGGCTGCGAATCCAGACTTCGCACTCAAGCAAGAGAACGCTCGTGATGTCACCGAGATATGTCGCAGGCTGGACGGTCTGCCACTCGTTATAGAACTTGCTGCTGCGAGGGTAAGGCTCCTGTCGCCCCAGGCTTTACTCACGAGGCTCGAAAGCAGTCTCGGATTTCTGACGGGAGGAGCGCGAGACCTACCAGAGCGACAGCAGACCTTGAGAAATACCATTGCCTGGAGTTATGACCTGCTAGGTAAAGACGAGCAGGCGCTTTTTGCCCAGTTGGGCGTGTTTTCGGGGGGCTTCGACCTGCAAGCAGTGGAAACCATCTGTTGTCTTGATGGTGGTTCCTCAGCAGAATCAAATCAGGTTCTAACGAGTATCGAGGCGCTGAGTTCACTTCTGGATCATAGTCTGGTGCGACAGGAAGGGCGGGACGGTGAGCCGCGCTTTGGAATGCTAGAAACCATACGAGAATATGCTCTGGAACGCTTGCAAAGTAGTGCCGTATGGCAGGCAACCTGCGACCGTCACGCCGATTATTATCTGGTGCTTGCAGAGGCTGCGGAGCCGGAACTGAAAAGTCCTAACCAACTAGCTTGGTTAGAGCGCCTTGAGACTGAAAACGACAATCTAAGAGCCGCACTCACGCGTTTTTTGAGCCAAGACCAGATTGCGTTGGCGGCGCGTCTCGGCTGGGGCCTATGGATGTTCTGGTGGTTGAAGCGACACATTAATGAGGGTGTCCGCTGGTTCGAGGAAATGCTGACCAAGAGTGGCTCTCTTCCACCTTACCCACGGGCGCGGGTACTGAGCGGACTCGCTATGCAAGTCGAGGTTCGTGGGGATGAGGATCGGGCAAAGGTTCTGTTCGAGCAGAGCTTACCTCTGTACCGGGAAGTGGGAGATAAGCCTGGGATTGCCAAAGCTACTGGAATGCTCGGCCGTCTAGCAATGTTACGCGGCGACTACGCCGCAGCCGAGACGTTGCTTGAGGAAAGCCTAACCCTCTACCGAGAGCTAGGCGACAACTGGTTTCTCGCCATAATGCTCAACTTTCGCGGCATGATTCCTCTCGGCCAAAGCGATCGCAGCCAGGCGGCTCACTTCTTTGGAGAAGCTCTGCGGGTGTCCCGGATCGTAAACGATACCCTTCCTCTCCTGTTGTCCCTTTATAACTTGGCGCTGAGTAAGCGGACAGAAGGCAAGCTGACCGAAGCGACGGCACTCGTCGAAGAAGGGTTAGTGCTTTCGGATAAAGCTGGAGATGAAGCCAGCCTCGGCTACTATCTCGAAGAGTTAGCGGCTCTTGCCCAACAGCTTGGCGATTTTGAGCGCGCCGAACGTCTGTACGGGGCAGCAGATACCTTGCTGGAGAAAGTGGGCAGCGTTTGGCTATACACCTATGCCTCAAATCGCTCCCAGCACGCTATAGCTGTAGACGAAGTGCATTCCACAGTAGAGACAGCACTCGATGAAGTCCGCGCACAAGGCAGGGACATAGGGCGTGCGCGTGTAATGGACTACGCTTTAAGGAAAGGCGAGGAAATGCACGCGCAACCCCCTGGCCCTGCTCCCGACGGAAAGTAATTTGTTGTGTATAAAAGTCTCCTAAGTACAGGGCGAAAGATTGCAAAGGGTGAGTAGGAGGGGTAAAGCTAGCGAACGTGTCATGAGGGGCAAAATAGTACAAATTTACCTAAGAACGAGGTTTGTAGTATGCCGATGACAGGACTAAAACTCTTATTCTTTCGTTACAGCCTTCTTTAATAACAAGCAAACAAAGCTGGAATTATTTATTTAAAAGCGATGGTAAAAAGCTTATGCAGCAATACTCTCAGCCTATCTTGCCCCTAAAATCAACTATATTATATCTCCCCTAACTAAAAAGTCCATTGTCTTCCCCACCAAGTCAACGGCTCATACCAAGTTCTGACTTTTCCCGTTAAGTCTTGAAAGGTTTACTGGCAAGGGATTTAAGAAACAAGACAGCAAATACGGTACAGTAATTGAAATCGGGTGCTAA
>NZ_KI966369.1:0-18787 GCF_000332075.2 Synechocystis sp. PCC 7509 | reverse complement strand
TAGCTTTTAAAATCTTGAGTTCAAGGGGATGCGCGAATTTCCATTGCAAGGGCTAAGGGCTGAGTGCGGTGGAGGTAAGTCAACCGTAAAAGCTCAACAGCAATTACGCTCAAAAAACCGATTAAAGTTTTCATCCCAGCAGCAGCAAGTCTATATTTTTCTACCTGACATCCTGACTTAAAAATTTTATGGTATTCTTCCACACGCCAACGATACGTATACCAGCGTAAAATTGTAGAAGCTGTTTGGATATCTGCAACGACTTCTGTAGTAAGCAACATCCATTCTATAAGTGTTTCACCTTCTGGGCAATCAATTTCTGTGGCATAAACAGCATATACGGGTAGAGGGTCACGGTTATCAAAACGATAGGGAGTACGGAGATTTAGCGGACAAAATCGTACAGCTAATTTGGTTTTACGGGCAGAACGCTGTCCAGTCTGAGGTAATTCAATTTCTTGTTCAAAACTGCTAGGTTGTGATTGTAGCTTTGACCACAGGCGTTCACTATCAGAATCTATTCTGCGGTTATGAGCCGCACGAACAAGAATTCCTGTGTGCTGAAGTTGACGAATTTTATCAAAAACTTCTGTAATGTCGCCTTCGCGGTCAAACACATGAATTACTCGTGTGTGATGGCTCACAAGGCTTTCGACAGTGCTGAGAGCTTCCACCCATTTGTAAGATTCTTTTTGTTCAAACGGACGGTTTCGGGCTTCAATGCGTGCTTGCGCTTGCCGTTGTTTCTTCTGTGTTGGGGTTTCATGGACTGGTAGAATCGGCTTTGATTCCCGATTCCAAAGTTTTTGCCACAACAAGCCCAAGGATTCGCCATTCTGCGGTTCTATAGCCAAAGCACTGTGCAATATTAGACCGTTCCCTCCCTTACCTATTGGCCCGTAACCTTCGGTTTTCGCCTTAATACTGCCATAACCTTTGAAAAGTCGTATCTCCAACGCACAGCACCACATCGTGTTCTGCAACAGTTTCCGCCGTCATTTGACAGTGCGGCTCAACTACACTTGAAAATTCCACTTTTGGGTTGGCAAAAACTCATAGGCTCTCTTGAGTGCTTTTCCATTACAGAAAACTTCTGACAGTGCTTTGCCGAATCCAAGACTTAGAACATACCCGATTGACATTGCACGCTCATTCAATCGGCGATCACCCAGTTCTAAGGTTGCAAAATTTTTCTCCCACCAGTCCAGCATTGCTTGTTACCTTTAGCACCCGATTTCAATTACTGTACCGTATTTGCTGTCTTGTTTCTTAAATCCCTTGCCAGTAAACCTTTCAAGACTTAACGGGAAAAGTCAGATTGATAGTTACATTCCACATATAGCGTTTTTAAAAATGAGTAAACACTAAGTGTAAAACTTGGTTGTCAACTACTACAGGCTATTGACAACAAAAATTTTTTCAACACAACCCAAGAGTCTCCATCTGAGGAAGTCTTATCAATTAAGCCTGAACGGTCAAGATTCTTGATAAGCAGGAAAATCAACGTAACCTTCTTTATCAAAGGAATACCAAATACTTGGATCGGCGGGTGGATTTAGAGGCCAGCTATTAGCAAAACGCTCAACTAAATCAGGATTGCTAATTATCGGTCGTCCAAAAGCAATCAAGTCAGCATACTTATCCTTGAGCGCTGCTTCAGCCGTCTCTTGTGTATAGCCACAATTAGCTATGAGTGTATTTGTAAATACACCGCGAAATTCAGCTAATACCATCGGCTCTCCCAAGTCGTGAAAGCCAAACCCCAGTCCATCTACTATACAGCAGTTCTTGATTGAGCAAGATACAGTTAAAGATGAAACTGGAATGGAAGACAAATGAAAGCATACTCTACAGACCTGCGTCAGAAAATAGTTGATGCGTATAACCAAAAAGAGAGTTCCCAGAGGCAGTTGGCAAGAAGGTTTCGGGTCAGTTTGACATTTATTGAGAATTTATTAAAGCGTTATCGCACCGATGGAACCGTTGAACCCAGAGCGCATGGAGGAGGTCAAGTAGCTAAACTTAGCCCCGAACAAGAGGCGGTAGTAGCTGATTTAGTAGACGAAAATAATGATGCCATTTTGGTAGAGTTATGCGACCAACTGGAGCAACGTGTTGGAGTAAGGATCAGTCGAGCTACGATGGGACGATACGTCCAAAAGCTCAAACTTACCAGAAAAAAAAACTCTGCGCGCAACGGAGCGAGACAGCGAACGAGTACAACAGTTGCGGGTAGAATATTGGCATGAAATTGAAGCAGTCAACTTGGAGGATTTGGTGTTTGTAGATGAGACAGGCTCCAACTTAGCAATGACACGGCGTTATGCCCGTTCTGTCCGAGGCAGCCGCGCCTATAACCACGCTCCTTACGGGCGCGGACAAAATGTAACATTGATTGGTGCAATGGCGCTACGGGGGCTGGTAGGTGAAATTACTTTTCCCGGTGCAACTGATGCTCTAGCATTCAAGACCTATGTGACTCAGGTATTAGTGCCTAATCTCTGGACAGGCGCGTGTGTAGTTATGGATAATTTGCCCGCCCACAAAGTTAATGGTATCCGTGAGGCAATTGAATCGGTAGGCGCAACAGTCATTTATTTATCCCCCTATTCGCCAGATTTTTCACCAATTGAAAACTGTTGGTCAAAAGTCAAAGAGTTTCTGCGTGCCAGAGCGGCACGAACCTATGCTCAGTTAGACCAAGCAATTACCGATGCTCTCGCTGCGGTGACACTCCAAGACATTATTGGCTGGTTCACCCATTGCTGTTGCTATGTTTCACCCAACTGAGAACTGCTGTAAATGTCAGTCAACTTTAAAGGTGACTTTTGCAAGAGGTCTACTAATTCTGGATAGTAGTACAACCTTTGGGTGAAACTATCATGCCAACGTAAGCGATCGCAAAAAGCCTTGAGCGAAAACTGGGCTTTGGGATTGTCGGCTAATTCGGAGGCTTTAGCTTTGGTACTTTGGTAGACCTGGCGAACAGAAATAGTGCCAAAGGTGAGATCAGGCAATAAGTGGGATGTAGCACCCTGCTGAGTTAGCCAGGGACGCGAGATTTTCCAGTGGTATCCATGGAAGCGAGAATCTAAGAAAGAGTCCAAGGTAGCGATCGCCTGTGTCTCACCGCCACTAAAATATGTATTTTCTGTTTCCCAAAATTGGCTGTACTTTTGCTTCAAATCGCTGAAGGTAAGCTGAGGAATGTCAAGCTGAAGTTGGGGCGTATTAATACGTTCTGGTATTGGATGCAACGGCTGCCGCAAGTAGGTATAGTATTCCTCCATCCATTGTTCGCGGCGATCGCCATCGGTTTGCAGAAAATTATTTAGTCCCTGGTGGTATTCAAGGCTGTGTTCGCGGTAGAAGTCGATGATTTGGCGATCGCGTTCAATGCCGTACTGCGCTTGTATGTCATGGTTGAAGAACAGTTTAGGGCGATCGCCTTTTTGGAGTAGTTGACGGGTAAGTTCTTGCAGTACGCTAACGCTACTTCCCTCAAACAAGTAAAGCTGACTGCCCCGCGATCTAAGGTTGCTGTCTAAATTTTCTAGTGACTCGAACAGAAACCTGACCCTAGCTTTACCTACTTCTGCTTGGCTATAGAACCAAGGATCGATAATGAAGCATGGCAATACTTCAGCGTTATCGGCGGTTGATAGTGTAACTATTTCGTTATCACTCCAACGTAAATCTCGACGGAACCAGAGGATGTGCATTCGTAAAGTGTACTACTTTTGTACTACCTACTATTCTACTCATTTACAGGCGATGCCGAAGGCGGTTCGCTTTGCGACCATCGCTCATTAACGAGCGAATAATTTGCTTAATTAGGTCAAGATAGGAATTACTTACCAAGCTACATTCAAATTCCATGTTTCGAGCCGTAACTATGGGATTTTCGCAGGAGTTTGAGAAATGGATAGATTTTGTACATACTGCTAATTCACTTCTCTTAAGTAGTTAAGTAATGTTTCCTCTGCTTTAAACCACTCACCACTTATATGCAATTGGGCAAATTGCTGGTGTAACGTCCCCTCCAATTGTTCAGCAGTTCTAGCGCTTTGAGTTCTAATTACTCCAAGTAGTTTTAATTGACTAGGGCTGCTAGTTTGGAGTGCCGCTAAACGCTTTTGTACATCCTTAGCAAAGCCAATTTTAATAGCATTGCTATCAAGGTTAAAGACGAAGTAGACATAACCAGGTAAATCAGCATACTCGCTGCTGAGAGTTATTACTCGTTTCCCAGGAGTGATAACTCTGGCTTCCGGCTTTGCCCAACTGCGGACAAAATGTAATACCGCATCAATAGTTAATTTCTTCTGTACAAGAAGCAAAACTACCTCTCCATGACTATGTACAATAAAGCGTTTCTTATGACGACCTCCATAACCGTTAGGATTATCCAGGTAGGCATTGAATTTCAACCCATCTGGTCCAACAATCTCAACATTACTACCACGAAACATCCATTTATATAAATGATGAATACCTAGCCGCTTTACGGCATCATCATTTATTTCTATCCACCCCATGCCCTTGGTAGGCTCAGAAGGAGTTCGCGGTGTAAAAAAGACTTCTTTCTTCATAAGTTGTTGACCTTTTCACGCCTGCTCGTGAGATCGCATCTTAGCTAACCATTAGTCAATTTTGAGGAGTTGCTATTTTATTGAACGTAATCTGTACTGATAAGCTATTATACTCACATTATCAACGTATAATTGAAGACATGAGTAAAACAAAGTATGGCTATTGACCATGCTGTTGAAATGTTGCCGATGGTTTCTAATTTTATTTTCCGTTATATAGCTGACGAATTTGCTATAGCAATTCAGCAGTTTAACTCCTGGCGGGATTGAAAAAATATTTATTTAAAAGCGATCGCATTTAATATTGTTGATTGGGATTTAGACAGTTTAGAATCAGCTTAACTGTACTAAAACGCCTTAAATGTATTTTTTGTCACTGTTTTGGACTAAGTATGAACTCGAACAACATTGTAAAAGTCAAGCGCCCAGTTAAACCCCAAACTCCACCGCTACCACCATTAAATGATTCCGCCATCGAAGAAGCTGTAGAAGCGCTCCAGCAATCCGCAGTGGAGGCGCAACAACAGCCGGAGCCAGTGGTTGAGCGAGAGGCTGCTTTTGAAACTCCAAGAGAAGAATCGGTGTGCGGTTCTGGGTGGAGTTACGCCGAGTTGCTCAACGAGTTTAACGAAAGATAGATAAAGTCTTCGCTGGTTGTTATAATTATGTACAGAAAAGCTGCACATAATTACTATGCTGAGTTCAGAGACTACATACACAGAAGCCCGTAACAATCTTGCCAGCCTGCTCGATCAGGTTGTGGATGATAAGGAAGTTATTGTTATAAAGCGTCGAGAGCGTGGGAATGTTGCCCTTATAGCTGAAGACGAACTTTCTAGCCTTCTTGAGACAGCTTATCTGCTGCGATCGCCGAAAAATGCGGCTCGACTATTGAGCGCGTTAGAACGTGCTAAAGCTAATACAACAAAGCCAATGTCCGTCGATCAATTGTGCCAGGAGTTAGGGATTGGCAAGCAAGAAAAAGAAGAGCAGTAAGCCACCCTTGACCTCTCAAATAGAGGTACAGAAGACTACTCATCGAATACCAGTATTTGAGGAGGAATTTAGAGAGGACTTGGGCTGGTGGTACAAAAATGACCTGCAAAAGGCGTATAAGGTACTAGACCTGGTTCAGGCTATATTGCTTGACCCTTTTGTTGGAATAGGGAAGCCAGAACCACTTAAGTACCTAGACGCTAATACCTGGTCGCGCCGCATTGACTTAGAACATCGATTGGTTTATAGAGTTACGCACGACCAGCTAAATTTTCTGCAAGCTCGTTATCACTACGACTGACCGACAATAATGCTATGCTCTAGCACCAGCCAGAAGGGTGTATACAATTTTTATTTTTAGCGACGCTAAAAATAAAACCATAAACCTTTATGGTTTTATTTAGGAAATAGGAAAAAACAAAAGAAAACAAAAAGCGAAGGGTAGCAAGCATCAAATCAAACCATAAACCTTTATGGATTAATATTAATTGAATCGTAAAATCTCGCTTCTACTTCATTTGCTCTAGCAGCAGACGTGCAGCAGGTAGCAACTTAGTTTGATTTTGGAGGGCTTTGATACCTTGAGCAGCATAGAGCGCGATCGCACTCAACAACTCTCTAACCAAGTCCGGCGAAGTTTCATCGAAGGGCAAAATTGCTCCACCTGTAATCCGAGTGATTTGCTCAAATATTGCCAGTGCAGATTTAGTATCGTAACCTTGAGCTTGAGAACTATTATCGTGGAAGATGAAACAACGAACACCTTTTAACTTGAGTTGTTGAGCAATTTCTACAGCTTCCTTTGGATCTTCCTCAAAGCAATCACCAATGTAAATTAGGGCTTTAATTCTAGGTGCTTGAGCAGCTTTGTCTAATATTTCATTCAATGCTGTCCTACCCGCAGAGCAACGTACAGCTTGTACTTTATCTAAAAAAGCTCTTGCTTCTGGTGAAAAAGGTGTCATCTCTTGCAACCGTCCACCGCTATGGTAAGCCAAAGCAACATCCAATTCTCCAGGTACAGCCTCAAACATCGCTCCAGTAATTTCCTTTGCAACATTCCAACAGGCTTCGCGGCTGGCGGTGGCATCCATTGCAAATAGCAACCGGGGGCGTTCTTGGTAGGCGATCGCTCTTTTAAGCATCTCTTGTTTGGGAGTAGCAGATATTGCTTTACTGGAGCGTACTTTGTCCAGAAACCCAGAGCCAACTCTTTTTGCGGGCAAATTCTTTTTATCTTCAGCCATCTTCAAATCCCTCCATTATTGTGCGGTAAGCATCATTTACTGTCTGGGCATACCATCGCGGCATTCCTGATGTGTCTGGGTGAATATGTCGCATAATCTTTCGGTAGGCAGCTTTCACTTCGTCTATTGATGCACCAGGGTCTAACCCTAAAACTGCCCAAGGATTGGTTTTTTCTTCATTATTGTCCTCTAAGCCGATTTCATCCGCAATCTTGGCGCGCCAATCCTCGTCTACTGCTTCTAGGTACGCTTCTAATAATTGCAAATCTACAACTAATTCGCGATCGCGCAATGCGACAAGCATCTCTGCAAGTTTGCTCAAAGTTAGAGTGGCTAGATTTGTGTTTTTAACCAATCCCTGAAAATCAGTAATTAGCTTGCCTGTAACTGTTTCATCTGGTTGTAGAGTCAGTTCAATTACTTCCCCCGCAGAAGTGATGTTACCGTCCTCGTCGCGCGATCGCGTTCTCGGTCTTCCCCGTTGGCGCATAAGAGGCTGATTGGGGTCTATTCCCAGCCACAAACAGGCACTCCTCAATACTGCTGATTCTACCGTTTGCCCGACACTAGCGCTTGCTTTTAGCTCTTTGGGTATTTCCTCATCTAGGACATAGCCTTCCTTTGCCTTAATCACCAGCTTGTAGAGTTTGACCGCGCGGTCATTGTCGCGTTCCCAACTTAATGTAGCAAGGGAGCATCTCAGTTTTGCAAATAGTTAGTTGTAGATAGCAATCCATTAAGATAAGCCGTGCGATGAAAGAGAACTTGCGGCACATTGTGTTTATTCCATTGAGCGCCGGAGATTTTCACACGCCTACTAATCTGTTTCACCGTAGACTCAATTGCACCAGAACCAATCGAACTAATCTGTTCGGTCTGAAAATACCAGTAATCAGGGATACGAGACTGATGCTTATAAAGATAGGCAATCAAATTGTCTACTTGAGGATGTGACCACCCGTTCAATTCGGCAATAGCTGCGGCAACATTTCCTCGCCACAAAAAGGCTTCGACCTTTGCCAAACGGTTCTTGTCGCCGCCGACCTTGTAAAGGTTTTCTACTAAATGATACCAGTCTAAGATTTCCAGACGACTTTCGCTACTAGCAATGCCAGCGATGAGATTCGCATCGGCCATCATGTCTATCCCCGATGCAGGTGACAATTTCTGACAGCCAGTGCTGATTTACCCAATGGAGCAGAGCTTTGTTATCTTGGAAATAGGCGGCAACTGCCTGTCCATCAAGGTTTACCGCTTTATAATCTCGCCACTCACACCCTTGACCTACGGGCGTGCGAAGCCTAACTTTTCCCCCATCAACGCTCAACTCTTCTACTTCTTGATTGACCCGGACGGCTGGAAACTTATATCGTTGGACAAGTCTTTGCTGCGTACTGTGGGATATTCTCAGACCTGTAAGGCTTTCCAAATATCGAGCGGTATTGGCATAGGATACATTTGCACTCAGTAGCAAACAGCATTTTTCTAAATGTGGGCTTAGTTGCGCGCGAGATTTCACTTCTAGCTTTTTCGCCTGGTTTGCCGTCAGTTTCAAGATGCCAATGCTGCTTTTTAATTTTCTTTTTCTGCCGACGATTGTACCTGTGACTGATTGGATAAAAAAATACCAATTTCTGGACAAACAAATGCTTGAGTACCTTTTGGCGTACAGTCTGCTCGATTTCCTCTAAAGTGTTTAATAACTCTTGTGGAGTCTCCTCATAAAGAATAGCAGCAATAGCTTGTATATGGGCTTTTAGTGCAATAGCATTCTCTGGAGTCATATCCTGTACGTCACGTCTATTTTTACTTATTCTACATTTTTGCTTCGATTCTAGTTCCCTAGCCCCTTAAATATTTTAAGTATTAATACTCACTGCAAAACTGAGATGCTCCCTAGCTCTCCTCTCCATGTATTACACGGTAAAATCAGTGCTTTTATGTTAAGTAATATTTCGCCAACGGTATCCGTATCCCGGCTGTACCCCTATACCCTCATCAGCATAGATAATTAATTGATAGTTGATAGAGGAAGAGCTAATGTTACCGTCTCTAGCAGAACGTTTGAATGCAGAGCGAAATCACCGATTTGTAGGACGTAAGAGGGAACTTGAATTGTTTGCAAAAGGGTGATGCATCAAATTAATGTGGGATAGGTAGCAATATCATGCCAACTCCACGCTCTCGTTGCTAATCCGGCTCGTTGTGCAGCAGTTGTTTTGAATCGGCTATGCTGCCAAATCCAGTTGAAGTAACTCACCACTAATCGAGTTGTCACTTTTGTCTGTTCCCACACCTTACCAAACTTGTTCTGTCGTCGATGCCATCTTCCGGTTTGTTGTCGCACAGTACCATTAGTACGTTCTAATCGCTGCGTTTTGTCTTTGCCAATGTAGTGGTGAATTTCAGGAGGTAGAACTCGCTCATACCCGCCCCAAGCATCACTGTTAAATTGCTTGCAATTTGTTTTTCCCTCGGTGTTGAGGACTAACTGACCAATCAGTTCATCAGTGTGTTTGCCAACTCGCGCCGCCAGAATTAAGCCACTTGAATCGGCAAGACTCAGACCGATCCAACAATCCCCGACTTCTAGTTCTTGAGCGCAACACTGTTTCTGTTTTTTGAGACAAATGACCACATCTCATCGGCACTTACCTCCTCTGTTTGTACAGCTTGGACTTCGGCATTGTGAACCAATTGGGCTTTTTGACTGGCAGCGCGAACAATACTCACAACTGTGTTGTAGGCAAGCCCAGTTGTTCTACTAATCCCTCGTAAACTACTGCCCTCACTATGTGCTTGCAACACTTGGCGAATTTGTTCAGGACTAATATGTCGACGATAGTACAAACTGTCGAAGGATTCCGAGAACGTTTGATGGCAAGCGGGACACAGGTAACGTTGATGTCCGTTCGGCATCTTGCCATGTTTATGGGCTTTAATGTGACCACACAGAGGACAATCCATAGAGATGCTTCGAGTTTAAAACCACCCTGTCACTATATCATCCCACATTGAATTGACGCACTACCTGCAAAAGCAATCGCGGCTTTAGAATTACCATTTTATCTACTTTATATATTCGGTCCTGGTGGTGTCGGCAAAACAAGCTTACTCAAACAATTCAATCGTCTAAGTAATAGCAATCTAGACACAATTTATTTAGATGGACGTAATATAGATCCGACCCCAGAGTCTTTTATTAATACTTTAAAAATAGTCTTAAGTCTAGATAGCTCCCAGTCTCCTTTACAGAAACTCGCTTCTCACAGCAAGCGGAAAGTTATTTTCCTCGATACTTACGAAGTTTTAACACCATTAGATCATTGGCTGCGTGAAGTATTCTTACCGCAATTACCAGAAAATACCCTAATCGTTATAGCTAGTCGTCAAGCCCCTTCCGCAGCTTGGCGAACTGATGAGGGCTGGCAAGCCTTAATTCATACTTTGCCTTTACGCAACCTCAGCCCCGATGAAAGCCAAAGCTACCTTAGTAAACGAGATATCCCGGAAACGGCACACCAAACCGTTCTAGATTTCACTCATGGTTATCCTCTAGCTTTGTCACTAATTGCCGATGTATTTGCCCAAGAGGGGCAAATCTCGTTTCAACCGGAAGCTGTGCCAGATGTAATCAAAACTCTACTGCAAAGATTTGTTCAAGATGCACCATCGCCAGCCCACCGTATGGCTTTAGAAGCCTGTGCTTTAGTACGGATAACCACAGAAACTGTATTAGCGCAAATGCTGAATCAGGGAGATGTCTATGGATTATTTGAGTGGTTGCGGGAATTATCGTTTATTGAATCAGGACACCAAGGGTTATTTCCACACGATTTAGCTAGAGAAGTATTAATTACTGACGTGCGGTGGCGCAATACTGAGTGGTACGCCGAATTGCACCACCGCGCTCGTAATTATTACACAATGCGCTTACAGCAAACTCAAGGTCAAGAGCAACATCGAGTATTATTCGATTATATTTTCCTGCATCGCGATAATTCTGCGGTGCGCCCTCGTTTTATTTGGCAAGAAAACAGTAGCTTGCAAACGGATAGGCTGAGAGAGACAGATAAGCCAGCGCTACTAAAAATAGTGGCAGAAAAAGAAGGTGAAGCCAGTGCAAAAATAGCCGCCCATTGGCTGACAAGGCAACCTCAAGGTGTGATCGTTTTTCGGGATGCACAACAGCAGTTGGCGGGCTTTGTAATTATGATAGCTTTACACCAAGCTAGTAAAGAAGACTTAGATACTGATCCAGGAGCGATCGCTTGTCAGAATTATCTACGCATCTATTGCGTTCCATTGCAGCAAGGGAATGGAGTTACCTTATTCCGATTTTGGATGGCAAAAGATACTTATCAAGAAGTTTCAGCCACACAAAGCCTAATTTTTATCAACTTTGTTCAACACCATAGATTAACAAAAGAGCTTACCTTTACCTTTTTTTGTTGTGCCAGACCGGATTTTTGGGCAGAAATGTTTGCTTATGCAGACTTAACACGCCTACCGGAAGCAGATTTTCAAGTTGGCGAGAGAAGTTATGGAGTTTATGGACATGATTGGCGGGTATTATCAGCCTCAGCGTGGCAAAAGTTGTTAGCAAAAAGAGAAATTGATGCCTCCGCCCAAGCAAAGTCTCTGCCTATATCAACGGAACCATTGTTAGTTCTTAGTCAGCCGGAATTTGCGACAGCCGCCCAAGATGCATTACGTAACTTTGCACGTGCTGATGCGCTGCACAAAAATCCCCTATTACGATCTCGCTTAGTAGTAGAAATTGACACTTTGGGAAGGGAAAAACGTATTGCAGCCCTGCAAGCAGTGGTCCAACAAGCTGTTGAATCGCTCTTATCTTCACCACGAGACGAAAAACTCTACAGAGTCTTGCATCGTACTTATTTGCAGCCTGCATTAACCCAAGAAAAGGCGGCAGAATTACTAAACTTGCCTTTTAGTACTTATCGCCGCCATCTAAAGGCTGGGATGATGCGGGTGGTAGATATTTTATGGCAACGGGAAATTAGTTAAGTAATAGAGCATATAGAGGGCATACTTCATTTAGTTGCTGGTATTACAGGGGCGACCGTTAGCGTCTACAAAGTAGCATTTAGTAGTAATAGAGCTATTTTTCAATTTTAAACTGCTCGTTGCTGCTGATGAATTTACAGGCTTAAGGATAGGAGTTAAACTTGCGTCTGAATTCTCAAGCTTGTTTGCACATAAAATCTCAAGGTTCAAAATCCTACCGTCTTTGGTTTCCATATAACAAAGTGACAAATTAGTTTTAGGACTTGGTACTTCTGGATATTGAGAATTTATAGATAGGGGACGAGCAAAAGTAGATTCACTCAAAAATGGCACTAATGCAACAGAAATAGTAGCAGTTAAGCAAAATAATCGTTTTAACATTAGGTTTTTCTCAATACAAAAAATTATTAATCATCTAGTT
This sequence comes from Synechocystis sp. PCC 7509, assembly GCF_000332075.2. NCBI lineage: Bacteria > Bacillati > Cyanobacteriota > Cyanophyceae > Synechococcales > Merismopediaceae > Synechocystis > Synechocystis sp. PCC 7509. Next base: position 6,500 of record NZ_KI966369.1, on the reverse strand, counting down.
AAAATCGAACGAACCCAAGTTGTATCAATGCCTGGGTAGTGATGCCTACGCCAAGCAATGCCACAAAAAAAGCGGTAACTGCGGGCAATACTCTAACTAAACGCATCTGCGATGGTAGGCGATCAAAAAGCCGCTTAGTGCGAACAAGCAGCAATCCTAAACCAGTAAGCACTCCTGCTAGTCCTAAACTGAACGCCAAAACCATTACAAGTCCAAAACCAACACGACCTAAAGCAACTGCACTCAGCAGTACAACTAAGGCAGAAGGACAGGGAACAAGACCACCAGAAATTCCTAGAGTCAGTAGACTACGCCAACTGAGGGGCGCTTCGTCAGTGATTGAAAGATGAGAATGATTACTACCGTCATCACCACGATCGCGATCATGGTGATGATGGGAGTGTCCATCGCGATCGTGATGGTGCGTCGTGCTATGAAACTGAGTATTTCGTAATCGGCTAATAAACAGATTCAACCCGATCGCCATCACCATAAGACCTGATAAGCAACTGAGCCAAGGGTATAGCTGCTCTGGGACAACGAAGCGAGAGGCAAAAAGCGCTATCAAGCCTAGAGCAAACACTGCCAGAGTGTGAGTAATAGTCGTCGTCACCCCTAAAAATATGGCGTGTTGGGCAGTAGCACGCGACCCCACTAAGTAGGCTCCAACGATTGTTTTTCCATGTCCTGGAGACATAGCGTGCATTCCACCCCACAGGAAAGACCCAAAAATCGCCACTAGCAAAATTCCCGTTTGCTGCCAGATCGAACCCTGAATTAAGGTTAGTTCGCGATTATTTGGGTCGAATATATAGTTTTGCACCTGATCCGGGTAAATTATGGTTGCCAGACAACGAGCCGTAGATACTCCTGGTAAAAATAGATTGTAGTAAAGCTTTAGTCCTTGAACAGGTTGAAGCCAAGTGTAGGTTAGTAACAAAGTGCTATGAGTACCTGCCGTAGCCTGCAAAGCGGTTTGGGTAGCCTCTTGCAAGATTAGAGTCATTGCAGCGCGATCGCCTTTGTCATTGGTTAAGCGGAGGCGATCGCCAAAAAATCTTTGCAACTGGGCTTGATGACTACGGACTTCTGGTATTGAAAGCTGATTATCTTTATTGTCGTCTGCAAACGCCGTCAAACCTGTAGGAAAAGTCAGCGTTATTTGAGTTTTTGTTTCTCCTACAACTACTTCAGCTACTGACAAGTCAGCCCAATGAGCATAACTAGAACTTGCAAAAGTAAATGAGAGTAAAAGCGAGGCGAACAGTGAGATAATGCTCAAGCTAACTAGCCGCCATTTTCTCTGCATATAAATTCACCACTAATATAAGTATTTATAAGTTTTCTAGTTCACACCTAGTCCGACACCAAGCCCCAAAGCCTTTTGAGCCTGTTTGTTAAATTGAGGATCGATTTCTTGAGCAAGTCGAAAGAATTTATTAGCCTGGGACGAGTTGCCTAATGCCTGCTCAATTGTGCCTGCCTGGTGAAATATGCCCGCCTCGCGGATGCCCCAACGCCGCGCCTGGGTCATAACTTGTTGCGCCTCCGTCCAGCGCCCGGAACGACTACAAACTAGAGCTAAAGTGCTGAGAGTTTCGGGATCTCGGCGAGCGCGGATTTCTGCCTGTATCAAAGTCAGAGCCTCTGCTACAACTTCTGGGCGATTGCTTTCTAACAACAACTGTGCTAATTCCCGCCGATGTCCAAAATCAGCTACATCTTGCCGCAAATCTGCTTCGGCTCGATCTCGCCACTTTTTTGCCCCCACCAAGTCCCCTTGTAAATCCCGAACGCGAGCCATTCCCCTAAATACGACATGATCGTAGACTGTAGGAGACTTATTGACCAACTGAAAAAACTGCCCATAAAGCTGCTCGGCGGCTTTATAATTGCCAAGTCGAATCTCTAACTGGGCTAGATTTAAAAGTGCTGGGGGATATTGAGGGATTATTCTTAGTGCTTCTTGGTACAGGGTGCGGGATTGTTCTAGTTCCCCTTGCTGATAGTAAAGCCGACCCAGCAGAATTCGCGCCCAAACCGAGCTACCTGTCTCTCCTTGTTCTTCGATGGCGATCGCGCTCTGAAAACTTTGCCTTGCTTCTTTGTTTTTACCCTGAGCTACTTCTACCAAAGCTTGTAAGGTCACAGAGTTAATCGTAGGAACCTGTTTAACTAAAGTTTCCGCCGCTTGGCTGGCTTTATCCACCTCACCTATAGCTAGATTTGCCGTTACCAAGATACCCAAAGCGTTGTCACTAGACACTTTTTGAGCTAAGTCAATTGCTTTTGTAAAATCGTGTCTGGCTACTGCAACTTTGGCACTAGCTAAAATCGCCCCTTCATTGCTAAAAGGCAATTTAGCAAGAGATTCTTGAGCCGCTTGCTCTGCTAACAAGTACCAACTAATATCTCCTGAAGCACGAGCCATTTTGAGATAAGCTGTAGCTAATGAGGCGCGGTCTAAGCCACCAGTAGGGTTTTGACGGATGCGTTGTTGGTAGAAACTTATTTCTTTGCCTAGTTCTAAAGTAACGCTGCCTGATGGCGGACGAACCAAATTATACCGATAAGGACTATCAAGCCTAATTCGATCTATAAAACGTAACCCTAGCCAGATACTTGCAACGGGTAACAAAATTAACAGTAACAACCATAAAGGGTTTGTAGCTGGAATTGCAATTTTACTCTTAATAGCTTTCATTTCATTTCCACAAAAAAGTCCGCACTACTAAACGCGAGAAGCATTTAGTAGTGCGTCAGTAGTCAAAGCGGCTCTAGTTAGGTAGAGCTAAGTAGGGAAAGGTAGTTACTAACGGATTGTGTCCTTGTGCTGGGTTGCCTGGTGTACCATCGTAAGAAGTGTTATCACTTGTGATTGCTCCATTAGTCAATACGCTCAAGGTAATATCTATTACATCATCTTTAAGCAAGCGACCGCGAATTGGGCTACCTTTAGCATTCAGCGCATTACCATATCCACTGGTATTCGTGATGTCAATTCGCATCACATCTGGTAAAAACGCCCCCAATAGAGCATTAGTACGTTCGTCACTATTGCCAATTGCTTTTAGCGTTTTTGCGGCTTCACCCACAATTGGTGCAGCGATCCTAGCGGCAGGTTGTTGACCAGCTAAAGCCGCAGCTTCAAAGTCAGGTCCAACGCTATTTAGGGCGTTGAGATAATCATTAGTAACAATTAAGCCTTCATTGATTGCTGGTCTAGCTAACCGTTCAACTTGATTGTATTTGTTACCCGCCCCCGCCACAGAAATTGTTTGCCAAACATCAAAAGTTGTTGCAGTAGATGAGCCTTGGAGGAATTTAATTGGTACACGCACAGCGATCGCGTTTACGTTATAACCTTTAGCAAAGTCAACAGCGGTGCTGGAGGGGCGAAAACCTACCGCAGGTCCAATTCCTAACGCTCCTGCACGGACTCGAAAATATTGTTCTACGTCAAAGAAAAATGGATCTTCTCGCAATCCAGCAAACACGCTTAAATTAGAGCCACCCATTGAAACTTGCTTAACTACTGGTTTTGATGCGTTGATGATTGGGGTAGTTATTGCCATTGCCACATTACTCGTACCACCGTCGCGTAGGCTTGTTAGTTTAATTTCCTGTTGACCATTGGAATTAGGCGCACCAAACTCAAATCGCAAAGTTACATCTGGTTTACCCGTAGGAGTAGCATCATTATTTGTAATGCGGCTAACATTAAATTCGTACCGCGCTCTGGTGCTGAAGTAATACTGCTGGCGAGCTACCGATCGCGGGTTTGTGTTCATAATAAACACCAAATCCCCAATACTTGCTTGAGGATTTTGATCTTTTTCTCGAAATACATACAAATCTGTCAAATTGAGATTGCGACCTTTGGTATCAACCTCGCCATCATCATGATCGGAAGTTTTGGCGTACTGTGGAAGAACTACTGCACTTATAGCGATCGCTAATGCTAATCCTCCCAGGGGGAGAATTTTTTTTAAATTCCTTTGGACGGTATTTTTTTGGCTTGCCATGTTGATTTCTCCTCCAGTTACCTAATTTTTGAACTTTTACTGATAACAAAAACTTGTTTTAATGCTTAGAAATATGATGCTTAAAATAATTATCTTTAAATCGGGCAAGTTGCCATTTCAACCACTTTTTAACTTTAAAAATCCACAGGTAATTATTAATAGATTTGAAAACACCTAGTTATTTCTTAGTTAAAAACAAGCCAGATTTAAGAGACTTGCATCGTCAAAAGATGAAACTATTTTTGGCAAACAACAAACTTACTATTGTTTAACCTTTTTTTTCATTCGCCTAACCGCACCCCAAGCACTGAGGGACAATATACCTAATATCGATGTCGGCTCAGGCACAGCTTTAGCGCCGCTTAAAGCGATATCGTAGCGTCCATTAGTATTACTTGTACCAACAAAATCAGTTAAAACAAAATTACTATTGTTCGGTAGAACTTCTCCACCTGTTGCATCAGGAAAAATACTTGTCCCGTTACTCACAGGATTGTAGCCAGAACTAGAAATTGCTAAATAATAAATGCCAGCTTCCGTAGGAGAAAATCCACTTGATGAAAGAGTAGGTTGTAAAGAGCCAAAACTATCATCATTTGCATATACTCCTCTACCAGCAGAGTCAAATAAAAACAACTGCGGATCGGCGGCTAATTCTGTTGGAATACCTAAAAGATCGTCAATGGGAATTTGATCTGTTTGGGCATTTCTAGTTGTAGCTGAAAATGTCTGACCCCCTGTTAAAAAGATTTTAAATAAATCAGCATCATTCTCAAATAGAGTTCCAGAGATTGAATCTAGTGAAAATGCCCCCGACGGGATCACTTGAGCTGTATTGAGGTTGTCGCCAGCATCACTAATTTCAGCAAAAGTTACAGCTTGTGCTTGCCCTGCGTAAACTACTGCTAACAGCACCGGAATAGCTGATATAAATTGTTTCATGTATAGTAAATCCTTAGTCATACTGCAAGTATCAAGTTAGAGCGACCTAAACATTTGAGTTATGCTGTCTTCAAGAAGTAAAGGTTCTTATGAGATGAGCCAAAAGCAGCTAAATAAAGTGTCGATTTCAGTTCTTCCGGCGCTCGGAAAACATGAGAATTATCCTTAGAAATGTGAATTTAAGGTAAATTTGCACCCCACTTATTAGCATCCATAATCTAAATCAATCGGCTACTCACTTTCCAGTCCAAAAGTTGCTCACTTTTTGCTCGTTTTATAAATAGGGGTTTTTTGTAAGAACCCTCGGAAAGGGGGATTAGTAAAAAAAGAGGTTTGGTGTTACCTCCTTGTAATTCTTCCTAGCAAAGCTTTTCACTTGCAAAATACATCTCAAAAACTCTACTTTTTGAGACTCGTTGGGGAAAAAAGCTTTGCTGACAAGAGGCTCAAAGGTGATAATGCCCCACCTCATTTTTACTATTCCCCTTTTTCGAGGGTTTACGCAAAAAAAACCTAATAGGGATAATATGACTCGTCCAGTTAGAGCATTGTGGTAATGCTCAAAATTTAAGTAGTCATAAACTATCCCCGCCTCGCGCAGCAAGGCGGGGATAGTTTATTTATTTGTCTTACTACTGAAAATGCTTGTTATACGGTAAGAGAGGTATTAATATTTTCTCTTTTTTGAAGTGTTTGCTGGTTTCATTCCCCTACGCTTCTTCTCTCCGGTGAATTGTGAACGCTAACAGTATCAGGAACAGAACAGAAACTTACGTTAAGTCTCACAATCTTACGATCAAGATTGGCGCTCCTGCGTGTTTGGCAGGAGCCACAGCATCTTCCATAGTTACAGCCATTGCTGTAACTACGTCTTCGGTACGATAAGCTTTAGGAACGGTAATTTGCTTAGAAATATTCCCCTGAGCATCAACCTTGAATACTTCTGTCAAAATTGCGTTTTTCTTGTCCGTTGTGAAGGGCGCACCTGGCTTTAACACTGTCCATAGCACGTAAACTTTACCCGGTGGCAACGGGGGTAAATTCTCAACGTTCAATGTAGCTTCTAACTTATTGGGGTTCACTGCTACAGTAGCTAACGAGAGACTTGCATTTTTTGCTCGCAGCGAGTAAGAAGTCAAAAATTCATCCTGTCGGCTTTGGGCTTGGATAACCTGTAAACTTCGCCACAAATGATAGTTGCTAATGCCCAAAGCAACTATCAGCACGGCGGCGGCTGCCCCTATTGTCCAAACAGATAAAAACGGACGGGCTAACTTCGTGACCGGGCGGGGGCTATTTCTTGGAATAGCTTGATGTGCTTCCATAATTGCCAAGCGCAAATGACTTGGCGGACTCACTTCTGGTGGAGCGTAAGATATCTCCAATACTTGTTGCATTTGTGCTACTTCTTGGGCAATTGCCGAATTAGTTGCTAAGAGTTGCTCAAACTCCTCTGCTTCTTCGGAACTAAGATCGCCGAGGACGTACCCAGCAACTAATAACTGTAACTGTTCTGAAAGCATCGACTAAACC